>JAGVOW010000061.1 GCA_020052515.1 Brevinematales bacterium | reverse complement strand
TACCGGCTTATCCTGAATAATGTGCTTTTTCCCGCCGCGGAGAAGAAAAAGAGAAAGACATAAGAAAGAAAATGGAAGCGATCCTGGGGGCTTTTTTAGAAAGGTTTATGGCGGGCCTCATTATTCCAAATATCAATTTAGGGATGAATCCTATTCTTGCTGGCTTATGTCCCCATCAATGTGATTGGTATTATAGGCGGCTTAATTATTGGCTTTATTACGAATATGATTTATCATTAGATGCCTCACCCCCGGCCCCTCTCCACTGCGGCGGAGAGGGGTGTGGAATTACCGTTCCGGCAGTTTCGCAACCGGAATGGAGAAGGGGGGCGGGGGGATGAGGCAGGAGTGTTTATTATGAAAATCAGTCTAATAGTTCTTTTATTGTGTTTTATTTTCGAAAGCTTGCCGGCTTTTGATTTTGTCATTGTCAAATACAAAAACGGCGATCACTACAACGCGCGCGGTGAAGTCAAAAATTTTCTTTCCGAATTGAAAAAGAGAAGCAATATAGAAGTAAATCTTTCTCCTTTTGAGCTTTCCCTCGAGGATAATGCGATATTTCAGCATGATTTTCTCTTTATCAATGGCCATGTCCCAATAGAGCTGTCAGAAAGGGAAAGGGTAAATTTAAGGAAATTTCTATTGAACGGCGGATTTGTTTTCGCCAATGACGACTACGGAATGGATGAATCTTTTCGAAAAACCATGCGGGAAGTTTTTCCAGATAATTTGATGCAGGAAGTGAGTTTTCCCCACCCCCTTTACCATTCTTTTTACTCTTTTAAAAATGGCCTGCCTAAAATACATGAGCACTACGAAGGGGCGCCGAAAGGGTTTGGTTTATTTATCCAGAACCGTCTGGCGCTTTTTTATGCTTACAACTCAGATATCGGTAATGGATGGGATTTGCCGGAAGTGCATGGCGACCCGCCGGAAAAACGGGAAGAGGCAATTCGAATGGGGGTCAATATTGTTGTTTATTCGCTTTCTTACTAGTAAAGCTTCCAATGTACCATGGCTGCGGCGGTGAGATCAAAAGAAGGGTTTGCGCTAAGACTCCAGCTTTTTTCAAATCCGCCTTCTAACAGGAAAGAAAATGTTTCTTGCCTGAATAGTTCTAATCCAAATTTCATGATAAATACAACTCCAGATACGTCGTTTTGAATAGAATCAATCTCTTTTATAGCTGGATATCGCCACCGGAAAGAGGTATAGACACCCAAAAAAGGTTCCAGTTCCATTCCCATAACAATACCCAGGCCGCCCCAGACTTGCTGTAAATTGTTGAACCCTCCTTCCAAATCAATTGCGGTTGTAAAAATCGTAGCTCTCAGGAAGAAGTATTTAAGATCCAGAATAGCGCCTAATTTGTAAATATTTAATCCGACATCAAAACCGCCGGGAAGCCCAAAACGGGCGCCCAGGTCAAAAATAGAAAGAATGTCATTGGAGGGGTTGTATAGAAAATCTGACCCAAAAGTCAGCATGAACTTCCCCTCGTCAGTATTGGCGGGAGTAATAGTTGTAGGAGCTCCATAGGAAAGAGTAAAAGCAATTAAAAAGAAAATGATGCATAATAATTTTTTCATAAATCATCACTCTGCCAATTTGTAACCGATGCCAAAAATCGTCTTAATATACTTAGATTTTCTGCCAATATCGCCAATTTTTTTCCGGATAGAAACGACATTTGTATCAATGACTCTTTCTGTAACAAAAATGTCTTCTCCCCATATTTCTTTCATCATCATATCTCGTGACACCACTTTTCCGCGATTTTTGTAGAGAAGACGGATTATTCCCAGCTCTTTTGGGGTTAAAGGGGCTTCTTTTTCTTCCAGTTTTACTGTCATCTTGTCTAAAAAGACCAGAGCTTCACCAATCTTGATAGTAACCGGCTCATAGCCTGGGTATGAACCTGATTTGAGTAAATGAGTTCCCTTCAGAATATGAGTCCTGCGAATATGTGCCCTGACTCGAGCTACAAGTTCTATAATAGAAAAAGGTTTGGTTAAATAATCATCAGCGCCCAGGTTAAAACCAAAGACTTTGTCTTCTTCATTGGTCCTCCCGGAAATAAGAATGACAGGTGTTTCTTTGTTAATTTTTCTAAATTCCCTTAAAACCTCATAGCCGTCTATTTCCGGCAGGGAAATGTCCAGCACCACACTGTCAAATCCTTCCCGATTGAGGCAAGCAAGGCCGTCTTTTCCATCTTTTGAAATAATAGTTTCATAGCCCTCAAATTCCAGGCTGTCTTTTATAGAGGCGCTCATATTGTTTTCGTCTTCAATAACTAAAACTCTGGACATAAATTACCCTATCCCTTCTTTACGAAATATTATAATTTAGAATAAAAAAATTTGCAAAATTTTAACACAAATGTTTCATTTATTCATTAAAAACAAACAAATTATACTTTATTTGTAATGTTTGTCGACAATTGCGCTTTTATAACTACAAACCATTTCCCCTCCCAAGAGGGGGGGGGGGAGATAGATTGACTTAAATTGATGGTTGAATAGTTGTTTAAATGTTTACAGAATAATGTCTGCCTTTCTTCCGCATTGGCTACAGCTTTGATTTATCAGGCCTTTTATATTTGTCTGATAATTTATCCTTTCGATCAAAAGGTTCTTGCACTTCGGGCAGAATGTGCTGCTTTCTCCTGGAATGTTTCCCAGGTATACATAATGGAGATAAGAAGATGCCATTTTTTTAACAGCTTCCATAAAATGAAGATCAGTAGGGGGTTCTTGATAATGGTATTGCGGGAAGTAGCGGGAAATATGAAGAGGAATATTTTTATCCAATTTCTCTATCCATTTTACCAGGCTTTCCAGTTCTTCCATTCGGTCATTCAGGCCGGTAACCAGCAGAGTTGTTATCTCAATGTGAATTCCAGCGTTTTTAAAGGCTGCAATTGTTTCTAATACCGGTTTTAATCTTCCGCCCAGTTTTTTATAATTTTCTTCTGTGTAAGCCTTTAGATCAATGTTTGCGGCATCAATAAAGGGCAATAGTTCCTTCAAGGGTTTTGAGTTTATAAAACCATTAGTGACCAATATATTTCTGAAGCCGTTATTTTTGAATAATTCTGAACATTCCCGGACAGTTTCATACGCTATGAGCGGTTCGGAATAGGTATAAGCAATTCCTTTAAAACAGGAGGGTGAAGCCGCAATATTTTTCTTCGCCAATTCTAATATTTGTTCTGAAGAAAACTGGGCAAAAAAACGATTTGTATTTTCTTCAAAATAGCGTGAGATCTGATAATTCTGGCAAAATGGGCAATGTAGATTGCAGCCCAGTGTCCCGATAGAAAAAATCTGGGAGCCTGGATAATAATGATAAAGAGGTTTTTTTTCAATTGGATCCAGTGACATGCTGGAAATAACACCATAATTCAAACTGTAGAGTTTCCCCTCTTTATTGATTCTCGCTTTGCAGATCCCAGATTGGCCTTCACTTGTCAAACAATTGTGCGGACAAAGCTGACATTGGGATTTCTGACCTTCCTGTCTGGAGAAGTAAAATGCTTCTTTCATAAAGATGAATTAAAGCAGATTGGAAGCCAATTCTGCGAGATGCGAACGTTCGCCTTTTTCCATGGTAATATGGGCATAAATCTCCTGTCCTTTCATCCGGTCTATTAAATAGGTCAATCCGTTGCTTCTTGAATCCAGATAAGGCGTGTCAATCTGGTAAGGATCGCCGGCAAAAACAACTTTTGTCCCTTCGCCTGCCCGGGTAATGATGGTTTTTACTTCATGGGGGGTCAGATTCTGCGCTTCATCCACTATAAAATAGGCCTTTGACAGGCTTCTGCCTCGAATGTAAGTAAGCGCCATAATAAGGAGCCTTTCTGAGTCCAATAATTCTTTGATTTTTCGAAATTCATTGGAATCTTCTTCAAACTGGTGCTGGATTACGGAAAGGTTGTCAAAAAGAGGCTGCATATAGGGGTCTATTTTTTCCTGGATATCTCCAGGAAGGTAGCCGATATCCCGGTTGGATAGGGGAACAATAGGACGGGCAAGTATAATCTGACGGTAATCTCCCCTTCTTTCCAAAGAAGCTGCCAGTGCCATTAAGGTTTTACCAGTTCCAGCTTTGCCGGAAAGACTGACCAGGCTGATTTTATGATTCATAAGGGCATCAAGCGCAAAAATCTGCTCCGCGTTTCTAGGAGCAATTCCATAAGCCTTCTTTTTTTCGACCAGCCGGAGCGAGTTTTTCTCGGAATGGTAATTGGCCAGAATGCTTTTATGGTCGTTTTTAACAATAAAATATTGGTTGGGATAGGGTGTAGGTATGTCTAATTTTGCTTCTTCTAAAGAAATAAAACCGTTTTTGTATATCTCATCAATAATGTTGGCCGGAACATTTTCAATTAAATATTTTCCGGTGTATAAATCATCAATATTTTTGATCTTTCCGGTTTCGTAGTCTTCAGCCTTGATGCCAAAACTCTTTGCTTTCATCCTGAGATTCATATCTTTGGAAACTAGAGTGACTTTTTCTGACCCATATTCTTTTGAGAGATTATAAGCGACTGAAAGTATTCGATGGTCAGGCTTGTCTTCCCAGAATGTTTCCAAAAGCAGGGGGTCTTTCATAGTGTTTGTTTCCACCAATATCATCCCGCCGTCCGGGAGAGACGCCCCTTCATTCAGAAGTTTGCCATCAATCAATTCGTCGAGCTCCCGAATAAATTCCCTTGCATTATAGTTGATGATTTCATTGCCGCGCTTAAACTTATCGATTTCTTCCAATACTGTAATAGGGATAATAACATTGTGGTAGGAAAAGGAGTAAATACATTGATAATCGTGGAGAATAACATTGGTATCCAGAACGAATATTTTGTTGGAATTCAATTTTAGCATAAGTTAGTTTAATTTTTTTTCACTATTTTGTCAACAAGAAAACGCTTCACCCGTCGGGGGTGATACAAATTTGTAAAGACTGGTTTATAATATAAAAGTAAAATAAGCTTTCGGATTAGAAGCTGGTATGATAAATCGAGCGCAATTCCGTTTGTAGAGACCAACGGTCGTTCGTCTCTACAAACGGAATTGGATTATTATATCAGTAAAAAGTTTGAAAATAGCCGAAAAATTGCACTGCAATTTTTCTCATAGGAGAAAGAATGGAAATAAATCTAAAAGGCAATTGGGATTTTTTGCCTGATTTAGATAATAAAGGGGAAAAGGATCTTTTCTATCTTCCAGAATCCTGGAAATCAAAAGAAAATGTTTCTTTATGCCAGTCTTATGAGGTGCCTAATCCTATTTTTTCAAAATTATTCCGGGGCTTAAAAAGTGCCTGGGTGAAAAAAGATTTTCCTTTTTCTAAAAGTGAGGAATACTTTGTTTATCTTGTTTTCTTTGGTGTGGATGAGGGTAAAATCTGGCTTAATGGAAAACTGACCGGCAAGACCAAGCTTTCTTCTGGCAAGCAGGTTTTTGATGTGACAGAAGCGATTCAGGAAGAAAATACTTTAATTGTCAAATTTGAGAATATTCGGGAAGAAACGGCCGGCTTGTGGAAATACGTCTATGTAATGGAGGAAGTTTCTGTGCCGGAAATTGCCAGAAAAACTGTCATTCATTCTCCCAAATGGCTCGATGATGCGGTTATTTATTCCGCGCATCCAAAAGACTCTTCACAGATTATTGGTTTTCAGGAACTAAAGAAAAGACTTTTTTCTTTGAAGGAAACAGGGATTAATACAATCTGGCTTGGCCCGATCCAGGATCTCACTAAGATCAGCAAAGCTTCGGATTATTATGAAATAAATCAATTGCTGGGAAGTAAACTTGATTTTCAGAAATTGGTAGAGGAAGCGCATCGATTGAATATCCGGGTGATCGTGGATTTTGTTTTAAATAGGTCAATCAGCGCTCCAAAAAAGACAACGCTTTTGAAAGGTATTCTTGGATATTGGGTCAAGGAATATCATGTTGACGGGTATCGGCTCCATGTTTTATCATACATTCAAATAGAAAATTTAAGAGAAGTTATCTCTTGTTTGCGTTTACTCAAAAAAGATATCGTTATGATGGCAGAAGAAGAAAGTCCGGAGCTTTATTCAGTAGGCTTTGATTTGATTTATGACTGGAGCTTTAGCGGCGTTATGGACCGAATTCATAAAAAATATTATGGTGTGGAAGAGATAAATAATTATATTCTTACGCAATACCAGTATTACCCTCAAAATTCAAAAAGGCTTATTTTCCTGGAAAATTATACGACTCAAACGCCCGGGTTTACTTTTTCCGGGGAAAGTAGAATGCCTTTTCAAGCAGTTCAGTTTTTTACCCCCGGTGTGCCCATGACCGCTTCCGGGCAGGAAGAATATGAGTGGGTTGAAAAAGAAGCTTCTTCCAGTTCTTTTTATAAGGATATTTTGTGCTTAAAAAAGAAAGCTTCGCCTTTAAGCGATCATCGACAGGATGGTTTTAATTTTAATAAAAGACTCTCTGACTTTGAGATCACTCGTTCTTCCGGCGGAAAAACCATTCAGGTAGTCATTGATTCGAACCGCAATCACATTACGATCCTAAAGAACGGCAAGAAGCACCTCACATTTTATTCCTGATAAAATAATTTTACATTTCTTCTCTTTCCCATTAAAATATTACCTAAGAATCGTTGCGGGGGAGAAAGGAATGAACCCAAAAAAAAGGGCCTTTTTGGAAGTTCGGGTAAATAAACTTCGCAGGGATATTGTCTTGATGCTATCGGAGTCGAGCAGCGGCCATCCTGGAGGTTCTCTTTCAGCAATAGATGTGATTGCCTATCTTTTTTTTGAAGTGATGAAATTTGATTCCGCAAATCCTTATTGGGAAGAAAGAGACCGGTTTATTCTTTCGAAGGGGCATGCGGCTCCCGCTCTTTATGCGGTGCTAGCCGCGGTAAATTTTTTCCCAAAAAAACTATTGAAGACCTTACGAAAACTGGGTAGTCCATTGCAGGGGCATCCTGACAGCCGCAAATTGCCTGGCCTGGACAGTTCCACAGGCTCTTTAGGGCAGGGCCTTTCCATAGCTGGAGGGATTGCTCTGGCGGGAAAGATGGATAAGAAAGATTATAGCGTTTTTGTTTTAGCGGGAGATGGCGAGATCCAGGAAGGCCAGATATGGGAAGCGGCCATGGCGATTCCGCACTTCGAATTGGACAATGTCTGTCTGTTCGTCGATAATAATGAACTTCAAATTGATGGGCTGGTTTCAGATGTTATGAGCGTTTACCCCATCGCGGAAAAATTCGCCTCTTTTAATTGGAATACTATGGAAATTAATGGGCATAAATTTGATGAAATAGAAAAGGCTGTGGAGTTCTTTGTTTCAAATCGCGGGTCTAAAAAACCCACGGTGATTATTTCTCATACGATTAAAGGAAAATGTGTTTCTTTTATGGAAAATAAATGCGAATGGCATGGCGCCGCGCCCACGAAGGATGAGGCAATCAAAGCCATTGAAGAACTGGGCTGTGTTGAATCTTTAGAGAATTGGCTGGAGGAAAAATGAGCAAGCTCGAGATGCAGGCAACCAGGGATTTTTATGGAAAGACTCTTGCGGAACTGGGAAGGGAAAATAAAAACATTGTGGTTTTAGACGCGGATTTATCCGGCTCTACTAAAACCAGTGTTTTCGCGAAAGAATTTCCAGACCGGTTTTTTAATCTCGGCATAGCGGAAGCGAACATGATGGGCTTTGCCGCGGGATTGGCTCTTTCCGGGAAAGTGGTTTTTGCCAGTAGTTTTGCGATGTTTGCTGTGCTCAGGCCTTTTGAACAGATTCGTAACTCTATAGCTGCTCAGAATTTGAATGTAAAAATTGCTGCGACCCATGCGGGCATTTCAGTAGGAGAAGATGGGCTTTCTCATCAGACAGTGGAAGACATTGCTATTCTCCGGGCTATTCCAAATATGCACATTTATGTGCCGGCAGATTCTGTTTCCGCCGGCAGAATTGTCCGGGAAGCGGTTGCTGTAAAAGGGCCTGTTTATATCCGGTTGAGCCGTCCGAAATCTCCGGTTATTTATGACGACAGCTATCATTTTGAAGATGGAAAAGCGAATATTATTAAAGAAGCGAATAAAGCCGATGTGGCGCTGATCGCTATTGGGATGATGGTGCCGGAAGCGATCGAAGCGTCAAAATTGCTGGAGGCGCAGGGCCTTTCGACGCTGGTCGCGGATTTTGCTTCGGTAAAGCCGATTGACCATGATGCTTTGATCCGTATCGCGAAATCCTCACGGCTCGTTGTGACAGTCGAAGAGCACAGCATTATCGGCGGGTTGGGCGGAGCGGTAAGCGAGGTGCTGTCCGAAGAGTATCCTACTCGTGTGTTTCGGATCGGGATGATGGATGCATTTGGTGAATCGGGAACACCAGCGGGCCTTTTCAAACACTTTGGCCTCACCGCGGAAGATATTTATAGAAAAGTATTGAAAGCGGTAAAGTAGAATATTTATGTATATTTCAAAAGAATTTCATTTTGACGCGGCTCACAATCTCATTCGTTATAAGGGCAAATGTGAGAATCTCCATGGGCATACTTACAAACTTCGTGTGACGCTGGAAGGCGTTCCTGATCCGGACAGCGGGATGATTATTGATTTTGGAGTATTTAAACAGATAGTTGAGGAAAAAGTTCTGGAAGAATTGGACCACCATTATATCAATGAAATAATCGAGCAATCCACCGCGGAAAATATTGCCGATTGGATCTGGGAAAAGATCGATAAGCCTTTGAAATCTGACCATTACAAGCTTTATGAAATCATTCTCTGGGAAACGGAATCCAGCTTTGTGAGCAGGAGGAATGAGAAAAAGTGAAAGATGTTCAGAGTGAAAGAGACACACGAAATCTTCCTATCAATAAAGTCGGGATCAATCAACTCAGTTTTCCGATCAGCGTTCTGGATAGAAGCGGCAAGCCTCAGCATACGATAGCCAGGATCAATATGTACGTCGATCTGCCTCATCATTATCGCGGCACCCATATGAGCCGTTTTATTGAAGTGATCAGCCGTCACAATATCAATCTCAAACAGGAAGGCCTGGATCAAATTCTTAAAGACATGAGAAAAACCTTTAACTGTGAGACTTCCCATCTGGAACTGGAATTCCCCTATTTTATTTACAAAAAAGCGCCTGTTTCAAAAATAGAAAGCCCGATGGAATATATCTGCCGTGTGGAAGCTAAATTAGGAAAAAGCGAGAAATTAGAGCTGATCATTGAGGTGGATGTTCCGGTCCATAGTCTTTGCCCATGTTCGAAGGAAATTAGCAGCGAGGGGGCTCACAATCAAAGGGGCGTAATGAAGATCCGGGTGATTGCTTCTAAAATGGTCTGGTTTGAAGAATTAATTGATATCGCGGAGAAGTCGGCTTCCGCTCCGCTTTTTACACTGCTCAAAAGAGAGGATGAAAAATACATAACAGAAATGGCGTATCAAAATCCCAGATTTGTGGAAGACGCGGCCAGAGATGTCGTGACACTCTTAAATCAGGACAATCGTATTCTCTGGTATTCAGTAGAAGTGACAAATTTTGAATCTATCCACAACCACAATGCTTACGCGTATATTGAAAAGGAAAATAAAAATGCGCGTTGAAAACCGTTTTGTTTCCACAAAAGAGCAATTGAAAAAAGGAAAAAAACCAGTAAATGCTGAAGCCAGCTTTCTGGACACGCTCAAAGACATTGAAAATGAAGCGGCGCCGGAGCTTTCTTTTGAAGAGGGAGAAAATGCCGATTTAAAGAACCTCGCTGGCCTCATTGAGCAGATCGGCGAAAGCCTCTCAACCAACCCGGACCCGGAGAATTTCAACCGCTATAAAAAACACATTCAACTTTTTATTTCTCTGATTCAAAAAAACCTTGAGGTAAAAGACACCGTTTCCCGGATAAGCTTCTCCAAACAAAAACTATACAAAACAGTAGAAACCATTGATGAGGATATGGCTGAACTGGCAAGGCTGATCCTGTCTGGCGAGAAAGACAGATTGTCTTATTTGAAACTGGCCAACCATATCCGCGGCTTGATTATTGATCTGGTGATGTAAAGAATTAAGATCAGGATATTGTCTTTATAAGAGAAAAGAGTTAAAATATATTGAGAAGATTAACCGCGCCTTAGCGACAGCCAGTATGGGCAGGGGGCTGTAACGTCATCGCCGGAATGAAGAAACGGCGTGAAGCAATGAGAGAACGGTTCGTAGGAATGGATAAACGGCTTGTAGGAACAGAAGAATAGCTCGTGGAAATGAAGGAACGGCTCGCGGGAACGACGGAACGGCATGAAGATACGGATAAATGGCTCGTAGGAATGGAAGAATAGATCGAAGCAATGAGCGAATGGGTTGAAGGAACGATAGAACGGCACGAAGATGGGGAAGAAGGCAAAATTTTCATAAGGATGTTCTATGAAAAAGAAGCACAATGTCTTAATAGTTTCTTCAGAATGCGCTCCTTACGCTAAAACAGGCGGCCTGGCGGATGTCGCTGGGTCTTTGCCCAAGGCCTTGAAAAAACGGGGCTATGATGTGCGTGTCGTGATTCCGAAATATTCTTTTCTTGATGTCCGAAAATACAAAATAGAACCTTTTATTCACAATATGGGAGTGTGGATGGGGGATCGCGAGGAATGGTGTACGGTTCATAAAACAGAAATGGATGGAGTAACGCTTTATTTAATTGAATTTAATCTCTACTTTGAAAGAAGCGGCCTTTACCATGATGAAGATTTTAATGATTATTTAGACAATCCGAGGCGTTTTGCTTTTTTTTCGCGCGCGGCTCTCCAGCTTTGCCGGGATATTGATTTTTCTCCCGATATTATTCACACGAATGACTGGCAGACTGCGTTAATTCCGGCTTATTTAAAGGTCTGGCACTGGGATGATCCCATTCTGGGCAAAGCCGCGAGTGTCTTAACCATACACAATATGGCTTATCAGGGGATTTATCCAAAATCTCATTATGGCTATATCGGCCTGGGTGAAAGGAATTTTACCTGGGACAAACTGGAATGTTTTGGGAGCGTCAATTTCTTAAAGGGCGGGATTGTGTTCGCGGATATTGTTAATACAGTCAGTCCTACTTATGCCATGGAAACGAAAACTTCTGACGGCGGATATGGCCTCGCGCAGTATTTAAACGACCGGGGCGAGAATTATACAGGCATCCTCAATGGCGTGGATTATGCGCATTGGGACCCGGAGACAGACAATTTGATTCCCGCTAACTATTCGATTGAAAATAAAGAAGGCAAAGCCTTCTGCAAAAAAGAATTGCAGAAGCGTTTTCTCCTTCTGGAAAATCCGGATATTCCGATCGTGGGCATAGTCAGCCGTTTTGTTTCTCAAAAAGGATTGGAACTTCTGGCCCAGTCGATTGAAGATATAGTGCAGTCTATGCGGGTACAATTTGTCATTTTGGGTTCCGGTGACAAAAGGCTGGAAGATTTCTTTAAGTGGCTTCCTTTGCGCTACGGCGGTATAATCGGCTCTTACATCGGCTACAACAATGAACTGGCCCATCTGATTGAGGCAGGAAGCGATTTCTTCCTTATGCCTTCGCTTTATGAACCTTGCGGCCTGAATCAGATCTATTCGCTGAAATATGGAACATTGCCGATTGTCCGGGCTACAGGCGGCCTTGCTGATACAGTGGAAAACTATCGTGAAGCCACCGGGGAAGGAACAGGCTTTGTTTTTTATGAAGCGAGCGCGAATGCGGTTTATTATACGGTGGGGTGGGCGGTCAGTACTTATTATGATAGAAAGCACCATCTTGAACTATTGATCCGGAACGCGATGGCAAAAGATTTTTCCTGGGATAAAAGCGTATTGGAATATGAAAAGTTGTATAAAAAAGCAATGGAGAACAAGAAGAAGGGCTGATGCTATTTATCAGGGTGAGACTGAGCTCAGGATTGGGTTATTGCGAACGGTATTCTCCAGCTGTTCTGTTAATGCAGACAGCCCTTGCTGGAAAGCGGTTTTAAAGTCTTCAGGTTCTTCCGCAAAGTGAGCCGCAATTTTTTTATAGTATTCAATTCCATTGAGCAAATTACGGTAAGTGTTCCTCAGACTTTCTGTTTTTCGGGCCGATTGTTCCTTTGTACAATCCGCGATGTCTTTTACTAAATGATTCAGATAAAGCTTTAATTCGTTGATAAAAATATGCGGCCTTTTCTGTGTAATGAGGTTGAGTCTTCCGTAAATATGACTGATCATATCTTTTAATGAAGAAATCTTTGAAAAAAAGGCCAGGTTAGGGCCGGGGCAGACAGCTGGAGTCAGTTTTTCAGCCGCTTCCGGTTTTAATTCGTAGTTGATCTCAACGGAACCGGAAAGGTCCTTGCAGAGGCATGCTTTCGCGACCACATCAGCAAATTTTTCCTGGTATTGCGCATCAGTGAGCGATTGATTTTGCAGAGATTTGATCTTTAATTGCTGGTAAATGTTTGACGCGATGCAGACCGGTTTCTCAGACAGCTCTGTGTTCAGCATCAAGAAACCTTTGGTGCAAGGGCTTCCTGGCTTGCCAGATTCTATTCTTTTCTTTTTCGCGAGCTCGCTTTCAGAATTTACCAGGGTATAGAATCGCACACCCAGAGGAGAGATATTGCTCAATTGAATTTCATTTTCACCGGCAGATGCCAGTTTTTTTAGCGTTCCCTCGTCAATATTCACGGATTCAGGGACAAGCAAGAAAGGGGAACCCCACCCAATGCTGTCCAGCTGGTAATAGTTGCGGAGAAATCTATGCTCCGATGCAGTACCGACGCCGCCCTGCGCTGTTATCAAAGAGACGGGAGGATTTTTTAAAGTAAAGCCTTTTTTTTCTTCAATGGCTTTCTGGTAATATTCAAAATTAGTTCCTATCAACTCGGGCCTTTTGGTTTTAAAGTCCTCTAAAATCGGCCCCATCAATTCTCCTTCTGTCGCGAAGGCATGTCCGCCACAATTCAAGCCGGACTCCAAGCGGTACTCAGACACCCACAATCCTTTTTTAGCATAAAACTTTGATTGTGTTTGAGCCGAGCGGAAATCGCTTACTTTCAACGTAATTTTCTTTTTCAAAAATCCCTGCTCATCGGGGAAGAAATCGTCAAAATTTTCCATATAAGCGGCAAGGCGTCTATTAAAACCGGCAGAAAGTATGATGGATGAATAGAGGCCGCTTTTTGCGTATCCGCGTAACGCTGAAAGTGCTTCGGAGTATTCTGGAGCTAATTCCCCCCCATTTTTGTAGTGACTTTTGTCTAGCTTTACCATAATGTTGACGTCAATATCACCTGGATTGATTAATTTCAGGAGATCTTCGCGAAGTTTTTGCAGTTTGGCTGTGTCTGGAGTTTTTGCCTGTTCCAGATACATTACCTTGAGCGGAGAGTCATCTGGTAAATAGTTAAAGAAAATCGTGATTTCAGAACCATTTTCGAAACCGGAGTTTTTGAGTGCCTCAAATTGCCGGTTTACCAGGCGGTTTAAGAGATTCAAGTATTCAGTAATTCTTCTCGCCCGGCTATCCGGTTCGCTCGAAGATATTTCGCTGTACTCCAAATTGAAATCAGCGCATATTTTTTTTCGGACATTCTCTATCAGAGCGTCATCTACCAGCGATATCACGGAAGATATCCCATATTTTGCTACCTTAAGCGGAGTATCAATCGTAAAGCCGATACCCATAACGGGTATATGAAAGGAATGATTGTTCCCTGTCATTTTTGTACCTCTACAAACTAAAAGGATCGGTAAAAGCAATAATAAAGGGGCCTGATGCATTGAGCTAAAATTCGAATTTTTTTGAATTCAGAGAGAAGTGAAGTGAATTGCTAGTCTAACCTCATTAGTAGTATAATTGATTTATTTATAAATGTAAAGAAAAAATTTATGACAATTTTTCTATGTTTTAAAAAGTACCTTAGGGCTATTTTGGTTGTGAGCTTTGTTTGTTCTACATTTTGCGGATGCTGCAGAATGATCTATCTGGAAAGACGAATTTGGTATTTTTTTGCTTTTTTGATACAGAAGATTATATAATAATCAGTAACTTTTTAAGCGAGGCAAAAAATCCGGGGAGAATAATGAGAACAAAGACATTTGCCTTCAAGGACAAAGAAGGCGCTGAGATTTTTGTTTATTACTGGCTTCCGGAAGAAAAAATTACACCTAAAGCGGTAGTCCAGATTTCTCATGGTATGGCTGAGCATGCCTTTCGTTATGAGCGCTTTGCGCAGGCTTTAACCAAAGCCGGATACATTGTTTACGCTAATGACCATCGGGGGCATGGAAGGACTGTAGGAGATGTGGAAAAACTGGGCATTATCGCTGATAAAGACGGCTTTTCCTGGATGATGGGAGATATGCGGCAGCTCTCAGAAATCATTCAAAAGGAGCATCCGGGACTTTCTCTTTTTCTATTTGGCCACAGCATGGGGTCGTTTTTAGTTCAGGGGTATATTTCCCAGTATGGTGAAAACTTGAAAGGCGTGATTTTATCAGGGACTATAGGGAAAGTAAGAATTTTGGCCGACATTGGCCTTGTTTTGGCAGGGCTGGAAATATTCATCAGAGGCAGCAGGGATCAGAAGAGCCCGTTTTTGTTGTCTCTGGGGATGGGTTCCTACAATAACGATTTTAAACCGACCCGGACTCGTTATGACTGGATTTCCAGGGATATTGCCGAGGTGGACAAATATAAAAATGATCCTTATTGCGGGACTATTTTTCCGTCGGGGTATTTTTACGATCTGGCGGTGTGGCTCAGATGGATTCACAGTCGGAAAGAAATGTCTAAAATCGCGAAAAATTTGCCGATTTATTTGATAGCAGGCGAAATGGACCCGGTAGGCCAAAAAACTAAAACCGTTCGTTCTCTTATAAAAGCTTATCAAAAATTGGGCATTCAAGATATTGCTTACCGTTTTTATCCAGGTGCCCGGCATGAGCTTCTCAATGAGACCAACCGGGACGAGGCCACGAAGGATATTATCGTATGGTTAGATGCACATAGGGGGATTTCATGATAAAACACATTGTGATGTGGAGGCTTAAAGATGAGGCTCTGGGGTCAAGCAAGGAAAGAAATGCCAGGAAATTAAAAGAGCTTCTGGAAGGGTTGAAGGAAAAAATCCCGGAAATTATCCAATTAGAAGTGGGAATTAATATTAGTTTATCGGAAGGGGCTTATGATGTGGCTCTGGTTTCTGAGTTTGAGGATGAAAAGGCGCTGGACCGTTATCAACACCACCCGGAACACAAAAAGGCGACGGAATTTGTTTCGAAAGTGAGGCAGGATAGGGTTGTGCTCGATTATAATTCTTAAAAACTTTAAAATATTAAGCGCTGTTTGTCGATAATTAGTGTATTGTCAGAAATACTTTCGAGGAGTCACCATGTCGATTCAGCAATCAGCGGGCAAGATTAAGGTAAAATTCACGGAAGCTATAGGAATGATTTTTCCTTATGCTGTTTCCAAGTTTAAGGAACAAATCCAATCTGTCTCTTTGATTGTTCTTTATCTGGTGTTTTTCCAGATTATTATTCTGGGTATACCTGTCGCTGAGTCTGCGGTTATCGCTCTTGGAATCGGGTTAGTAGTGGCGGGGCTTGCTTTTTTTATGGAAGGCCTTCTCATAGGACTCATGCCGCTGGGTGAAATATGCGGAATTAAGCTGCCTCAGAAATCAGGGCTTCTCTTCATTTTAATTTTTTCCTTTGTCCTGGGTATGGGCGTTACATTCGCGGAGCCCGCTATTGGGGTTTTAAAAGCCGCCGGGTCTTCCGTAAAAGCATGGGACGCGCCTTTGCTTTTTCTTTTGTTAAATAAATATTCAAATTATCTGGTATACGCGGTCGCGATTGGAGTGGGGATTGCGGTTGTTTTTGGGATGCTGCGCTTTTTATATGGATGGTCATTAAAACCTTTTATTTATATTTTTACTTTGATACTTATTCCCTTGTCGATATGGGCTTTTTTTGATCCAAATATGATGTATGTTACCGGGGTTGCCTGGGATTGCGGCGGTGTTACCACAGGGCCGGTTACTGTTCCTTTAGTGATAGCTCTGGGGATCGGTATTTCCAGGATTGTCGTGAAAAAATCGGGCGCTTCTTCCGGGTTTGGGGTGGTTACTCTGGCTTCCGCTTTTCCAGTAATAACCGTCATGCTTTTGGGGCTAATTCTGAATTCAGGGGTTCCGAAGCCGATGCATGAGGAAAGTTTTTTTCATCCTTCAAACCGCGCAAAAACCATAATCTTGTTTGAAAATGAAGATAAAATGACAGGGTATGCCTTAAAAAATTCTTCTGACAAAGGAGTGCTGTCTTTTTTTAATAACAATGGCGCTCAGATGAATAGTTTTATGAGCACGCTTGCTTTAGACAGCCAGAAGAGAAAAGCTGTTTTTGGAAACGATGAGGAATATTTCCGCTGGAAAGGGCAATCGGCAGAAAATGCTTCGATGGCAGGTCCGATTTTCATTCGAAATGGAATTCTTGCCGTGCAGGCTATTATTCCGCTCTGTATTTTACTTGTATTGGTATTGGTTATCATTCTCAGGGAAAAATTGCCGCGCTTTGATGAAGTGATTCTTGGAATTTCTTTTGCTGTGATTGGGCTTGGGTTGTTTAATGCCGGCATTGAGCTTGGATTGTCAAAACTGGGTAATCAAGTGGGAGAAAAACTTCCCTCTTCTTTTAAAGCGATCAGCCTTACCGATCAGAAGCAGGTTATCAATGGATTTGACCTTAAATTATTACAGAGATCTTTATCTCCTGACGGTACAACGGAAAGTTTTTTTTATACTAAATTGAATCAAAATTATGTCGCACTTCCATTTGATGTCAGTAATTACAACCCCGTAATGAAGCAATATTCTTTTGTCCCAAAAAGAGGGCCTCTTTTTGGCAATGAAGGAGGATTGTGGGGAATCTTAATTGTATTGTTGTTTGGTTTTATTATGGGTTATGGGGCGACCTTGGCGGAGCCCGCTTTGAACGCGTTGGGAATAAAAGTAGAGGAATTAACAGTCGGTACGTTTAAAAAATCGCTTTTAATGCAGGCAGTAGCGGTTGGAGTAGGAATTGGGATAGCTGTGGGAGTCGCTAAAATCATCTGGAATATTCCGCTTATTTTTCTGCTGACGCCGCCTTATCTCATATTGTTGCTGATCACAAAAATTTCCAGTGAGGAATTTGTTAATATCGGCTGGGATAGCGCGGGGGTTACAACAGGCCCTATAACGGTTCCGCTGGTTTTAGCAATGGGCCTTGGAATTGGCGGGCAGGTCGGGGTCGTGGAAGGATTTGGGATATTGGCCTGCGCGTCTGTTTTTCCTATTTTATCTGTGCTTTTGGTAGGATTGTATGTTAATCAAAAGCGGCGTACCGATCTTCAAGTAACTAAATAGTCAGGAGCATTGAAATGAGAAAAAATAAAGTGAAAAAAATCACTTGCGAAATATACAAGGGCGTGTCTCATTTGTTTAAAGATGCCCTTCAAAAAGCCGGCATAGAACGTTTTCATGTTCAAGCCGGGAGGGCTATTGTCCTCAGGGAAAAGAAAAATATATTTGGGGCAATTTCAGGGACTGGCCTGGATGAAGATCCCTTAGATATCTATAAATTTTATGTCCCTGCGGATAGAGAAGAAGATATTCTCTCATTCCTTGTTGCGGAGTCAGGCTTATCTATTCCGGGAAGATGCACTATTTATTCAGAAGCGATACAGCTATTGGAGGATTATTCCTTTGATTCTTCTTTGAAATCATTAAAAACTAAATCTGAAAAAGATTTTTATTTTCAAACCGATCTTTATGGGATATCCTGTATTGTTCAAAGAGGGCAGGGTAATAATATCGCTCAGGCTGTTCTGGAAATGGGAATATGCGTTCCATCCATTACATTCGGCCAGGGTACGGGCTTGAGAGATAAACTTGGCCTTTTGAGGATCACTATTCCTGCGGAAAAGGAAGTAGTCAACTTGCTGGCCGAAAAGAATGACGCTCAGGGAGTGATGAAAGCGCTCATTGAAGCGGGCAAGCTCGATCAGCCGGGAAAAGGTTTTATTTATCTTTACCCGGTAAATAAAGCCTTGATTAATTTAAAAATATATAGAGGAAGAATGAGGTACGCGGCAAGCGTAGAGCAGATTATTATGGCTGTGGATGATTTAAAAGGCAGTAATGAGTGGAGAAAAAAAGGGTCATTGGCAAACGCAGATAACGATGATAAAAGCCGTTGTTATTTAAAAAATTTAGTCGACCTGTCTTTAATTTGCAACGAAGGGAGAGCGGGAGATTTAGTTCGAGAATCTATGGCTGTTGGCGCTGCTGGAGCGACCATCTGCAGATCGAGTTTTTATAATTATGGAAAAGAATCTAACGGAAATCCTTCTCCGGCCCGGGAAGAAAGCGATATGATTGTATCCGTAAACCAGTCGGAACAAATATTAGGCGCATTAAAGGAAGCGGGCGCTTTTGACAATCAAACATTTTCCGTTATTGAGATGCGGGATGTCCCTCAGGCCTGTACTTATCTGGGAAATCCGCAAAGAGAACAAAAGAAATAGAGATCTATGATAAACAAACCTTCATTTCCCTTGCCGCTTTTGTTTCATCTAAGCGGGAAACCGGCGTATTGCGTGGAGCTAGTTTCAATTCTTCCGGATTTTTTTCCACGAGTTCTGCTATTTCAATCATCGCTTTAATAAAAGTGTCCAATGTTTCTTTGCTTTCTGTTTCAGTCGGCTCAATCATAATGGCTTCTTTTACAATAAGCGGGAAATAGACCGTCGGTGGATGAAAACCTCTTTCGATCAATGCTTTGGCTATGTCAATAGCGTGAATGCCTTGTTCCAACTGTTTTCCCGCTGAGAAAACGCATTCATGCATACAGATTCTGTCATAAGGTAAGGAATAATAGGGTTTCAATTTTTCTTTAACATAATTTGCCGCTAAAACCGCGTCTTCCGAGGCTTCCCGCAGGCCTTCTTTGCCCAGGAGGAGGATGTAAGCATAAGCTTTCAGGATCACACCAAAATTTCCGTAAAAGTTAGCGGCTTTGCCGATAGAGAAAGAATTTATTTTGTCAAATCCATAACTTCCATCCGGATTTTTCTTCACGCGAGGGTGGGGGATAAAAGGAACAAGGGCTTTTTTTACTCCCACAGGGCCTGCTCCCGGGCCGCCGCCGCCATGCGGAGTACCAAAAGTCTTGTGCGCATTCACATGGATAACGTCAAAACCGGCGTCGCCGGGCCTCATCTTGCCGAGAATAGCGTTTAAATTCGCGCCGTCATAGTACATCAAAGCATCCGCAGAATGCGCCATTCGGGCAATTTCTTCAATTTTTGTCTCAAAGATTCCCAATGTATTGGGGCAGGTCATCATAACCGCCGCGGTTTCACTATTGAGAGCCTTTTGAAAAAGTTCTCTGTCCATTTCCCCATTCGACAGGCTGGGTATAGTAATAATCTCGTATCCCGCCATAGCCGCGCTCGCGGGATTGGTTCCATGGGAAGAATCCGGGACAATAACAGTTTTTTTCTTGTTTCCCTTTGACTTATGGTAAGCCGCGATCAGCATAATGCCAGTCATTTCACCATGCGCTCCGGCCAATGGCTCCAGGCTTACTGCGTCCATTCCCGTGATCTCAGCCAGGAGCTTTTCTGTTTCAAACAGGACTTCCAGAGCCCCTTGAGCAAATTTTTCGCCCCCAGGAAGCCTTGCCAGTAAAGGATGGAGGTCAGTAAAACCGCCCAGAGCGGCGGCCTTTTCCAGAATTTTTGGATTGTACTTCATAGTGCATGAACCTAAAGGATAAAACTCTGTGTCTACCGAAAAGTTTTTTCTGGATAAATTGGTATAATGCCGGACAATGTCTAATTCACTGGCTTCCGGTAAACCCAGGCCGCTTTTTCTTTGCAGATTTTCAGGTAAAAAAACCTGGGGGACATTGCTCTCAGGGAAAGTTACCGCGCGCCTTCCGGCAACAGACTTTTCAAATATTGTTTGGTTATTTATTTCCATAAAGCTTTCTCCAATTCTCTCGCAAA
Organism: Brevinematales bacterium; assembly: GCA_020052515.1. Taxonomy (GTDB): domain Bacteria; phylum Spirochaetota; class Brevinematia; order Brevinematales; family JAOACQ01; genus JAGVOW01. Next base: position 52,604 of record JAGVOW010000061.1, on the reverse strand, counting down.
TGAAAGGATTTCTTCTTTTGACCTCTTTTCCGTAACAGATACTAAAAGCGCGTTTTCTAATTCGGGGTAATATGCCTTCAAAGGAAGGCCTGCCGCGAAACCGGCTGAAAGAAGGTTTTCGACTATTTCTTCTGCTTTTTGAGGGAGGAGGATGGTGAATTCGTTAAAAGTCGGCTCTATATTGAACAGGGAAACCCCTTTTATTTTAAGAAGTTCCTGTTTTGTAAACTCCGCCTTCTGGAAATTTTGGGCCGCGCATTCCGCGAAGCCTTTTTCACCAAGGGAAGCAAGATAAATGACCGCGCGTAAGGCACAAAGGCTTTGGTTGCTGCAGATGTTTGATGTGGCTTTCTGGCGCTTAATGTGCTGTTCGCGGGCCTGCAAGGTCAATACAAAGCCGCGCTTGCCGTTTTTGTCAATGGTTTCTCCGACAATGCGCCCGGGCATCTGGCGGATGTGCTCTTTTTTTGCGGCGATAAAACCAAGGCTGGGCCCGCCAAAGCTGATTGGGTTTCCCAGGCTCTGCCCGTCGCCAACAGCGATGTCAAAACCCATTTTGCCCGGTGTTTCTACCAGCCCCAGTGAAATAGGATAAACAGAAGCAATAGAAAGCACTCCAAGGCTTCTGGCTTTTTCCGTTATGGTGCTATAATTGTCCAGGTTGCCGAAAAAATCGGGATTTTGTATCAGAACAGCCGCGGTTTGATCATCGAGTGTTTTTTCTAAAGCATTTCTATTCAGTTCTAAAATTTCCGCGTCGCGGTTGGCCAGATAGGTTTTTAATACTTCCCGGTAAAATGGGCTTACCGCGCTATCCATAATGATTTTATTCCGTCCTGTCAGGCGCATTGCCATCAAAGCCGCTTCGGCTAAAGCAGTCCCGCCATCGTAAAGCGAAGCGTTGGATACATCCATCCCGGTGAGCCTGCAGATAGCGGTCTGATATTCAAAAAGCGCCTGCAATGTCCCCTGCGAGCATTCCGGCTGGTAGGGAGTATAGGCGGTATAAAATTCAGCGCGGCTGGAAAGAGCGTCCACAACAGTAGGAATAAAGTGGTCATACATCCCTGCGCCAAGGAAAGCGACTAAACCGATGTTGTTTTTATCAGCTAATTTTTTGAAGTAATCGAGTGTTTTCATTTCGGGCATGCCCTTCGGTAAGTTAAACGATTTCACGCGTAAATTCTTCGGAATGGAGGCAAAAAGCTCCTCGATTGAAGAAACACCGACAGCGGAAAGCATTTCCTTTCTTTGCGCTTCGGTATGGGGAGAATAGGGCATAAAAGACTCCTTAAGCCAACTTCTCCCCTCTTGGGAGGGGTTGGGGGTGGGTGTCCTCGGCTTCCTGCTTTGCCGCACTATCGAGGGAACCCACCCCTGGCCCCTCCCAAGAGGGGAAACGGATCAGCCACTATATTATAAATCAAAATCCGATTATTTTCAATTTTTTATCTTGCCTGTATTTTCTTGCGGGATTCTCTGTTTTTGCTTAAAATATGAGGAGCGGGAGGAAACATGAGAAGAATATTATTTGTCATCGGTATTTTATTATTAACGAGCTTTATTTTTGCCGAGAGCGGTTCTTTCGGCCAGAAAAAGTATTTTGAGGCAAGGCTTGGCGCGATGTTTCCCTGGGGTACAGGGCCTGGTTTCAGGGGAGGAGCTCTGTTCGGCCTCAATATTGACCAGCTGGTTTCTGTAAACACATCGCTGGATTATTACCGTACTTCTTTTAGTACAAAGGTTGATTTGTCAAATGCTAATACCGGTATTGTTACGACAGGCATAGGAAGTGAAACTCTGGGTAATTTGTTGATCTGGATGCTGAACGCCCGTGTGGATATTCCTGTAGTGATAGCAGATGTCATTGTGCCCTATGGCCAGATTGGCCTGGGCTACGAAGTGATGATCAATACTTATAAATCTGCTTCTGATCAAAAATACGATGAAAAGACTTATCTTTTTGGAGAATTTGGACTGGAGCTGGAATTGGGCATGCGGATGAAGCTGGGGGAAAGATCCGCATTGTTGCTGGCAGTGAATTATAATTTTTGCTCTGTTGGTAAATCAAGAAACTCAACTGACACGGTCAGTGTAGGTGAAAAAATTGATGTGAGCGGTTTTGGCGTGATGGCGGGCATTAATTTTGAACTTTAATGGATAAGATTCGTTTTTGAAATATAAAGGGGTACTTTTTCTAACTCAGCATCTTCCATTTTTTCATTGTTCCACTTTATTTTGACGTTATATTCTTCATAATCGTCATGGTCCCGAATAATGAAAACAGGCTGACCGTTGCTTTTTTGTGTTACAATAACATAATTGTTGGGATGCAGCCGATGAATCTTTATACCAAGTAAATCAAAGAACTTGTCATTGAGAAAGAAAAAATAATCGGATTCACGCTCGTCAAAAGAGAAATTAAGCCGGAATTCCTTAGCTATTTCTGATATAAATTGACGCAGTTCGGTTTTTTCTATTTCTTTTTTCCCTTTTGATTGGTAGTAACAGCATGTGCGTATTCTTTCATATTCTTTTAGCTCTTGCTTTGTTTTTTTGACAGCCTCATCAAAAAGTGTTTTTCCTTTCTCAGAAAGTTTTAAAAGATCATTTATCATAACAATTTTCCCTAATTTTTACTTCTCAATTATAAAATGAATCAAAAAAAAGCAAAAGCGTTTTTTGCAAATAAATTTTAAGCAGTTACAATTCGCGTTACCACATTTACTACTTTACCAGGAACACTAATAACTTTTATTTTTTCTTTATTTTCCAGAATTTTCTTCATTTTATCACTATTTAATGCGATCTCTTCCATTTCTTGTTTAGTAACATCTTTGGACATAAAAATGGTATCCCTTAATTTACCGTTTTCCTGGACAGCAATAGCGATTTTCTCATCTTGAGTCAATTCTTCCCTATAAGAGGGCCATTTTGTTTTGAGAACAGAGGGCCTTTCTCCCAGCATTTCCCACATTTCCTCAGTAACAAAGGGCGCGAATGGATGCAAGATTTTTACAAAATCCCGTAAAATGCTTTTGTTTATTTTCTCTTCTTTCTGTAAAGCGTTTGTGAATACCATCATCTGGCTGATGGCGGTATTAAATTCGAGAGAATCAATTCTTTCACCCACAATCTTGATAGTCTTATGAAGCAGTCGATTTATGGAGTCGTTCACCGGAAGGGATTCCTCGATTTCTTTATCAAAAAGCCGGAAAACCTTTTCCAGAAACCTTCTCAGGCCAATAATGCCCTGGGTGTTCCATGGCTTGTCAGCGGAAAGAGGCCCCATAAACATTTCATAGATGCGCAGTGTGTCGGCGCCATGTTCGGCAATGACATCATCCGGATTTATAACATTACCTCTGGATTTGGACATTTTTTCGCCGTTTTCGCCCAGGACCATCCCTTGATTGCGGAGGGTCATAAAGGGCTCGATCGTATTGACAACGCCGCTGTCGTATAAAAATTTGTGCCAGAAACGGGCATAAAGAAGGTGAAGCACAGCATGCTCTGCCCCGCCAATGTAGAGATCTACGGGAAGCCAGTATTCCATACTGGATTTGCTAGCTAAATCTTTGTCGTTTCGTGGATCGGTAAAACGAATGTAGTACCAGCAGCTTCCTGCCCATTGAGGCATAGTGTTGGTCTCACGTTTTGCCCTGCCTCCACATTTTGGACAGGTAGTGTTGACCCAATCCTCAATTAAAGCCAGTGGGGATTCGCCTGTGCCGGTGGGCTTGTAGGTTTTGACTTCGGGGAGCTTCAAAGGAAGGTCTTTCTCTTCTAAAGGTACAATACCGCATTTTTCACAATGTACGATAGGAATCGGTTCTCCCCAGTAGCGCTGGCGGGAAAAAACCCAATCCCTGAGTTTGTAATTGATGGTCTTTTTCCCCTTGCCCTGTTTTTCGAGGTCTTCCGTAATTGCTTTCTTAAAATCGGCTGTTTTCATTCCGTTATATTTTCCGGATCCTATAGCAAACCCTTCCGTGGATTCCGCTTCCTGCAATTCATAAGAAGAGCCGTCTTTGCTGACAACCTGGATGATAGGAAGGCCGAACTTTTTCGCGAACTCAAAATCACGTTCATCATGTGCTGGCACAGCCATAATGGCGCCTGTTCCATAGCTAATAAGGACATAATCCGATATCCAGATGGGAATTTGCTTCTGATTTACCGAATTAATGGCGTAGGCGCCGGTAAAAACACCGCTTTTTTCTTTATTCAGCTCTGTTCTCTGCAAATCAGACTTCCGGGAAGCCTCTTTTATGTAGCTTTCTACAGCTTTTTTTTGTTCTGGAGTAGTCAATTTACCTACTAAAGGGTGCTCTGGCGCTAAAACCATATAGGTTGCCCCAAAAAGGGTGTCCGGGCGGGTAGTAAATACCCTTAACTTTTCATTTAAGCCGGAAATCTCAAAATCAACTTCAGCACCCTCGCTCTTGCCGATCCAATTTTCCTGCATTAGCTTGATAGAGTCATTCCAGTCTAAAACATCCAGATCTTTCAAAAGTCTTTCCGCGTAAGCGGTAATTTTCAATATCCATTGCCGGATATTTTTTCTTTCAATGGGCGTATCGCATCGGTCGCAGCGGCCGTCTTTCACTTCTTCGTTAGCCAGACCTGTGCCGCACTTTGGACACCAATTGATAGGCATTTGCGCCTCATAAGCCAGGCCTTTTTTAAACAACTGAAGGAAAATCCACTGTGTCCATTTATAGTAGTCAGCGTCGCATGTAGAGATCTCCCTGTCCCAGTCATAACAAAAACCTAAAGCTTTAATCTGGCCGCGAAAATGGTCAATATTTTTATAAGTTGTTTCAGACGGGTGCGTTCCGGTTTGAATGGCGTAGTTTTCAGCCGGCAGCCCAAAGGCGTCAAAGCCCATAGGATGTAAAACATTATAACCGCTCATTTTTTTATATCGACAGTAAATGTCCGTGGCTGTGTAGCCTTCGGGATGGCCTACATGGAGTCCTGAGCCGGAGGGGTAGGGAAACATGTCCAGCACATAAAGCCTTTTATCTTCAGGAATAGAAGGGTCTTCTGCTACCTTAAAAATTTTGTGTTGATCCCAATATTCCCGCCATTTTTTTTCAATAGTTAAAAAATCATAATTCTTGGACATAGTTCGTTCTCCTGTGATTTTACTGCATTATTTTAATGTCTTTTTTGAGAAATCTCAAGTCATAGACACATAGACGCGACAAATAGGCGCGGTTAATTAACCGCGCCTATTTGCTTGAGGATCAATCATTACTTTGAAATGTTTTCGTTTGTATCAAAGGAAGTTACATTTAAGATAGAGTTTTTTCCGCCTTTTCCGTCGGAAGTAAAAAGAGGGTTATTGCTGTCATCGACGGCATTTGTCCCATCCAGAACAAATTTGTATTGATAAACCCCAGCCTTTAGCTTGAGGCTTAATTTCCAGATTTTATAGGGCAACTGGTTGGTTTCTTCCGCTTTCAAGGGAGAAGAAAGATAATCCCAATCATTAAAATCCCCGGTTACAGAAACATTTTTTACCTCATCTCCTTCTGTTATGAAAACGAAGTGGGCCATTTGATTGCTGATAAAAACACCGGATTGTATAGAATTTTCATTCGTAATAGTATGACGATTTTTCGTGGGCACTTCTGGCTCTAGCCCGTAAAAAAGAATCACCTCATTTACTCTCTGCAGCTTTTTGATCAGTGGTTCTTCGTTAGGGTTTAATTCCAGGGCTTTCTGCCAGAATTCCCTCGCTTTTAAGTAGTCCTTTTTATTGTAATAATAAAGCCCTTTTTGATAATAATCATCCGAACTTTCTTCAAACAGGAATTCCCCATATAAGGAAAAACTGTGATTATTGCCCATGACTCCAAGCGGTGAATAGGCATAATCAAAACGGAGATTGTTGAGCAAAAACGGGTACTTAAGCCCGATTCCAAAAGAAAAATTTCCATTATCTTTGCCTATGGCAAAACCGCACCTTAAAGCCAATATTTCAGCGATAATATATTCCAGGCCCAATTTATAAAGCAAAGGCGTAGCGTTATAATCTTTTGAGAGATCAAAAGAAAAGTAAAAATCGGGAAATAGGCCCAGACAAATGCCCAGATTGAATTTGAGAGGCGCTAAAAATTCCCCTAAAAAACCGATGTTTTGAATCGAAAAGCCAGCGTTAATCGGCATAACTCCAAAGGTTTCGTTAAAATTTTCGTTCTGAATCTGAAACAATTGGGACAATGTGGATTTATAATGCAATCCAGTATCCATTGAAAAACCCCAGAGCGTCTCCGTGATCAGTTTTCGGTAAATGCCGGAAAAGCAAGCTCCTACGGAAAATCCTTTTAAAAAAGGAGTAATAATTCCACCGTCCATGGATAACGCCGCTTTTACATTCATATCGTAGGGATCATAGCTATCAACAAAATTCCCAAAATAGTCGTATTCTTTTATTCCGCCATAGTTCAGATAGAAAAAACTGCCGCCCAGTACCAGATAGCCTAGTCGATAACCGGCCGCTCCATAGACGCTATAGCTATTGTCAATCCAGCTCTGGTACATTGCCGAAAATCCTATTTTTTTCATTGTGTTTAAAGCGGCTGGATTGTAATCCATGGCGGCCATGTCGTCCATGGCGGCGGTGTAACTTTCCCCTAACGCTATCGCGCGGGCGCTTTTTGGGATTTTCTGAAAATCCGACCCGGAAGTAATGTCCGCCCAAAGGGGAAATTTGACAGAAAAAAGCAGAATCATGGACAGAAAAGTGAATTTTATATTATTACTCATAATTTCTATTCTCGCTGGAAGAATCATCCATCTGGATGATCTTCTTATCCACATGAATTATTCTTTCCCCGATATCGGGGAAACGTTCCCTGGGGTTGTTCTTCGTCCGAGTCGGAGGGGGTGAGGCGCTAATCACTTCACATAGGTCTTTCTCACCTCTTTTACGTCGGCAAAATCGATGACAATAAAATACATCCCTTTTGATACCCACGTTCCGGCCTTATCTTTGCCATCCCATTTTATTATTTGAGCGTCTGCTTTTCCACTGAGCAAAACCTTTACTAGATCGCCGCTGATAGAGTAAATATTGACTTTCCCTTCCTTGCCGACTAAAATGCCGGGAAGCTTTATCAAAATATTATCAACTGTTTTGTAACTGATAATATTATGCATTAAAACGGACTGGTATTTATCCTGAGCCCCTAAATCCAGGAGTTTGTAGGTCCAGTTTGTGAGATAAGCAATTCCGTCTATTTCGAAGATAAAAGACAAAATTTTGCCCTGTTTCAGCATTTCTTCTTGAATCAAACCGCTGTATTTTTTTGGCGTAATGCTTTTCATAGAGATAAAGTTGTCAGCGGTGTTTGGCCCAATGTTTCCGTCAGCAATGCTGTCTAAAGCGTACCATAAACGAACGCTGTTTAAGTCAATTGGGCTATTGACGAATTCTACAAAGAAAGAGTTTTGCGAGCGGCGTAATCCAGATAGGCCGTTAAACAAATTGATCCTATCAATATCATCCTCAGCGTAAAGATTGACGATCTGATTTGGAAGGGATATGCTGATTTGAACGACTTTTGATGAGGAAGCATTCCCTCCGTAGGGGAGGCCATTGTAACCAGTGTATTGTGCGGCAATGTGATTGGAATTGCTGGCAGTAAAGGCAGTTACCCGTAAAAATCCGCTAGAACTTTCCAGGCAGACTAAAGGGATATAGACCACCAGGTTGAAATTAAAAATCGCGCCTTCTCCAAAGCTGGCGGTTGGAATGGAATAGTTTGTCCCCTGAGTTACGGAGCTTACTTCCAGAGAGTAATTCCAGTTGCTGCCCGAATACCCGGCGTTATTACTTAAAAATTCGACAAGAATCTGGACATTGCTGTCTGCGTCATTGGCATTATTGGTAATGCTCATAGGAATTTTCAGTTCAAAATTTGGATATGCCCCATAAACACTGCTGGAGGAAACAAGAGGGCTTAGGCCATAAAAAGTTCCGACTGTCAGCGACAAATTGGTCTGGCCCATAAAAAAGCCATTGAGGTTTAACCCCATCGTGTTTGTGAAGACAGAAGCGCCTTTACTGGGCAGCGCGTTCAAGCTCAAAGGAATGATAAAAGTGAATAGGAATAGCCATCTACTCATAGGCTTCTATCTCCAATAACTCCAGATAATTTTTGAGAGAAAGAGAGTTTTTTATTTTTTCTCCTTTTTTAATAATAATGCCTATATATTGAGCGCTCATATTGGTCTCTAAATGGTCCACTATGACTGGTGTATTATCGGGGGCGATTTTTTTCATCCATTGGTTGGTGCTTCTCTCAATTGTGTTCCAATTTGTCCCATCCAGGCTGAAGTAGAAAGAATATTTTAATGGGTTATAATAGGCATGCCAATAGACTTTGACTTCTTTCAAATTGGACTGTTTTAATAGATTAATGAAAACATATTGCTCGTTCGCGTTCACTTCGCCGCTGGCGGCCATGCCGGATAGCCAGTTTATCTTTCCGTCGTTGATTCTGCTAATGACCGGAGATGAATCATCAACAAATTTACTCTCCGGCAATTTTGTAAATGTTCCGGTTACCGGCTTGTTCAAGGCAATATTTTTTAATAGGGTCTTAAATTCTTTTCTTTCAAGATAATTTTTTGCTTTACATTCCAGGGTATACAAAGTGCCGGACGCCAGATGAAAGAAATCAAAAGCGTTCTTTTGCTGAGTGAAAAGAACTTTCTGATTGGTTAACATCTCATTGCTGAGGTACAAATAGGCATCTATGAATTCTAAACTCTTGGCTTGTGCGGTTACCCCAATGTGATCTGAGGCAATTTCTTTAATATTTATGGTAAAAGGGGGGATTAAATCTAATTTTCCCTTTTCCAGGATGTTTTTTTCGCTGTCTTTGATCAGATAATCGTAATAACCGTCCGGCAGATTTAATTTCACCTGATAATGGTTTGTATCTTCCAGAAAAAACTCAATGTTTGTGATTTTATCATTATAAGTTAAAAAAAGAATAGGTTTTTTTTTAAAAGCCGTTTTATTTATTTCTACTTCGGCAATCCAGCCATCCATTCCAATCAGCTGGACAGACGCATGAAGATTCAATTGTATAAATATGAAAGACAAAATCAAAATAAATTTCATAGTATTTTACCGCCCAGCCGCCTCACCCCCCATCCCCCTTCCCCACTCGCGGAAAAGGGGGAGTCTTTCTTCACCCCCTCTCCAGACTTGGAGAGGGGGCCGGGGGGTGAGGCGGGTTACCAAATTATTTCAAATAAGTCCGGTAAAAATATGTGCCGCCGTCCGCTTTGTTTACTACACCGCCGGTTGCCGGAGCTGTTCCATTGGTCGGGCAAAACACCAACTGGTCCGCGGCGGCTGAATTGGATGAACCGTCATCGTCTCCTTCAGTATCAGAAAGGCCGCTAAGGGAGCCGTAGGTAGAAAAAGCACTTCCATAGGGACCCTTCTTAATAGAACCAAGTGTATAGGTGAGATAATTCGTGGGAATAGAGTCTATGATTTTTACAGACGAACCATCGGCGTTACCCCGGTTGGTAAACTGCAGCTTGTAAGTGATCAAAGCGCCCGGGAAGGGGTCGGTAGTATTAGCGGCAAAAGGATCCGCGTTGCTGATTTCTGCGGTCTTTGAAAGCTGAATATCGGCGAACACTACGGTGACGGCCCAGTTTGTAAAATCCGCGTCGGCGTTTGTCAGAAAGGCATTTCCCGCCCCTGCGCCATACTTACCCATATTCCCTCCGTAAGCTGTTCCATTGAAGCCTACATAATTTGTGGCGTTCGCGCCTATTTCAGCGGAAGCGTTTGAATTCGATGCCAGACATTGAAACAGAACAAAGGCCCCGTTTGTTTCATTACCGGGCACATTTACCAATAACCGAACATTTACTCCGCCCGCTGGAGAAAGTGTCACTCTGAGAGTATCGCTAGAGGCGCCGCCGGAAGTTACGTTCGTAAAAGCGATTGCCCATACGGTCGAACTGGCATTAGCCGAGACATTGCTGTTAAAGCTAAGGATAAAATCAGCGGTGGCGTTGCCGTCATTGGTGAGATAGGTCTCATTTGATGTATTGTAACCGGAAACCACTTCCTGGTTAGTCATTCCGATCCAGGTCATACCGTAGTTTGTCCCTACAGCGGCGGAAACGTTTGTCGCGTTGGTTGACAACCCAATAGATCCGCTATTCCAATTTACCTGGACAATGTTGGTAAGAATCACCCCGGCGCTGGTGACTGCCCCTAAATGCCTTTCCCCCCATGGAGCAAAAACAAAAATACCGAGAATAAAAACAGTTGTTACGCAAACTATTAGACTTAAAAGCATTGCCTTCTTCATAATCAGCCTCCTGTCTATTTAATTACCGCAATCTCGCATAAATAAAGATTTTGGCGCGGATTCCACTTCTTTACTTTTGATCCCCGGGTATTTCCTGCTTTTATAAAAACTCTGACCAATCTGGCGGTCTTTTTGATCTGGACGGAATGCTCTACCAGATAATCCCCTCCCGGAGAACCAATGTCAAAACCCTGTTCAGCGTCTATGTGGTCTTTTACGGTAAACCAATCCATGCCATTATCGCTTAAGTCAATTTTATAATCTCTAGAGTAGGATAACCCCCACCAATATAATTCTATTCTCTGAATGGGTTCTGGCTTCTCGAGATCAATAATAATGTATTGATCCGCATTGTCAGCATTGTAAGAAAGCGCCATTCCGCCGAAATAATTTAAATTTCCATCCACTACTTTCTCAATGGTACTTTCTCCAAAGCCTCTTCTTTTAATGTCTTCATCTACAAAATTAAATGTTCCAACTACTTTTTTCCCCAAAGCGATATTATTAGGCGGTGTTTTAAATTCAAGCGGCGGTGTCATCGCGACATTTCCAAATTGGTCGGTTAAGATTAATTGATAAAAATAAACGGTTTCCGGCTGGAGCCCCAGAACATCAAACGTCTTTTCCTCAGCCATTTGCTTTTCATCTATAATTTTATCCATTTTCTTTTTATTCTGGCCGAGAAGCACCTGGTACTTTGTGGGAATATTGGACCGGTAGGCCATCTTTGCCGCGAAGGGAGTGATGCTCACCGCCTTCAGTTCCCATATATCCGGAAAGGGAATTCCCTTTGTCCTGAATTCTTTCAACTCGCTTTCTATTTTTGTGCCATCCGGGGATTGACTGATAATGTTGTATGTGTATTCTGTGCCTTTTAAAAGGCCCTTCAATTGAACAGAATGCTTGTTTTTGTAGTCCATTTCCAGCAAAGTCATTTTCGTCCCCTTCACTTTTTTAGAATAAACGAAAAAGCCTTCGGTCTTGATTTTTGTTTCCCACTTTACCAGCGCGGAATTTTCAGTAATATTTTCTGCTTTAATGTTGAATAGGGAATTTTTCGGAGCGGGGTTTTCACTGCATTCAATTTCTTGAATAAGAAGTTCTGAATCTGCCTGGATAACTATTTTTATAAAAAGAGCAGAAAGGTCTGTCAGTTCAAAAGTCAGTATGTTTTCTTTTACATTCTTTCTCTCTAATATATTACTCCATTCGATGAAATTATCGGAAGAATAAAGTGAAATATTTTTGATCAACGTTTTTTCTTTCAAATAGATTTTCAAATTCTTTATGTATTTAATGCTTCCCAGCTGAATAATGACGGTGTTTGTGCCCTTTTTTGCGGCGGCGAAAGTGTCAGCTTTGTCGTCCATTAAGTGATTGTAATCCTTTAGATCCGAAATTACATTTTGGATTTTGATATTTGAAAACAAAGTGCGAGCACTAAAAAACAGTAATAGAATCAATAACAAAATTTTATTCATAGCCCTCTTCCTCAATATAACCCTATTCCCCCTTAAAAAAGGGGGAATAGGGGGTTGTGCTGTCGTTATTTTATTATTTTATCGGTAATACCGCAACATAATATTTATCATTAATCAATGGTAACTCCTAAAAATATCGTTTTATTATCTTCATCGGCCGCGAGGCTGGCCTTTTTCCATCTGACCCATTTGATATTGGAAATAGCGCTATCGTAATCCGCTGAATCATAGGTCTGGTCAGGGTTGGGAATGTGTGCAAATTCTGTCTGCCAATCCGTTGTGCCGCTTCCCGGATAATTTGTGTAATAAGCGGCCTGTCCTGGAATTCTTTCAAAAATAACCACATTGGTCGCGTATCCCGTTCCGAGGTTGGAGTAAGTGATTTTGTAAGTGACTAAAGACCCCGGCCAGCAAAAATTAGTAGAAAGAAGCTCAATACTGTCTACGGTCTTTGTGATACTCAAATCAGGAGCGGACAATATTTCCAGAATATTACTGGTGGAATAAAGGCTGTTTCTTGTATCATAGGCTATCGAATAAATCTGGTAAGTCCCGGAATTTAGAAGTGAGGTGTCCAGAATCGAAGTATAAGGGGTGTTTGTGTTGCTTGTGTAAGTAGTAGAATAAATACCGGAATTGGTGCAAAATTCTATTTTGAATATGCCGATGTCGTCTGCGGCGTAATTGGAAAGGACGATATTTTCTCCCCAGACATTGGTTTGATAATTTGCAGGAGCGAGTAAGTTATTCGATAAAACAAAGACATTGTCGTTTGTCCGGTAAATATTGGATGAAGAAACTGCGTTTGTCAGCCAAATATCTGTGCCGAAAGAAATAAAATTTGAAGGATTGCTCTTAAAACCATCTGCTAATGTGCCAGATGGTATCGCGCCATAACTCGCTGCGCTATTAACAAATTGAAGGTAGATAGCAAGGTAGGGAGTGTCATTTAAGTTAGATTTAGCTATGGAAAACTCTAAAAAGTTTCCAATTGCCTTTAGATCATTGGATGTAACACCCAGGGCATTGTCCCAATTCCAGGCTGTTCCGTCCCAGCTGGCGCTTCTCCATCCGTTGGTAGTAATGTATTGAAAAACAGTGTCTGCTTTGAATGGCAGTACCGGCCGCTGGCTATCGAAAATTTCCCCATAAGCACTTCCGCTGTCGACATTTGTGGATAAATAGACCAGGAGCATCGTTGTGTCTATGTTAGCGTCCACATCTTCGCCGTAATAACCAATGTAAAGCACATTGCTGTCCCAATGGATCCAGTTGGTATAACCGGCTGTGGTAGTGAGAATCCGGCCATCATCCGTAAAATCATTTGTGCCGTCAATGACAATAGCATATAATCTGGTTAAACAAAAGACAGAGACAGCTACAAAAGCAAAGCAGAAGACGTTCTTAAAATGACCCATTATTTGCCTATCCCGTAAATATTATAGTCAGTTTTAATAAATTAGCAATAGCAAAAGCTTTTCTTAAAGATTTTCTCGTTGCAATTGCTGAAAAAATAGGTTATTATATAACCGAAAAAATTGCTAAGCAATTTTTCTCGTGATAGAGAGACATTGGATTATTATGCTATTTAAGAGGTTTTGAATTTGCCGAAAAAAAATCGTAAGCGATTTTTTTTCTCATAGGAGGATATTATGGCGATTCTAGTGGCGGGCGGTGCAGGCTATATCGGCAGTCATGTGTGCAAAAAACTTTCTCAGCAGGGCTTTCAGCTCATCGTTTACGATAATCTCTGCCGGGGTTACCGTGATTTTGCGAGGTGGGGCGATTTTATTCCCGGGGATGTCGGTGATCCAGTCCAATTGGAACTGGTCTTTTCGAAGTATAAGATCGAAGCGGCTATGCATTTCTGCGCTTTTATTGAAGTAGGCGAGTCGGTGATTGAACCGGAAAAGTATTACCAGAACAATTTGCGTAATACTATTTACCTTCTGGAAGCAATGCGCAGGCACAATGTTAATAAATTTATTTTTTCCTCAACAGCGGCTGTTTATGGAATGCCGGAGAAAATGCCGATCGAGGAAGACGATAGAAAGATTCAGATCAATCCTTACGGACGGACCAAATGGATGATCGAACAAATATTGGAGGATTATTCCGCGGCTTACGGATTAAAAACCATACGCTTCCGCTACTTCAATGCGGCTGGAGCGGACCCTGATAAAGAGATAGGGGAGGCGCATGTACCTGAAACGCATTTGATTCCGCTGATTCTGGACGCGGCCGCTGGAAAAAGAGAAAGCATCAAGGTTTTTGGCACGGATTATGAGACAAAAGACGGAACGGCTGTAAGGGATTATGTCCATGTTTTTGACCTTGCGGAAGCTCATATTCTGGGATTAAAGTACCTGCTGGATGGCGGAGCGACAAATTACTTTAATCTGGGAATAGGGGATGGCTTTTCGGTGAGGGAAATGATCCAGGTAGTGAAGAAAGTTACTGGGAAGGATTTTAAAGTCATTGAAACCGAAAGAAGGGCCGGAGATCCGCCTTATCTCATAGCGAAAAGTGATAAAGTTTCAAAAACACTGGGCTGGAAGCCGAAGTATTCCCTGGAAGAAATCATCAGAACGGCATGGAATTGGCACCAAAAATTGCAAGGATTGAGCCTCAAGTAGAAGGTATCACCCCGAAAGACGAACCACGGAAAGGGATAAGCATTAATTTTTTTGCGCTTATTTTTTTAATATTAGCTCTTATTCCTTGGTTAACAACTTTACTTGAATCTCTTGAAATTTTTGGTTTATTAAAAATGACTTCTCGACAAAAAGAAGTTAACAAAGGTATAGATTCGACAACACATAAAATAGAAAAACTATTAAATAATAGTTCAACTATGAAAGTTGCAGAATATACCCCTGTTTTAATATCAGTTTTAAAAGAAAAAATGAAAGCTGAGCCATTTATAACTGTTCCCGGAAGCGGCTCTATCACACGGCATATAACGATTTTGTCGGAAAACACAAACAGCGGGATTTATATTAATATGCACTTGACATCATATATTAAAAATGGTATGATATTTGTATGTGGATTATTGAAAGAACTGAAGAAATAATCAATTGGATCAAAAAATTAGATGAAGATGCTAAAGAAGCTGTATTACAGCATCTTATTATACTAAAAAACATTGGGCCATCTCTTGGCAGACCTTATGTTGATACAATTTATGAAAGTAAACACAAAAATATGAAAGAATTAAGAGTTCAAAATAAACAAAGAGTCTACAGAATATTTTTTGCTTTTGATCCTGAAAGGAATGCTATACTTCTAATTGGTGGAGATAAAAAAGGAAATAAAAATTTTTACAAGGAAATGTTACCTAAAGCAGATTATTTATATGATATACATTTAAAAGAATTGGAGAAAAAACATGAAAGAAAAAAATAGCAGAAAAGATTTCTTGGATGAATTGTCCTTACTGTTGCCTCCTGAAAGAATTGAAAGGGCAAAGATAAATGCTGACAAAGAAATATTTAAGATTAGATTATCAGAACTCAGAAAAAATATGGGGTATAAACAAGAACAAATAAAATCATTTTCTCAGTCCAGCATTTCAAGATTGGAAACAAGAAAAGATATGAAAGTTTCGACTTTAATTGGTTATTTAGAAGACATTGGAATGGGCATGGAAATCAAAGTATATCCAAAAAAAAGACACAATAAAAGCAAAGAATTTACATTATTAAAAGTCTGATAAAAAAGGTGGAAAATATCTATGCGGAAAATTAACCTCAAATTGAAAAGATTTTTGAATAATTCTTATTCTATTTACATCGGCGAAGGGATCTTCGAAAATCGGCTTCAAGCCGAAGTGAGTCGATTGGCCCCTTCAAAGATAGCGATTGTGACTGATTCCAATATTTTAAAGCTCTATCGGGATAAAATTCAAAAGGCGCTGCCCTCCGCGGAAGTTTTTTCTTTCTCCGCCGGAGAAGCCCAAAAAAACATGGCTGTCATTCTGGAGCTTTTTTCAAATCTTTCCAGCGCTGGATTGGATAGGCATTCTCTCATAATTGCTTTAGGCGGCGGTGTGACGGGAGATATGACCGGGTTTCTTTCGTCTATTTATCTGCGCGGGGTGCCTTTTATCCAGGTGCCGACCAGCCTTCTGGCGATGGTTGACAGCTCGATTGGCGGAAAGACGGGCGTGGACACAAAAGAAGGCAAAAACCTTTTGGGAAGCTTTTATCAGCCGAAGGCAGTTATCATGGATACAGATTTTTTGAAAACCCTGCCTGAAGCGGAATTTACCAATGGAATGGCGGAAATAATTAAGCATGCCTTGATAAAAGACAAAAATTATGTTAAATTTCTCTACGAGAATAGAGAAAGTATAAGGATGCTTTCTGAGCCGTTTCTTACGGAAATGATTGCCAGAAGCTGTCAAATCAAAGCGGAAGTGGTACAAAAAGACGAAAAAGAAAGGTCTTTGCGTCAGATTTTGAATTTTGGGCATACGATAGGCCATGCGATAGAGAACGCAATGAATTATGCTATTCCTCATGGCTTTGCGGTAGCAATGGGAATGATCGCGGAAGCGGCGCTATCTGTACAAAGGGGAATATTAGCGGAAGATGATTTTGAGAAAATTGGCAAATTGATTAAAGATTATGGGCTTTTATGTTTTACTGATGAGCTAAAAAATATGAATGAAGATTCTTTTTTCCGCTCAGCTAAATTGGATAAGAAAAATAAAGCTGGAAGTATCCGTGTGGTGATGCTCAAAGAGTTGGGCATGGTTTATCATCAAGGACGCAATTATTCTTTTTCTATAGAGAACGGGGAAATAAAAGAGGCGCTGGAGAAAATCATAGGAGTTGTTGAAAATGGCTAATTTAAAAATTTCGGTCATTATTCCATGCTACAATGAAGAACAAGTAATTGAAGCGACGCATAAAAGGGTCACAAAAGTAATGAAAGACAATGCTTACAAGGATTATGAGATTTTTTATATCAACGATGGAAGCACGGATGCTACTTTGAAAATTTTGAAAAAAATCGCCGCGGCTGACAAAAAAGTAAAGGCCATCTCTTTTTCACGCAATTTTGGCCACCAGCCGGCTGTTTCAGCGGGTATTCAATCTGTTTCTGGGGACGTGGCCATTATTATTGACGCGGACCTTCAGGACCCGCCGGAATTGTTCCCTGAGATGGTCAGGCTTTATCTGGAAGGCAATGATGTGGTTTACGGCGTCCGCAGGGAAAGAAAGGGAGAAAGTTTCTTCAAAAAAATCACCGCGAAGCTCTTTTATAGAGTGATCAATTTTCTGTCGGATGTTCCGCTTCCATTAGACACCGGAGATTTCAGGCTTATCAGCCGGAAGGTGATGGATGCTTTTAAAAGCATGAAGGAAACGCACAAATATATTCGCGGTTTAATCAGCTGGGCTGGTTTTAAACAGACACCGGTTTATTATGCGCGGGATGCCCGTTTTGCGGGGGAGACAAAATACCCGCTTTCTAAAATGATCCAGTTTGCCACCAATGGGCTTTTGTATTTCAGCAAGAAACCATTAAAATTGGCCATGACTTTAGGGTTCTTGTCTATTCTGGTGGGCTTGGGCCTCAGTATTTACACTGTTTTCGCTTTTATTCTTCACAAAACCGCTTCCGGCTGGGCATCGTTGATTATCAGTGTCGTGTTTTTTGGAGGCGTTCAGCTTCTCACCATTGGTGTTCTGGGCGAATACATTGGCAGTATTTTTGACGAAGTAAAGCATAGGCCGGAGTTTATTATTGAGGATAAAATTAATTTTTAATCTTTATGCAGATAACTTTCCCCCTTGTAAGGCAGGTTGCCGCTAAATTAGTTTTCTTGATGTAGCCGCGGGCTTTAGCCTGCGCAAATCAAACGCAAGCTAAAGCTTGCGACTACATTTTTTTATTTATCGACAATCCCAAGGGGGAGGCTGGTGAGAGGTAATAATATGAAAAAAATCTTAATCGCATTTTTGATTTTACTGCCGTTTCTTCCTTTGCATGGAAATGAAACTACAAACCAATCAACGCTGGCGGTTTTGGATTTTATTAATATTTCAAAAAACAAAGGGTATGATTTTTTAGAGAAAACCATTGCGGAATCCGTCATGACATCTCTTCAGAAGTGCGGCAAGTTTAATCTTGTTGAGAGGCAAAGGCTTTCTGACCTGATAGAGGAAAAAAAGCTGGTTTTGTCAGGCCTGGTGGAAGAGGATGTCTCAAAGGGCAAAAAAATCGGTGTTCTTTTAAAGGCGGATAATCTGGTAATGGGAAGTTTTTCCAGCATTGACGATAGAATTGAAATAAACGCGAGGTTGGTTCGGTCTGATACGGGAGAGGTTCTGCTAGCTGAAAAAATCACCGAAAAAATGGGGAATCAGCTTTTTGCAAAAATCAATGAACTTTCGGACGCTATAATCATTAAGCTCTTGAATCAAAAGTTTGGGTTTTTGGATTGTGACAGCACGCCGCAAGGATCTGAAGTAAAGATTGATGGTGTGCAGATCGGTGTTACGCCGATTACCGGGAAGAAAATGAAAGCGGGCAGGTATTCTGTTAGTATTGTGAAAGAGGGTTATGAAGTTAAGGACGTTTCTTTTGAGATAGCAGAGAACCAAAAGAGTAGTTATAATTTTTACTTAGAGCAGAAAAATCAAATTTTTTATAACAGTAGAATTTCATTTTTCTCCCATATGTTTGAGCTGTTTTCTCCGGATTATCAAATAGACTGGGGTTTTTCCTTTGAATATTATTGGGATTTTGGCCTTTCTTTTGGAGGGGAAATAGGCGGCTATATCTATACGCATGGCTATAAAGACACAAGCGCTCCGGGCAAAGCGTTTGAGGAAAATAGCCTTTTGTATTACCATCGATTAAATTTTCTGTTAAAATATCATTTCTTCGGCACTTCCAGGATACTTTCACCTTATCTCGGCGTCGGTGTGGGAGTTTTACCGTTTTTGGATTTTTCTTCCACTTTTTTTTATTACAAAGCTATCGTGGGGCTGACTCTTTTCCCAAGCAGCTCATTTTCTTATTTTCTGGAGGCGGTTTACCAGAATCCAGGGGAGATCACTCTTCAGGAGAAAAAGTTTGATTTCTTTGGCGATTATACTACGACTGACAAAAAGTTAACTTTGCAGAATGTTATGATCGGCATTGGTATAAGAATTGGATTTTAGGGGGAATGCTATGAAAAATTATTATTTTTTTCTGTTTCTATTTGTTTTCTTATGGGTTTCCTGCGATAATTCAACTCCAGAGCCGAAAAATCCTTTGTTTTCCGGAACAATTTTGATCGAGACTACAGCGCCGATTAAATCCATAAGCAGCAATAACCCTGAGTTTAAGTGGCAGTCTCCGGGTACTACTTACGAAATTTTGGGAGTTTTTACCAACGTCATTTCTGTAGATGGAAAGAAAATACAAAACAAGAACGACTGCATCGCGATGTGGACCACTGGCCTAAAAGGCACCGCTGGAGAAGTTAGTTTTAGCGATTTCAGGCAGATGATCGGAGGAGTGATCCAAGGGAGCTGTATGAGCAATCTTCCGGGAGGAGGCGTCGTGTATCACTGGGCGGTTTGGGCTTATGATGACAAGATGACTATTACGCATTCAAGTATCCAGAGAGAAGTAACAAATAACTGAGCAAAAAAAAGCGCCGCATCTAGCGGCGCTTTTTTTTTATATTTTCTTAACTGGCTAGTTTTTTGTAGCCTTCATAACGTCTCTTCGCGTCTGTTTCAGCCGCTTTGAAAAGCTCTTCCGCTTTTTCCGGGAAAGCCTTGAGAAGCGAGGAGTACCTTACTTCGCTCATAATAAAATCTCTGAAGCTTCCTGTGGGTTCTTTGGAATCAAGCTGGAATGGATTTTTCCCTTCATTTTCCAGGAGCGGATTGTAGCGATAGAGGTGCCAGTAACCGGCGTCTACAGCCCTCTTTTCTTCTTCCTGGGTTTTGCCCATTCCGGCGCTGATGCCATGGTTAATACAGGGAGCATAAGCGATGATGAGCGATGGCCCCGGATAAGCTTCCGCTTCATTAATCGCCTTGAGATACTGTTGTTTGTTAGCTCCCATCGCGACCTGAGCTACATAAACGTAACCATAGCTCATAGCGATCATGCCGAGGTCTTTCTTACGGATTTTCTTTCCGGAAGAAGCAAACTTAGCGATAGCCGCGGTAGGAGTAGATTTAGAGGCCTGGCCGCCTGTATTTGAATAAACTTCCGTGTCGAGAACTAAAATGTTGATATCCTCTCCCGAGGCGATCACATGGTCCAGGCCGCCGAAACCGATATCATAAGCCCAGCCGTCGCCGCCAAACACCCAGAATGATTTCTTTGTCAGGTATTGGCTTAGTTTAGCAATGCTGCCCAGCGCGCCATCTTTTTTATCTTTGACTAAAGCTTTGATTTTCTTTGAAATTTCCTTTGAGTTTTCCGCTTCGAATTTAACTTTTATCCATTCTTCAAAAGCGGCCTTTAGTTCGCCGGAAGCTCCTTCTTTAATAGCCTGATCCATCAAATTGGTCAGTTTGTCTTTCATTTCCCTGTCCGCGACAACCATTCCATAACCATATTCAGCATTGTCTTCGAAAAGAGAGTTTGCCCAGGAAGGGCCGCAGCCATTTTTGTCAACGCAATAAGGCGTTGTTGGGAAAGATCCACCATAAATAGATGAACAGCCGGTGGCGTTCGCGATCATCATTCTCTCGCCAAAGAGCTGTGTAATCACTTTGATATACGGTGTTTCACCGCATCCCGCGCAGGCACCGGAGAACTCAAAATAAGGCCTGAGAAATTGAGAATCCTTTACAGCCGCTTTATTCAGGATAATATCGGTTTTATAGGTAACATTTTTATCAAACCATTCCCAGCGTGAAATTTCCTCATTTTGAGATTCTAAAGGTTTCATAACAAGGGCTTTATTTCCCTGCTTGCCGGGGCAGATATCCGCGCAGTTGCCGCATCCGGTACAATCGAGAACAGAAAGCTGGAGCTTGTACTGGAAGGCCTCCAGGCCTTTACCAATGGTTTTCAGTGTTTTTGTTCCTGCCGGAGCGGATTTTACCTCTTTTTCGTCCATCAGGAAGGGCCTGATCACAGCATGAGGGCAGACAAAGGCGCATTGGTTGCACTGGATACAGTTTTCGCTTGCCCATTCCGGTACATTGACGGCAATGCCCCTCTTTTCATATTGGCTTGTTCCCATTGGCAAAGTTCCATCCTCACGGCCGATAAAAGCGCTGACTGGAAGATCATCGCCTTTCATGCTATTAACCGGAATTACAATATCGTTGATTATTTCAGGAACATCTGCGGCCTTCTTTTCAGCTTCAACTTTTAAATTCTTCCATTCGGCAGGAACTTTTACCGCGATAGGTTCTCCGCCTTTATCCACAGCCGCGTTATTCATCGCGACCACTTCGTCGCCTTTCTTTCCATAAGATTTTTGAATCGCTTCTTTCATATAGGCGACTGCGTCTTTATAGGGCATGATTTTTTCGGAGAGCTTAAAGAACGCGCTCTGCATAATAGTATTGGTTCTGTTTCCAAGGCCTAATTCTTCCGCGATCTCTGTCGCATCTACAATATAAAAATTAATATTGTTATCAGCGATCTGCTTCTTCATTTGATTGGGTATGTGGTTTAACACTTCCTTTTCGTCCCAGATACTGTTTAGAAGGAAAGTACCGCCTTTCTTGATTCCTTTGAGCATATCATATTTTCCTAAATAAGAAGGAACATGGCAAGCTACAAAATTTGGATTGTTTACCAGATAGGGAAGTCTGAGAGTCTTCTTTCCAAAGCGCAAATGAGACACGGTAATGCCGCCAGATTTTTTTGAGTCATAGAAGAAATAAGCCTGCGCGTACATGTCCGTATGGTCGCCAATGATCTTAATGGAGTTCTTGTTAGCGCCAACCGTACCATCGGAACCAAGGCCATAAAATTTAGCTTCAAACGTTCCTTCAGGGGTCACGTCTATACAGCCCCCATCTTCACAAACAGTTGGTAAAGAAAGGAAAGTCACATCATCTACTATACCGATAGTGAATCTGTTTTTCGGTTCTTTCTGTTTAAGATTGGTATAGACAGCGATAATATGTTCTGGAGTAGTATCTTTTGATCCCATACCAAAACGGCCGCCTACGATGAGAGGAGCGTTCTCCTTGTTGTAAAAAAGATTTTTTACATCCAGATAAAGCGGTTCACCCATAGCACCCGGCTCCTTTGTTCTATCAAGGACCGCAATGCGCTTTACACTTTTGGGCAATACATTCATAAAATATTTTTCAGAGAAAGGCCTGTAAAGATGAACTGTAATTATACCAACCTTGTCTCCTTTTGCATTCAGGTAATCCACAACGTTCTTTGTCAAATCGCAGACTGAACCCATTGCGATAATAATATTTTCAGCGTCTTTCGCACCATAGTAAGTGAAAGGATGGTATTCGCGGCCGGTAATTTTGGACATTTTCTGCATGTATTCCTCAACCATATCCGGGACAGCGTCGTAATATTTGTTGCTTGCTTCACGCGCCTGGAAGAACACATCAGGATTCTGCGCTGTACCGCGTGTAACCGGCGATTCTGGATTTAACGCGCGCTTGCGAAAAGACTGAAGCGCGTCTTTATCAATAATTTTTTCAAGCTCTGTATAATCATAAACTTCGATTTTCTGGACTTCCGCGGATGTTCTGAAACCGTCAAAGAAGTGCAGAAAAGGTACTCTGGACTTGAGAGAGGTCAGATGAGCCACAGCGGCTAGATCCATCACTTCCTGTACAGAACTGGTAGCGAGCATCGCAAAACCTGTCTGACGGCAGGCCATTACATCGGAATGATCTCCAAAAATCGAGAGCGCTTGTGAAGCGATCGCGCGCGCGCTCACATGAAAAACACCCGGAAGGAGTTCTCCAGCTATTTTGTACATATTCGGGATCATAAGAAGCAAGCCTTGAGAAGCGGTAAAAGTAGTAGTCATAGCACCTGTCTGCAATGATCCATGAACAGCCCCTGCGGCACCAGCTTCAGACTGCATTTCCACAATTTTGGGCACGTCATTAAACATGTTTTTCTTGCCATTGGCTGCCCATTCATCACAGTATTCCGCCATGGTAGATGACGGAGTGATTGGATAGATTGCCGCAACCTCGGTAAAGGCATAGGCTACATACGCCGCCGCGTTGTTTCCATCCATCGTCTTCATAGACTTGGCCATTTGTTTCCTCCATAAATAATAAAATAAGGCATAATTTTACACCTTTTTCGCAAAAAAAACAAATTCTTGAAAATTGCTGCGGTTGGTACTAAAATATGTCTGCCTCACCCCGGCCTTCGACCACCCCTTCTCCAGACTTGGAGAAGGGGGTCGGGGGGATGAGGCGGAAAATAGGGGAATCTATGGATGTATTAGAAAAGCTCAAAATTCTGGGTGCGGCGGCGAAGTACGACGTTTCCTGTTCTTCCAGCGGGAGCAAGCGGGCAAATGAAAATAAAGGGATGGGCAATGCCAGCTTTTCCGGGATTTGCCACGCTTGGGCAGATGACGGAAGGTGCATTTCGCTGTTGAAAATACTCTTTACCAACTTCTGTATTTATGACTGCGCTTACTGTTACAATAGGCGCAGCAATGATATAGAAAGGGCTTCTTTCACAGCGGAAGAAGTGGTGCAATTGACAATCAATTTTTACAAGAGGAATTATATAGAGGGTCTGTTTCTGAGCTCAGGTATCATGAAGGATTCTGATTATACTATGAATCAGCTTTTAGCGGTCGTGAAAAGGCTTCGGCTGATCGAAAATTTTCATGGGTACATCCATCTGAAGGCTATTCCGGGGGCTGATTCGAAAATTATTCACGAAGCAGGGCTTTATGTAGACAGAATGAGCGTGAATATTGAACTACCTTCCGACAAGAGTTTGAAGTTATTAGCGCCGCAGAAAGACAGCAAGACAATTTTTCATTCCATGTCTTTCATTGGAGAGAATATTCAGGAAAGCAAGGAAGAAAAAAAGAAAAAACAGAAATTCCTTCCTTTTGTGCCGGCAGGGCAAAGTACCCAGGTCATTGTCGGGGCTTCGCCGGAGACGGATCTCAATATTATCAAGCTTTCCGAGAACCTTTATCAAAAATTGTTCCTGAAAAGGGTCTATTATTCGGCCTATGTTCCTGTCAATCTGGATAAAAATCTCCCCGCGCTTTCCTCTCCGCCGCTCCTTCGAGAAAACAGGCTTTATCAGGCGGATTGGCTTCTTCGCTTTTATGGGTTTCAGGCAAACGAGATTTTAGATCCACAGCATCCATTTTTGGACGAGGATTTTGATCCAAAGACGAGCTGGGCGCTTCGTAATTTAAACTTATTTCCAATAGAAATCAACCGCGCGGAGTACGAGATGATCTTGAAAGTGCCGGGCATCGGCGTAAAATCGGCGCAGCGCATTGTCCATGCCCGCAAATTTAATGCACTTACTTTTGACCATCTTAAGAAAATGGGCGTGGTTCTAAAGAGGGCACGGTTTTTTATTACTTGTGACGGCAAGAGATTAGAAAGATTGGACCTGGAAGAAACAGTCTTGAGGAATCAGCTTTTATTTGAGAGGAAAAAACCCGCAAAATCTCGCCAGCCGGAGATGCCGCTGTTTCAAGGTTATCAATAATCCTGGACTACTTTCAATTCCGAATTGCTTGCAATGAAATCAAAATCTTTGTCATTATGAAGCAAAGCAACACCATTCTCTATACAAATTGCGGCAATAATACAGTCTATGGTTTTCCGTATGGTCTGTCCTTTTTTTCTGCATTTCCTGTAAATATCAGCGGCATGTATATAGGTTTTACCTGGCTCCGCATGTCTTCCAGCTTCCCTTCCCATTTTACTTTACCTTTTAAATTTAAAAGAGACTGAAATAAAGATTTTTTATAAGCTTCTTCAATCGCTTTTTCTACAGCTTCATTCTGGTTTTTGGTATGATAAATTTTCATCAGGCTATCTAATTTTTCCTCTTCTAGTTTTAAAGTCATCTCAATCATAGAAACCTCTCCAAAATAGTTTTATCTTTTTGAATGATTTATTATTATAAATACGAATAAATCAAAAGTCAAAGACGGCGCTGATGGCTTCTGTAATGGTTTTTACCGGCAGGAGGCGCGCGTTTTCTATGCTTTTCAGAGTCTTGCCCGAATGAGGCAGAACAATGCTTTTTATTCCCAGCCTTGCCATTTCCTGAGCGCGCTTTTCCGCCTTTTGGACAGGCCTGACCTCGCCGGAAAGCCCCGCTTCGCCGAAAGCGGCTGTGTCTAATGGTGAAGGTTTATCTTTCAATGAAGAATAAAGCGCCAGGATCACCGATAAGTCCAGAGAAGGGTCTTTTACCTTCAGCCCGCTGGTCACATTAACGTAGACATCGTGGGCGCTGAAGTTAACTTTCAGGCTTTTTTCCATAATGGCGATCAGCATAAATAGGCGGTTTGTATCCATACCGTCAGCGGTCCTTTTTGGATAATTAAACTGCGAAGGCACAGCCAGCGCTTGAATTTCAACCGGGAAAACCCGGTTTCCCTCGAGGTGCGGGTAGAGAGACACGCCGCTCGCGGAATTTTCATGGCCAAAAATAAAAGCGCACGAGATATTTTGAATGCCTTCCATTCCATTTTCTTCCATTGTGAAAAATCCGGCTTCATCCACAGCGGCAAAGCGGTTCTTGAGGCTTCTTAGAAT
The DNA here is from genome assembly GCA_020052515.1 of Brevinematales bacterium. Classification (GTDB taxonomy): domain Bacteria; phylum Spirochaetota; class Brevinematia; order Brevinematales; family JAOACQ01; genus JAGVOW01. Next base: position 27,038 of record JAGVOW010000061.1, on the reverse strand, counting down.
GCGGTAATTTCCGCGGGAGTCCGATTCTAAAAAGAGCACCGTATCAACCATGTGCTCCACAATTTTTGGGCCGGCGATGATGCCGCTTTTGGTAATATGGCCGACCAGAAAGAGGGGGATGTTTTCGCTTTTGCAGAATTGGACCAATTCATGACAGCTTTCCCTGATTTGAACCAGGCTTCCAGGAAGAGAAGCGTAACGCTCGGAGAAAAGAGTTTGAATGGAATCAACAAATAAAGCATCTGGTTTTTCCGTTCTTAAAACATGGATAATATTGTCTAACTTGTTTTCAGAAAAGAGGTAAAGATTTTTTTCTTCTGTTTTCATTCTTCTCGCTCGAAGCTTTACCTGGGAATTTGACTCTTCGCCGTTTACATAAAAAACCTTTTTCTTCTCGGCGATTTTATTGGCAATGCCAAGGACAAGCGTGGACTTGCCGATCCCCGGTTCCCCGGATAGGAGGATCGCCTGTCCTTCCACGATGCCGCCCAGGACACGGTCGAATTCGGGGATTCCCGTAAAAAAACGGGCCTTTTCGTCGTATGGGACACTTTCTATAGAAACAGGAGAAATAATTTTTGTAGACACTTGTTTTCCTGAGGCAGGGGGATTTTCTATTTCTTCGATGAAACTATTCCAGGAATCGCATTCCGGGCATTTGCCCAGCCACTTTGATGTTTTGTAACCGCAGGAAGAGCAGAGAAAGAATGTTTTCGGCATAAATTTACTTTTGGGCCTTATTTACCGAGTTTTGAGCGGAAGAAGTTTGCTTCTTTTCCTTATTAAAGATCAGGGTATAAGTTAAAATTCCCATAGAAAAACCAATGAAAAGAGCAATTAAAATAACCGCGATCATAGGAGCGGAAAAACTAAGGAAAAGAAAGTTAAAAGGAGCAATGGCAAGATTTTGAATAACTAAAGCCAGAATAATTGCCGCCAGAACAAGGATCAATAGCACTTTCAGCCAGACAGATTTCTTCATATTTCCCCCTCAATTTTCAAGTTTCTTTTTACTTCCTCTTTGAGTTGTTCTTCAGAGAGCCTGGAAGAAGATATCGCAAATGAGCCGGCGACTTTCCCTCCCTTTGCTCTGATCTTTTCTTTTAAAAGAGAAAGAGGCCGTTCATAGCGCTCTCCTCCCATTATAAGGAATAAAACCACTTTTTTGCCTTTAAAATCGGCTTCTGCGATAAAGCTGTTGACAGCCGGCGTTGGGCTTCCGGCCCAGACCGGGGTTCCAAGAAATACCTGATCGTAATTGGATAAATTAAAATCCATAGGGCGCAACTCACTTAAGGCTCCCCGAACAGCCTCAAAACCGGAACGAATGAAGCCCAATATCCCGTTTCTGCTTTTGATTTCTACAATCTTTCTTAATTCCCCTTTAGTCAACTTTCCGATCTCCTGGGCTATTTTTTCCGTCCAGCCGCTTTTCGTGTAATAAACAACCAGAGTTTTCATAAAAATTCTCCCTTACCTCTTCGGGTGTATTGTCAAAAGTTTTCTGGAGTAAGCGATACGCGCTTCTGCGTCCAAATCCCCATGGCCCCCTTTGAAAAGGGGGATTTCGTATTAGTTGCGTTGCTCGATAGATAATTCTTTTGAAATCCTGCTAACAATATCTTTGGTCAAATCCAGGTCAGCTTCGCTATTATTGAAATAGAGCAGAGAATCGCTTCCTTTTCTAAAAACCAGGCTGAAACCTTTCTCCGCGCTTACTCTCTTAATTACTTCCTGGATTTTTAAATAAATTGGTTTTGTCAGCTCTTCTTTCAGGGCATTCAGTTTTTTATTTGTTTCCTCAATAAATTCATTCAAAAGTTCTTTTTTATATTCGACTTCCGCCTGCCTTCTCTGTCTTTCTTCTTCGTTGAAGCGGCTGTAATTAGCTTGATAGTCATTTCCCATTTTAGCCAGCTCTTCTTTCTTTTTGTCTATTTCTATCTGGTATTTATCTCTTTCTTCTTTTAATTTTTGGCGAATATCCGCTGTCCCCGGATAAGCATTAAAAACAGCCTCTACATCCACCACGCCTATTTTAGTCAAACGTACACCATAACTATTTCCGGCAAAAAACAAAAGCAGCGGTAATAATAATAAAAATGCTCTTCTCATAATAAATCGGCCTCCTGTTTAAAAAAGTCCTTGTATCGTCAGCACGGGCTGCCAATCACTGAAGAATTCCTGCTTACCCGTAAATAACCATTGCCTGGTAGGTGAATCATAGTATCCTCTTTTAGCAAGATAGAACCGGATAGGAATCATTGGTATATTGATTTTTATGCCCAATCCAAAACTGTAGATATATCCATCTCCACCGAATGGCGTCCAACCCTTGTAAGTTGTCCATAGGTTGCCCATATCATAGAAAAAGGCGCCCCAGATTTCCTGATAGATCTGGAACCGGAGTTCGGAGCTGTAGAAGTTCTTGATCTGCCCTCTGATCGGATAGGACTGCCAACCGCGCATTTCATACATTCCGTCAAAATAGAGCAGATCAGAAGAGTCATAAGCAAATTTTCCATCCAGCTGAGGCAGCATAACATCCGCGGAGCCATGGAAAGCCAGCACAATTTTCCAGATGGGGTTCCAGTAATAGTCAAAGGAGAGATGCGGCCTAATAAACTGAGAGTCACCTCCGACGATTCCGCCGAAATAAACCAGGTCAAAGCTGAAAACACTTCCGTAAGTAGCATTCAGGGGATTGTCTGTGGAATTTTGATTGATACCCAGGCTCAGATTGTTTTTAAAAGTAAAATTCGGCTTATTAAGCGAGTCTATCAAAGCGGTATTTGTCTGCCAGGTGGTGGAATAATAGAGAGGATTGTTGAAATTTGCGAGACTGTCCCGGAATATTGACATTCCGAAGCCCAATGAGCCCGACCAATAAACAGCAAGACGCCGGCCCAAATTCAAGCCAAGGCCTATTACTTCGTGGGTGTAGCTGTTCGTAGAAGTATAAGTGCTCAAGGTTTGAGAGGGGGTGTTAATATAATTCAGGTCCGTTCCATCAATGATGCCGTCTCCGTTGTTGTCGGCAGGAATATTGTCATACAAATAGCGGGCGTAAGAAAGGGAAATTCCAGCGGATGTCCGTTCTTTAAACCACTGTAGCCATGGTTCCTGGAAGGAGACCTCGATGAGCTGGCGCTTCTGGCCCCATTCTCCCTTCAAAGAAACCACTTTTCCTGTTCCAAAAAGATTTTTCTCGGAAACACTTGCTCCGACATTAAAGCCGCTCTCGGTTCCATAACCAAGACTGACTGTGAATATTCCTGTTCTTTGCTCCTCTACTTCCACGTCCAGATTAATCAGGCCTTCTGAACTTCCCGGGTAGGGGGTGAATTTTACATCCGAGAAATACTGGAGCTGCATCAGCGTCTCATAAGTCTGCCTGACCTTGCGCTGAACATAAAGCTCTCCCTCTTTGAAAAGAAATTCCCTTTCTATCACATAGGCCTGAGTTTTTGTATTGCCTGAAACAGTTGCTTTTTCAATATGGGCCTTTGGGCCTTCTGTTATAACAAACTCGGAATCAATTACCCGGTTAGTAATGTTTTTATTCATAACCAAGGAAACATTTGCGTATAAGTGGCCATTGTCGCTGTATTTGTTGTAAATAGCCATACGGATCATATCCATTCTAATTCGGTCATAAGTATCGCCTTCTTTGGAGGTTAATAAACCGCTTAATTCTTCGGTAGAAAAAATTGAGTTTCCCTTCATTGTTGTCTTGCCAGTAAGGTATTTACTGCCTTCTACCAGCTCAATTGAAACAACAATTGCTTTGTGTTTATCCTGGCCCAGAGTGTCTATCTTCCATTCAAAACTTTTGATATCCACATCCATAAAACCGCGCTGGTTGTAAAGATCCATTATTTTTTGCTTGTCTTCCCTGAACTCTTCTTCCTTTAAAACACCGGGAACAAAAATCCAGAAACTTTCTTTTGTTTTCATAATACCTTTTATGTCACCCACAGGCACTTCTTTTGAGCCGTTAATATCAACTCTTTCTACGACAACTTTCTTGCCTTCATTTATCTTGAAACTTAAATCATAAATGTTTTTTACTACATCCACTACTTTTAGGCTGTAAGATACAGAAATATCGATAAAGCCATCTTCTATATATTTTTTTGTAATGGCGTTTATCGATTTGTTTAATTTAGCCTTTGTAAAATAAGAGTTTTCAGTAAATTCGATTTCTTTGTCCAGGTCTTCTTTTCGGATGTTTATATTTCCATGGTACTCGATATGGCGGATATAAGCATTTTCAACCACGACAAAAGTTACGATGAGGCCGTTTGTATCTTCTGTTAATTGTACCTTTGCGTCTTTAAAAATATCCAGTGAAAAAAGCTTTTTTAAAGATTCATTGATGTTTCTTTCCGACAGATTGTCTCCTATTTTAAAAGCGATCCACTGCTTTGCTTCTTCCGGATGCGTATTAATAAGCCCTGTAAACTGAATGTCTTTAATCTTTGGATTGTTAAAAATGCGATCCTCGGAGTGCATGTAAATTTGAGCAACCGCTAATAGAGATAGAACGCTGATAGTAATTTTCCTAACCATATTTTCCCCTTAGTTTTTTTAAAACCTTCTATTGAAATTTAATTGTAATAATTGTTCGTATTTTAAACCTTTGCCTTCCTCTGCAATCTGCTGCATTTTCCAGCCGAGATCAAATAAATTGAAATCATATTGAAGGCCGAAAGAATGAAGCGGTACAAGATCCAATGAAGAAAAAGGGCTGCGTGAAATCGTCAATCCATACTCAAAAAAGAGGCTGGGCAGGATAAATTTACCTACGGAAAGAGTGGTTCCTTCCCAGATATTAACGTTTGTATCACCCATTACGTATTTTTTTGTCCAATTCTCAATCAATCCTGTGCGGATATTAAAAAGGTCCAATCCCAGACGGCGTTTTATATCCATACTCAAAGGACTGATGATCCACACATTCTCTGCCACATTGACGCTACTCCAGAGAAGCTGTTGAGCCTGAGCATTTACTACCTGATTGCTGGACGATGGGGCGCTTGCCATTCCCAGTCCCAATACGGCATTAAGCTCATTTCTGTTTCTGGCAGGATTTGAGTAAAAATCACGCATGATTATTTTAGGGGCTTTTCCCTCAAAGGTCAAATAAATGTTTACATTTCCTCCAGTCTCATCTTTATAGAGATAAACGCTGTTCAGAACAACGTAAGGCATGGGGTCACCCGGTACACCGTTAAATGTAGCGGATCCTTCCTTTACAGAAAAAGACCTGCCCAGATAATTGAGCGTTCCCTGGTAAATTCCAACATTGCCTTTAATAGTAAAAGTATTGTTTCTGAAGGAGCCTAGTACGATAATGATATCGTCTTTCTTCAGTATTCCATCCACAAATTCATTCGCGAATTTGACGCCATCGCTCATTTTGACCGTTACGTTCCAGTTAATGTTTTCAAATATTCCATTTTTATTGACATTGTCTTCTACAGGATTGATGGATAAAAAAAGCAAATTGTTTTCCGCTATTATTTCCCCTTCTACCATTAGTGATTGCAGATTGCCAGCGATGGCGCCTTTTTTCACGATTAAATTCCCTCCCAGTTTTACTGAAGGGTAGTTTATGTTAAAGTCCAAATAAGCCCTCTGGTTGGTTTCAGAGACAATGTTCGCGTTGAGATAAGGAGATTTGAGGTCGCTGAAATCCAGATAGCCGTTAGCAACAAAATTACCGGTAGAAGTAGGGATCATGGCATTTTGAAGAATCAACTTGTTTTTAATAATAGGGGTAGTGATACTCAGATCGCTTAAACGAGTGTTCATGTTAGGAATAGAAAAATTGACGTGGTAGACTTGAATTAAACCATCTATCAGCGGCGAATCTTCAGGCCCATTCAACTTCAGGGCTATTTTTGCGTTTCCTTTTAGGTCCTTGACAATGTCTTTGTAAGAAATAATTTCTAAAGGAAAATCCAAAAGCGCTTCCGCTGAAAGAATTCCTTTTTTTGTTTCCCCGGTAAAACGGCAGGAAATATCCCTTTGGGCAAAATCAATTTTCCATTGTTTAGATACCTGGCCAAAAGAGAAGAACCCTACCAGGCCGGCATCGCCTCTTCTTGTGAAGTTCCACCTTCCGGAGTCAAATTGTATACTGCCGGAGATATCCTTTAAATTTTTCCTGGATGCTTTCAGGGAAGAAATCGTATAAGAAAGATTTTTTCTGTTTGTTTCTGCGGTATATTCTCCCGCAAAAGCTCCTTTCAGACTGTCGTAAAATGAAAAATTTCCATCCGCTGAAATGAAGAGATTGTCCTCATCAAAGCGTATTTTTGAATTCATATCGACAGTATTATCAGAATTTAGAAAATGTAGGCCTTTTATGTGTATTTCATGATCTATGTAGGAAATATTTTTTGCTTCCAGTTCCAGCCTGGGCGCGTTTGCTGTGCTGGCAATTTTTAGGTTTCCTGAGAAGTTGGGGAAAACCAAAGGGCCAGAAAGCGACAAAGAAAGGGACAAAGAAATGTCTTCCTTTTCGGCAATAAAGTCTTTTAAAAGAATGTTTTTCAAATTAACAGAAGCTGTCAGTTCTTCAAAAGAAGAAGTAAAATCAATCCCACCGCCTCTGAGAAACGAAACTTTGCCGGATAAAAAACTCCCATACTGTTTGATCTGGCCGAAACCGAATAGCTGGTCATCCTGTGTATCCAGACTAAAACGTTCCAGGTTAAGAGCCTCATTTTTCTTCTTTGCTTTCATATTAAAGGAAAATCTTTTGTTTTTCAGGCTATTGTTTGTGGAAAGTGTAAAGCCGGCCAAATAATCCGAATGAATTTGTATCAGTTCTATTTGATTGTTGGAAAGTGTTGTGGAAAAATTAAAATTCAGAATACCAGCCAGCCCAATTCTTTGCAAAGAATATTTTTGAATATCGATTTTGTAGGATGAATTTCCCCCCGAGTTTTCCACACTGAATTCGATGTTTTTATCCAGATTAAAAATGCCTGAAGCAAGCTTTTCACCATAATCCACATGGACTTTCCCTGAAACGGGAAGATTATACCTGTTTCTATAATTCAAACTGCCAGTAATATCGATATCCAGAAATTGTTTTTGAGGATAGAGTAAATTAAGGCCGAGTTTAAAGTTGAGGCGATCTTCTAAAAAATGGATCTTTGAAAATTGAAGCACATTATCCCGAAAAGAAAAAGCCGCTTCCACTGTTTTTTTCTTAACGCCTTCTTTCATCTTCCGAAAGCCCGTGATTTCAGCTTCGATAGAAGGCAGCTTGTTTTGCGGATAAATACGCATAATGCCGTCATAAACACCTTTCCCGATTCCCAAAACGTCGAAATAAATATTGCTGACTACAGCCTGGCCCGTGACGTTTTTTGCTTCAACAAATACCTCATAGTTGTCCAGATTGATATTTCCTCTTACCGATGCGTTGTATTCTTCTTTTGGCGAATAAAATTGAATTCCTTCCGTGTCCATTTTAGCGATGGAGAAAGCGTTTCCTATAAACCCTCCGTTGATTCGAACATCCTGGCCAAAAATGCTGAAAAAAGCGCCTCTAGCCGCCATGGTAAAATCTCCTGTGATGTTAAGGCCGTCCAGGATGGGAAAGTTGCTAAAAGAGGCAATACCGGAAGGCTGAAAATTGTTTTTCGCCAATTTTATGTCCAGATTAGCCCACCCAAATTTTCCGCTGGAGATTTGATTGGCCAGAGCGAATTTATCACCGATATCTCTTATTTGAAGGTGAAGCTGATTCTTTTTTTTCTCCAATCCGCGAATATCCGCTTCTAATTTTCCTCCCGGGATCAAATCTGCCGAGAAGTTTAAGCGGTACTTTCCCGGCTCAAATAAATGCTCAAAGAAATAAAATTCTTTAAATTTCTGATAATCCAGAGTAAATTCTTCGGACAGTCGAATTGAAAATCCTTTTTCATCTTTTTGAATCCGATTCGAAAAGATAGAATTGCTGGTGGAAATAGAGAGCGTTTTATCCAAAGAAAACCCCAATCGCTGGTTTTCTGCCAGGGAAATACCGCCGAAATTAAGGGCTTGAAAAAATAGGCTTCCAGTCCCTTTTTTATTGGAAATCTGGTAATGAAAATCCAGCGTAAAAGCACTGTAAAAATAATCAATTTGTTTTAAAGCATGCAGGTCAGTAAAAACATCCGAATGAATAAACAAAAAATTTTTATTTAATACCAGATCAAGCCGGTGGAATTTCAAAACATGCTCTATGGGATCAATAAGCGCGCTGCTTAAGGATAGCTGCTGGATGAATAAGCGGATATTCCAGGCGGAAATAGCAGGATTTGTTTCTTGAGACAAACGGCTTTTAATTTCTTTTGAAAAGGTTAAAGCGTCTTTCAAGGAAGCATTTATGAACGCCTGATCGGCACCAATGGAATAAATAGAAGAGGCGGCGCCTTGAAAAAGAATTGTAAACGGATTGTAATAAACATCAATCTTATTGATTTCTATATTTCCTATCTTGCTTTTTTTTACTTCTACTTTGAATAAAGAAAAATTTATAAAAGGGATGTTAAAAAATCCACCTATGTTTACAGATTCAGCGTTCAAGGCTTTAGCGGCTTCTTTTTCTATCCAGGCTTTGTTTTGATAAAGGAGCCATTCGAAAACAGCTGTTAGTGACAGATAAAGAATAAACAATATCAAAGCAAGAAAAGTAAGTTTCTTTATTTTTCTTTTCATGGTAAATTAAAACACATCCAGTTGAGTCTCTAATTTTTCTAAAATCCTTTTTTCGGCTATGCCTGTGGCCTGTTCGGGGTTTAGCCCCTGGCCTTTTTCTGAGAGGTTTAAGCCTTTTTCTACTTTACTGGAAGAAACCTCTATGAGGGAAAGAGAAAGTTTCATTTCGACAACAATAATACCGCTGTCATTGATGTCGTAATTTTTGAATTTAATATCTTTTCCAATCTTTCCAATCAGGTTGATTTCCTGTATCGCCAGAAGCAGTCTTTTTACCGACGGGTATTTCTTTTTGAAGGAGGAAAGAATTGTTTCCTTCAGGCCGTCTTCCCGGGTTTTCTCTAAATAAGAAGGAGTTATTTCCGTGGAAATAATATTAAAACCAAGGTTAGCCATTTTACCGGAAATAGACTCCTGAAATTTAGGGTTCTGGCCTTTTATGGCCCTGACACCGCCGCGTTTAATCGCTAATACAAAGATGCCTGTCGGCAGTGTTTTGTCTTTTTTAGTAATGGATAATTCTATCTGAAGCGCAGAAGCACTCTGTATTTTTAGTATCCGGCTATAAAATTCCTCGTCACTCTTTTTAATGGATTCGAGCCTGGCTAGCGAAAAAGAAACGCCGACAAAAACCTCGTTTGTAGAGGAGGAGAATATTTTCCGGACTTCGTATTCGATTATTCCATTAGAATCAGAGTTGTTCCCTTTTTTCGCCTCTACCAGAGCGTTGGAATTATTTTCCCAGGAAGAAAGTGCAAAATTTCCGGCTGGCAAGCCTGTCTTTGAAGAAAAAACTTTTATTTTGATTGGTTCGCTTCCTCCTTCTGTGTAAGCAAAGGACGGCTTGTTTTCCAGAGATAAAGAAAGGCTTCCAAAAATCATTTCAATCAGGCTTTTTGATTCATCGTTTAAGTCCGAATTTTCAGACGCTTTTTCGCTGATGCTGTAAGCGCCCAGAGCCAGGTCCAATGCTTTAGAAATTTTTCCCGATTGGATGTCCTCATTCGCTTCCTTCAGATAGCCAGAAGCCTTCTTCCGCTGTTCAGCAACCATCGTTTGAAGCCTTTTTCTTTCTTTTTCTACCCAGGCTGTGGGAAATTTAATCAAGACATACATCGAATAGGTATTGTCTGAATAATTTTCATAATAGGTGTCCTCTATGTCAATGTTGACGTTCGCGCTTCCTTTCCCTTCTATGGTTTGTACTACTTCGTTTTTAAAGCTGGAAATATTGTCCGAGTCGCTCATTTCTTTTTTAGACTGAAATTTCGATGTGGCCCTGAATCCTATATATTGAACGAGCTGGGATAAAGCATCGTCTACGGCCTGTTTCTTCGAGTCTTTGAGTTCGGTTGTCTTTGCGCTCATACCGGTAAAGTAGACGTAATCGAAGGCCTTCCTGTTTTTCATTACCCAATCAGGCATCTTTTCGCTTGAGGCCCTTATTAATTGAGGCGGCTCTGTTGCTGCCGCTGGAGAGCTAAAAATAGCAATAAAGCTTAACAACACAAATACAATTATTCTGCTCATACCATCTCCTATGACCCCCTAAGGGGGTTTATACCTTCAAAGAAAAATATAACACAGATTCGTTTTTTTTTCAATTTAACGGCCAAAATAGAAAACTCACCCATGCCCCTTCTCTTTTGCAAAAGTCAATTATGGTTTTCTGAAAAATGCCGATAGAATAAGATAGTATGGGAGGAAAATCATGAGAAAAGGACTGCCTTTTGCCTTTGTATTTGTCTTGTTTTTCTATTGTTCTACCTTCGCTCAATTTCCAAAATATTTATACGGTATTATTTCATGGTATGGCGATGATTTTGCCGCTAAAAAGACAGCGGGGGGAGCTGTTTATGATCCGCAGAAACTCACCGCGGCGCATAAAAACCTTCCATTTGGAACTGAATTGGAAATAGAAAATATGGAAAATGGTAAAAAAACAAGAGTGAAAATTAATGACCGCGGCCCTTTTGTGGAAAACCGGATTCTGGATGTTTCCAGAAAAGCGGCAGAGGATTTGGGCTTTTTAAAGAAAGGCACAGTTTACGCGAGAGTGACTCTGATTAAGGTTGGGGATAATAAGCCGGAAACTTCGCAGGGAGAGGCTGCGCCTGTTTCAAATAGTGAAGCCGCTTCTTCAAACCCTTCTTTACCGGCAGAGGCACAGACCCTTCCTGAAGGGGGGCCTGTTGCTGTTGTTCCTGCGCCAGCCCCTTCTGTGGCAGCCGGGTCTTCTTCTCAAAAAACAAATGATAAACAAGAGGTAACAGTTAGTAATCAAGTGCGAGTGACCAATTATGTAGATGTTCCAGTAACCAATGTAATCGATGTTCCTCCCTATGAAGAGAAAATAGTAGAACGGGACGCTTCCGATAGCAATAAAATCAATCTGGATATCAAAAGCGATGAGGAATTTATTTTGTCCGAACCCGTTGAGAAAACCCCTGATGCCTCAAATCTGGTTCCTTCTGCTGGAAACGATGAATATAAGGAATTGGAAGTAACTCCGGAAGTTTTGCTTTCGAATGAGAATGTAGTTAAAGAAGAAGAAAAGAACACAAAAAATGAGGCAGTTCAGGAAAAAGGGAAAGGTTTAGGCACCGGAGAATATGTGATCCAGACAGGGGCTTTTCATCAGGAAATCCATGCCCTGGGGCTTTATGAACTTTTAAAAAGCAAGGGTTTTCCGGTTTTTACTTCTGAGGCGCATGTAAAAGGGAGAAAATGGATTAGGGTAAGAACGGGATATTACTCAAACCTTTCAGAAGCGAAAACCGCCCTGGACAAGCTGAAAAGCCTTAAAATCAAAGGCGTTGTATTGAAAGTTAATAAATAAATGCTTGTACGAAAACACTTTATCAATTTAAGTCGAGCTATCTCCCCTCTTGGGAGGGGCTGGGGGTGGGTTTCCTCGATACTTTTGAGTTGTCCGAGACCCACCCCTAACCCCTCCGCAGGAGGGGAAACGGTTTGATCAACATTTTCTAAGTTTATTCCGCGGGGCCGGTATAGGGATATCCCTTTAAAACCGACTTAAAAAACACTCCCGCAGTAGAAGAAGGATCAAAATTCCAATTCGAAATCAGCGTCGGGTTCCAGACGGGATGAAAGCACCAGACAGTCCATGACATATTCCTTGCCGCGAGATAATTGACAATCCGGTTTCCATAATTGGTCGTTCCCCGGTAAGGATAATAAGTAAAATTTGTTGATGATTTGTACCCAAACTCGGTTGCTATAATTGGATAGAGATTTGTCAAATAGCCGAAATTCACGTTCCAGGAATCTTCCAAAACAGGGTAAGCCACATTCGTTTTTTCAGGGTAGGGGTGCACAGAATAAGCCACTCCGGTGTTTGTAATAGGACTGCCTCCAACACTGCTCAGATTATAAGCGTAATTAACACCGCTGACGAGAGGAATAGCCTTTGGGTTATATTGGAATATTTCATTTACAATCTGCTGAGCAAAATTCTTCCAGCTTCCCCAGCTTAATGTTCCATCCGGTTCATTAAACACTTCATAGAATGCGACAGCCGGTTCGTCTTTATAGCGGCTGGCGATCTGTCTCCAGAAAGAAAGCGTTTCATTGGTGGTAGTAGCGTACATAGGGTCCTGAAAACTAAGGGTTTGCAGATTGCCGATCGAGTGCCAGTCAATGATCACATACATTCTATAAGCCCTTGCCCAGATTACTCCCAGATCCAGCAAAGTCAAATAATTAGGCACCGTGCGCCAGTTCGTTGGGTGAACAGGAATGCGGACAACCTGCGCTCCCCATTCTCTCGCTTTTCGAAAATAATCTATATTCCAGTTGGAAGCCATAGTTGAATCACCTGGATCAGCCAGGGCCAGTCCTTTGAGGAAGATCACATTGTTTTTGGAATCCACTATTCGGTTGGAATCCACCCGAAGAAGCGGCATAGGCTCATAAGGTGGAGGAGTAATGGTGCAGGAATTAAGGATAAAACCCGCTATACCGAAGAGAATTAATAAATAAATATTCCAGGCCTTGTTTTTCATGCTTTTTCTCCAAAATCTTTTATTTTAGTATTAATAGTATTTTACACAAAACTTGAAATTTCTGCAAATTTATATGTAAATTTAGCCGAATCAAAACCATTTCCCCTCCCACGGAGGGGCCAGGGGTGGGTTGTTCCGAATATAAAAGAACCCACCCCCAACCCCTCCCAAGAGGGGAGATTTATTTCCTGTTTTTTTTACTTATTCTCATAAAGTGTGTAAAATATAAGCCGGAGGGAAAAATGTTTTTGCGTTACATTATTTTTATACTTTTTATACTTTCTTCTTCTTTTTTGTACGCGGATAAAAAAGACGCCCAGCGTTATTTTAATTCCGGTAAATCTTCTTTTCATGACGGCGCTTATTCCATGGCGGTCAATTTTTTTGAGAAAGCGGTTTCCAGTGACCCGTCCGGCGAACTTGCCGATGAGGCTTCCTATTCTATTGGCCTGTCTTATTACCAGAATGCGGAGTACGATTTTGCCGTGCAGTCATTTATTCGTTTTATGAATAATTACCCGGATTCGCTTTATAAAGAAAGGGCTTTTTTTTACATTGGAAACGCTTATTTCAAGATGAAAAATTATGAGAAGGCCGTTCAACAGCAGAGGATGTTTATTAAAAATTACCCGGAAAGCAGGCTCCTTTCGGATGCGCAGTACATTACTGCCCTTTCATTGTTGTCAGCAGGTAAATTTGACAATGCCGCCGACGAGTTCTTAATTTTAGTTCGGAAATACACGAATTCAGCCTACACTGAGGAAGGGTTTTTTCGTCTGGGGCAGGCTTATTTTTACGATAAAGACTACAAAAAGGCCCTGGAGGCTTTTCAAAAATATTCTTCTTCCAGATACCGGAATGAAGCCTCTTTTTTTATTGGGAAAACTTATTATTTTTTAGACGAAAATGAGAAGGCTTTACCCTATCTGGAAGCGCTTTCTTCTCAAACTAATTTTAATTACCGGCTGGAAGCGCTTTATTACAGCGGGATGGCATGGATAAAATTGGAAAAGCCGGAAAAAGCGGTTTTTTATCTAAGAGAATTATCAAAAATTGAGTTTTTTCAAGGAGCGGCCAATGATTACCGGGAAGAATCTTTGTATAAACTGGGGCTGATGGAAAAACTTTCCGGGGATCTGGATGGCGCTATCAAAGATTTTCAGGCATTATTGTCTTTCTATAAAAACTCGGAATATAGCAGAAAGGCTTTTTTAGAGCTCGCGTCCTGTTTTGTATTAAAAGGTGACACAGAAGGCGCGCTGATAGTCTACAAGGAGCTTTCGGAATCAGGCGGGGAAAACGCGGCGCTGTCTCTGTTAAAATCGGGTGAGCTTCGTTTTCTGAAAAAAGACTTTACCACCGCCCTGACGAATTTTGAAGAAACTTTAACGAAATACCCGGATACCGAATACGGAAAAGACGCTCTCTATTGGAAAGCGAGGTGCTATTTAGAATTGGGAAAATACAGCGAAGCAATTCATTACTTCGAAGATTTCATGAAAGCTTCCCCTCTTTCCGAAAAGAATGAGGAAATTCAAATGTTTGTTGGAAATGCTTACACTGGGTTGAATGAATTTGACTCCGCGCTTTCCGCTTATCAGGGGGTTTTCAAAAAAGGGGGAAAGTTTTCCCCGGAAGCGCTTTCTTCCATTGCCTGGGTTTACGCAAAAAAAGGAGAATCTAAGCGAGCGATAGAACAATACAAAAAGCTTATGGATACTTTTCCTCAAAGCCCTCTGGTTCCTCTGGCCTATTACAGCAGCGGTATTATTAGATACAATCTAAAGGATTATCCTAAGGCAGTGGATTGTTTTAAAAAGGTGGTGAAAAGTTATCCGGAATCTTCTTACTCAGGAGACGCTGGGTTAAAGATTGCCTGGATTTATTATAAGGAAGAGAAGTTTAGCGAGCTTTCGGATTATATTACCGGATGGGATATGAAAAATTTAAATTCTGCTCAGAAAGCCGAGGCTTTAAACTTGATGGGGTGGGCAAAGTACCGTTTGTCGCTTTATCAGGAAGCAATCCATAATTTTCAGGACTCTATCGCTTATTCTACAGATAAAACCAAGATTTTAGAAGGAATGCTCTATGTCGCGAAGTCCTATTATAATCTTCAGGATTACACAAACGCGATTGATTTCTACCAGAGTTTTATTGACCGGGCCGTTTCTTTTGGAATAAAAACGGAAATCCCGGCGGCGCTTTCCGACATGGCCTGGTGCTGGTCGAAGATCGGTGATGCCCAAAATGCAGAGGGCGCTTATCAAAAGCTATTGAAAAATTATCCGGAGAGCCTTTATACGGCAGAGGCTTTTTTCAAGCTGGCCGAATCTTATTACAACGCATCGGATTATAAAAAAGCGATTGAAAACTACAATCAGATTCTGGCTTTGCCCAAGCCCGGGGATTTTGGTGCCTCCGCGCTTTACTGGATGGGCTGGTCTTACCTGAACTTGAATGATAAAATTGCCGCCGCGGACGCTTTTGAAAGATTGGTGAAAAATTACCCAAAAGGGGATTATTCCTTAGATTCGCTTTTCCGGCTGGGCTCGATTTATTATGACCTCAATAATCTGACATTGGCCAAAAAGTATTACCGGCAATTGGTTTCTTCTTATCCAAAATCCCCTGAGGCGGAAAAAGCGAAGGTGCAGTTGTCTGATATTGAGCTCAAGGAAAAAAGCGGAGGCGATGAGGAAAAATTGTACCAGATTCTCATTCGTGAGAGTAAAACGCCGGAAGCAAAAATCGCCTCGAAGTATAAGCTCGCGAAGGCTTATCAGCGCAAGCAGAAAATAGAAGATGCCCTGAAACTTTTCTCTGAGATAATAGATACTTCTAAGGGCGAAGAAGCGGCGTTTTCTCTCTATGAATTGGCAGAAAACAACCGCGAAAACGGCAATTATGTCGAAGCCATCCGTCAGTACGGCAATATTTTCTCAATCTACAAACGTTCCGAGCTTTATCCGCAGAGTCTTTACGGTATTGCGGCCTGCAATATTCAATTAGGCAATAATGATTCCGCGAAAAAATACATCCAGCGTTTGACTGAAAAATACCCCGCGAGCGATTGGGCCAAAAAGGCAGGGGACCTCTTAAGGGAGTAAGAAGATTTCTCCCTTCGGTCGAAATGACAACTTGAAGAAAATCCCCCCGACCCCCTTTGAAAAGGGGGAGGTAGGTAAAGAGACAATATGCTGATTTATCTTTATGACGGTTCGTTTGAAGGCCTTCTCAATGCTATTGCGGCAGCGATGGAGAGAAGGCAAAAACCAGATCGGATAAGCAATAATTCAAAAGAGGAAGAAGGGTTGTTTCTGGAGAAAGTAAGAATAAAGACAGATTCCCGTCAGGCGGCTTTATTTTTAGAAAAAATAAAGCAAAAATTCCCCTATAAAGTCTTGCAGAACGCGCTTCTTCTCTTTTTATCAGAAATGGAGGACTTTGAGCTGGTTGTTTTTGATTATCTGAATCTCATTTTTCAATACGGCGCTCAAATCTTTAATAATTTGTCCAATGAATCCATTCTCAAGGCGCATCGAATGTGCCAAAAGGTCATTCTAGAAACCCACCGCTTAAAAGGACTCATCCGGTTTAAAGAATTGAAAGACGGCTTTCTATATGCACCCATTGAACCCGACCACAATGTTTTGCAATTGATTGCCCCTCATTTCACGCGCCGGCTCGCGAGTCAGAAATGGATGATCCATGATCTGAAGAGGGGAATCGGCGCTTTTTATCAGAACGGGAAATGGAAAGCGCTGGAAATAGAAGGCAAAAACATTTTATTGTCCGAAGAAGAGAATGGTTATCAGGAGCTCTGGAAGACTTATTTTGAGACTATCGCTATAGCGGAACGGAAGAATCCAGCACTGCAGAAGCGCTTTATGCCGAAACGTTACTGGAAGTATCTGGTGGAGAAAAGCCTATAGGCGCGGTTAATTAACCGCGCCTATGTTTTGTTTATCCGATAAACCTCTCCGCCTCTTTCTCATATTGCTCAGTAATACTCGTTAGTTCCTCATACAAAGTATTAATTTTCGCCTGATCCTGATAGCTTTTTTTGGCGAGGCGCGCGATTTCTGGCCCATCGCTTTTGGTGGAAGCGTTTATTAATTCTTGATGATCCTGATGAAGCCCGGTTTCCATGCGCGTGATTTCTTTCTCGATTTCTTTTATCTGATTTTCTAAAGGTTTTAAAACGCGGGATTTTTCCTGAACAAGCTCCGCGCGCGCTTTTTTTTGAGCCTTCCAGCTGTTTTCTGAAAGGTCTTTGTTTTTTAGATCCGCCTCTTCCTGCCAGCCGACATCTTTCAGAAAGTCCGAATAGCCGCCCTCATAAACGAAAACCCTGCCGTTATCAAAAACAATCAATCGGTTCACAAGCGCGCTCAAGTACATTTCATTATGCGTCACAATCATGACCGCTCCTTCAAATGAATCAATGGCGGCTATGAGAGAATCGCAGGACTGCATATCAAGGTGATTGGTCGGTTCATCTAAAAGTAAAAGATGAGAAGGAGAAACTAAAAGTTTACCCAGCAAAACCCTGCTTTTTTCTCCTCCGGAAAGAACGCTCACTTTCTTGAGCGCCGCGTCTCCCTCAAAGAGCATAGATCCGGCAATGTTCCTTGCTTCTTGATAATTGCGTTCCGGGTGGGCGGAAACAATTTCTTCTTCCACTGTATTCAACGGATGAAGTTGATCGATATTCGTCTGGCCGAAGTAGCCGATTTTCACATTCGGGTGAGTCTTTGTTTCGCCGCCGGAAGGCTGCAAAATTCCGGCAAAGAGTTTGATCAGGGTGGATTTACCTTTTCCATTCTTTCCAATGATGCCGATTCTGTCCTGGCTATCGACCAGAATATTAAGCTTTTCTATTAGAAACGGCTTTTTTCCTGAATAAGAAAAGGATAAATTCTGCGCTTCCACAGTCCATTTTGCGGATTCGGGAGCGGCGCGGAAAGAAAATTCCAGGGATTTAATTTTTTCCAATTTATCCATTTTTTCTTTCTTTTCCAGCATTTTCACCCTGGATTGGACCAGGCCTCCCAGCCTGGCTTTCGCCCGGAAGCGGGAAATAAAGGTTTCTATCTCTTTCTGGCGCTTCTCATCGTTCTGGCGTGTTTTTTCATACATCTCTTCTTCTTTTATGATCTGGTCGTAAAGCTTTTCTGTGCTGCCCTCGATTTTTCGTACTTTACGGCGGTGAATCACCATCGTGTGACTGCAGACTTTGTCCATAAAGCTCCGGTCGTGTGTAATCAGGATTAATTCATGCTTCCAGTCGATCAAAAAGCGCTCCAGCCAGCGGATAGAAACAATGTCCAGATAATTTGTCGGTTCGTCTAATAGGAGCAAATTCGGTTCGCCGGCAATGACTTTTGCCAGCTGGATTCGTACCTGGAAGCCGCCTGAAAATTCTCCCGGATGACGGTTCATGTCAGCCCCTGCAAAACCCAGGCCGGACAACATTTTTTCGGCTCTCCAGAAATCTTCTTTATGCTCAGGCCTTAAGCCCAGGCAAGCTTCTTTCAAAACGGTATCCTGTGTGAATTTTAGATGCTGTTCCAGATAGCCCACTTTATAGTTTTTCGGCAAACTGATTGTTCCTGTGTCCGGATCTTCTACTCCGGCGATAATACGGAAAAGCGTGGTTTTTCCATGCCCATTGCGGCCGATCAAACCCACCCGCTCACGGGAGTTAATATTGAAACTGATATGATCCAGCAGCAATTGACTGCCGTAAGATTTGGATAAATCGGTTGCCTGCAGCATACGGAATCCTTTAAATAAGTAAAAAATTCAGGCAATATTATACTTTGTTTTAGAATAAATGGATAATTTTTAAAGTGGGGGAATTAATACTTGTCCATTGCGATATTTTATTTTTCGAAGTATAATGAATCTTGGTTTATAGGCGCGGTTAATTAACCGCGCGTATAAACCGCGCGGAAAAGTCATGGAACCGCATAAGAAAATGAATAAACCGCGCGTTTCATCGAAAAATAGAGGGAAAGAATCAAAAGAAAGGTGGTTTTATGGCCCTTCAAGCGCCGATAGAAAAATGGATGAGCTCGGATCCAATTACCGTCAACAAGGACGAACCGATTTTGAATGTCCTTCGTTTGATGGATAAGCAAAAGATCAGTTCTATTGTTGTGATGGATCAAGGAAAAATTGCCGGGATATTTTCAGAAAGAGATGTAGTGAAGCATGTCGCGCTTTCTGGCTGTCCGGTTCTGAATGAGCCGATTGAGGAGGCTATGACAAAAAACCCTATTTGTGTAAATTTTGACGAGGATTACAATTCAGTTTATTTAAAAATGTACGCAAACAATATTCGCCATGTCCCTGTTTTAAAAAACGAAAAGTTGGTAGGTGTTGTCTCGATTCGGGATCTTCTTCGTTTTTACCAGAATAACGCAGAAGAAGAATTACAGGATGCCAGAGGAAAACTTTTAGAAGCGCAGAAAATGCTTCAGTTATCACAGAATGATCAGATTTTAGAGCTGATGGAGCGGGTTAAAACTCTAGAGGAAATGAGCCTGACAGATCATTTAACCGGCCTCTATAATTCTCGTTATTTTGATAAGCGTTTAACAGAAGAACTGGGGAGGGCAAAGCGCTACGGCCAATATCTTTCGCTTATATTCTGCGACATTGATTTTTTTAAGAAAATCAACGATACTCATGGGCACAAAACGGGTGACGCGGTTTTGACCGCTCTTGGCCATATTTTTGCCAGCGAAATCGGATCGGCGGAAATGCTTTCCAGGCTTAGAAAATCTGATATTGTGGCGCGTTATGGCGGAGAAGAGTTTGTGATTATTCTGCCGCAGACCACAAAAGATGGAGGAATTACTACAGCGGAACGCATACGCAGCGTGATTGAAAGAAGCACTTTTTCCACAGAAAAGGGAGAAAGCATGGGGAATATTACCCTGAGTTTTGGCGTTTCTGAGTTTCCTTCCGATGCCCAGGCGGTTGAGGATCTCATTGTTAAAGCGGATTCAGCTATGTACGCGGCAAAGAATAGCGGTAGAAATAGTGTTGTCGGCTGGAATGAAAGCTTTGAAATACGTATCCATGAATAAGAGAGTTTTATGTTGAAATATGGGTTGAAAAGGCTTGTCAGTAGTGTTCCCACTTTTTTTATTATTTTAACGGTAGTCTTCTTTATGATTCGTTTAGTGCCGGGAGGGCCTTTTGATTCTGAGAAAAAAATCCCTGATGTGCTGAAGCAGAATCTGGAAAAGAAATACCATTTGGATGAACCGCTCTGGAAACAATATTTTCGCTATGTGGGTGACGTTGTTTTCCGCTTTGACCTGGGCCCTTCTTTTCATTATAGAGGATGGAGCGTGAACGATCTAATCGGCAGAAGCTTGCCGGTTTCTTTGTTGATCGGCACACTTGCTATTATTCTGGCATTGATTCTGGGAATTTTGTCTGGAATTATTTCCGCGTTAAAGCAAAACACTTTTCTGGATTACCTGTTTATGAGCATTTCTATTTTTGGGATATCTATGCCGCTCTTTTTGATTGCTCCCTTGCTGATTTTGCTTCTGGCTAGATGGCTTCATCTGGTGCCGGTAGGAGGGTGGGGGATGCCGTCCCAACTTATTATTCCTGCCCTGGCCCTTTCGCTTCCTTATACAGCTTATATCGCGCGATTAACCAAAGCAGGGATGCTGGAAAACATGCGAAAAGATTTTGTGATGACAGCCCGTTCAAAGGGCCTTCCTGAAACAACTATTCTTTTTCGGCATGTCTTGAAAGGTTCGCTGATCCCGGTAATTTCTTTTTTAGGGCCGGCTTACGCTGGAATTGTAACCGGTTCTATGATTGTAGAAGAAATCTGCAATATTCCCGGAATGGGAAGGGATTTTGTCCAGGCGGCTTTTAATCGGGACTATACTTTAATTGCGGGTGTTTTGTTGGTTTACTCTTTGCTTTTGATTTTTATGAATTTATTAGTTGATCTGATTTACGCCCTTCTGGATCCCAGGATACGGTACCGTTAAGAAGTTTATAAAATCTTGAGTTTCTCGGCAATAGAATCAATGTCTTCATGCAACACAACTTTTGCTTTGCTATCGTAAGGGGTTTCCATCTGGTTAATAATGGCCAATTTCGCAGTGTCATCTAAATAGGAAGGAAGCGTCGCGGCCGGGTAAACTGTTAATGACGATCCGATGACCAGTAGTAAGTCTGCCTTTTGAACTTCTGTGAGGGCTTTCTCGAGGTCACGCACATATTCCCCAAAGAAAACCACATTCGGCTTAATAATACCGCCGCATTTTTTGCAAAGGGGAGTTTTTTTACTTTCGATATTATTCAAAATCTCTCGATAAGCCTCATCAGCCTCAAAAATTTCCTGATAACAATTCAAACAGTAGAATTTCTCAAAATTTCCATGAAGCTCAATTGTGTAAGAGTTACCGGCTTTTTTATGAAGCCCGTCAATATTTTGAGTTATTACAGTTTTTAATTTTCCCAGGTCTTCTAGTTTTTTTAAGAAACAATGCCCTTTGGTAGGTTTTGCTTCTAAAAATAAATGCAGTAGGTCGGGCATAGCCTCATAAAAAAGAGAAGGGTTTTCCTTGAAATATTCCAGATTAAAAATCTTTTCTCCGGGAATGCCCTCCCTGGAATAAAGTCCGCCAGGCCCTCTGAAATCAGGAATGCCGGCGTTTGTAGAAATGCCAGCTCCCGTAATGGCAACAATGTATTTAGACTTCATCAGGAGATCCATGAGTAAATCGATTTCTGATAAAACCATGTGATTGTTCCCTCCCAATTTCAAAGTTACAGTTATTCCTTAATTATGGAATAAGTTTCTAAAAAAGTAAAATAAAAACTTTTATTAAAAAATTTTGTATTTACATTAAGGATTCTTAATATTTTTACCGAAAATTAGAATCAGATAAAATCTGGTTTCTTAAAATTTAGGGGAAAGTTATGAAAGGTAAAAAGATTATACTAATTCTGCTTTTAATTTTCTCGGTGGCATCTTTATTTGTCATTGCTCATTTTTCAAAAAATAAGCAATGGCTTTTTGGGCGCTTGTATGATGCCCATGTTAAATCGTCTGCTGAAAGATACAGCAAGGCAATAAAAAGCAGTCTGGAAAAAGTATTTTCTGAAGTACGCGCTTTATCTGAAGACAATCTGGTAAAATCTGTGTTTGTCAGCTCTACCCTTGGAGAAAACACCGATCGTTATAGCGCAAATTTCGGCAAAGTAAAAGACGGCATTAGAAATTGTCAAAAGATACAAACTATTATCACGGATGGGAAGATAATTTTTTCTACAGCGTCGGAAGAAATAAACTCACAAAAGCTAAAAGATTCTATTCTTCAAAAATTAAAAGAATATTTTTCTATGAATCAAAGCCCTTTTGTTTATTTTATTGATAAAAAGCAATTTGTTGTTCTTTATCCGCTGATGTTTAATCCAGATGCGAAGAATACAATTACAGATGGTTTTGTAGCAATTTATTATGACAATCAAAGACTGCTGGATGGGTTTACTCTCAAAAATCTGAAAATTCCATTTTCGTATGAAAACTTTGTTTTTTTATCCAGCGGAATGATCGATAATAGTGAAATCAACAGAATTGTGGGCTACTACAATAGCGGTACAAAGATGCCAAAGAAGGAAAATCTGGAATCGACGGTTGGAGGAATATCCGAATTCAATGGGATCAGATTAATATACTACGCGAAGAATGAAAGATATGTCTCGTATTTTACAATTGCGGCGTTGGTTCTGAATTTGATTCTTCTAGGGATGACTATATTTGCTTTAATGTTTCTTTTAAAAGAAGAAAAGATGTATTCAGATATATCTCTGAATACAATGAATAAGGGCTTAGAGCCAGTCTCTTCGAAGGATAATTTACAGAGTCTTGTAGATGATATTAAACAAAATAAAAATTTTGATGAAGAGACGGCCCAAAAAGGAATAGAGGATATGATTTTGTCTCATGACATAGATTTGACGAGGATGCAAAGCGATCAAAGTGTCAGTTCTATTGATAAGATGGAATTTGATATTCCAAAAGACAATCTGGATGTCATTTCTGAAGATCAGCCTTTAAATATTCAGGAAATAGAACCAGAAGCAGCATTTGTAGAGCCTTCATCCTCTTCTCAAAGCAAGATATTTGAGCCTTCCCGGGAAACGGAGCTCTTTGCAGAGCATGATAGAATATTAAACGGAACGGATAATACTCCATTTGAAGAAAATCCTGAAATGCCGATGGAGCATATTCAATTAGAATCAAATATCGAGGAAAGTTTTAAAACGGATTCTGAAAGCAACCATTTTGAAATAGCGCCTGATACTATTTCAGAAGAAACTTTCGATATTCCTATGCCGGAAACGGAAAGCATTTCAGAGGCTCAAATGGATTTTAGCCAAATAGATATGACGGAGACAACTCCTCAGGTGGAGGAAGAAACAATTAATCAGCCGGAAGAGCCGCTTGTTCTGGATCAGCAAGAAGGGGATATTCAAATAGATTCCGAAGCAGTTCCAATCCCTTCTATTGTTGCTATAGAGAGTGATGATTATAAAAACAAGGTTGAATTAGATCCTGAAAATGAAAGGCTTGTAAAAGAAGTTTTATCTCAACCTCCTGTTCGCCTTAGCGCTATTATTTCAGTGGAGGATTACGCCAATGTGGCCTTAGATCTGGCTCAAAATATGATGGGTATTGGTAAAATTTATGTTTTCAAAAAGGAAGGCAATGAATTTAAAACGCTTTTAAACCATGGATTTAAGTCAGGGAAGGTTTCTATCTCTCTAGAAGACCCGGTTTATGAGATGTTTTTATCTCGTGGAAAGAGTGTTGATATTACAGGGGATTTAAAAAATACCCGTTATTTACAGGAAAGGTTCCCGAAGGATTTGGATTTTCTCGAGGAAATGCTTATAGTTCCGGTTATGAGGCATGATAGTGTAGAGGGGCTTGCTTTTTATGCCCGGGAAAGAAATACCAGAGAACCAAGCAGCCTTCAAAAATCAGAGGTTTTTAATTTAGGTTTCCTACAGGAAGAATAATGTTAATTGCTTCATTAATTTTGTTGGTTCTGGCTTTTGCGGCTATTTTTATTTGGTACGCTCACTACGTAGAAGCCAATAATATTGTAATACAAGATATTAAAGTAAAGTCGGATAGAATAAAAGAAAGCCTTTTGCTTCTGCAGCTTTCGGATTTACACTTATTTAAAAGAATGAGCCCAAAGAGGCTTTCCAACATCAAGAATGCCGTAAAAAAATCCATTGAAAAAAAAATCCCCGATTTTATTTTTTTGACAGGCGATTATATAGACAATAATTCTGGAATAGAAGTATTGAATGAAATTTTTCCTCTTTTTCGTTCAAATTATGGGGCTTACGCGGTACTAGGCAACCATGATTATTTTCAGTACAATTTTTTTCACATTTTTTCCCCTCTATTTTTTTGGGTAGACAAAAAACCTACGGACTTACAGAGGCTAAAAGAATCTATTTCAAAGAACAAGATTGAGCTTTTGATCAATGAGAGAAGAGAGAAAAATATTGCGGGGATCAAAATTGAAATATTAGGTATTGATGCCTTAACGGTAAAAGAAAACCGATTGGCAGGCTTAAAAATTGCGCCGAAGAGTGATTTCAGAATAGTTTTATCACATTATCCCGATGCCATTCATTATATTAAAGGAAAAGCGGATATTCTTTTGTCAGGCCATACCCACGGAGGGCAGATAACGGCTTTTGGATTTCCTGTCATTGCTAAAAGCAAAGTGAAAAAATCTGACATTAAGGGCGCTTCTGTTTACCAGGACACGGTTTTGATCGTTTCCAAAGGGATGGGTGTAAGCCGTTATATTCCTTTCCGGTTTTTCGCGCGCCCGGATATTCATATAATTCATGTGGAAGGTAAAGATTATGTTAAAAATTAGGTTCTTTTTATTTTTGAATTTGTTCTTATTGTTGTTTGCCGGCTCATCTTTTTCGAGCGGATTTTCTGAGGAATTAGATAAATCAGCGTCTTTCTATCGTAATAATAAGATGATGAGTTCCATCAACACAGGAATGAAAGCGTTGAATCTGGCGCTTCAAAGATTTTCCTCAAATATGGTGGAGATTATTCCTGAATTTTCAAACTTTGTTATTGTTGAAACAAACTCTTCTTACTCTTTAACCATAGAAAGCGGCGTTTTTGATTTTTACCTTTCTGGAGAAAAAGTGTTTTCCAATGAGAGTGAGATGATTCACCTTTTATTTGACACATCTTTGAATAATATTGAACGGTTTTATAATCTCTTTAGAAGCTATGATTATCTGGAGGATAAGGGTAATTACAAAAGGTTTTCCGTGCCGTTCGGCAAAACAAACCAAAACTATTTTTTGGAGAATGAAAACGCTTACCTCTTGTTTTCCTTCAAAGAACAGGGTGACCAAATCTCTTCAGGCTTATTGGTGAAAGCCAGTTTTGATTTTATCAAGAATGTAAAAAACACAGAAAAAGAGAAGAAAATCGAAACGCGCATCAAGGAATTTGTGGATAAATTTAAAGTAAAAAAAGCCGCTCTTTTATTGCAATGATTTCAAATCTCTATCAAAGGAGTCGGTTTTTCTCGATGTGAAATGGTAAATCCGACATGAGGGTAGGTGGAAGCCAGATTTTTCTGGATCATTTTGCTGACCAGGGAAGGAGAATTATTGTTTTCGCTCAGGTGCAGGAAAAAGACATTTCTGGTCTTATTCGACAATGATTTCCTCAGAAAAGTTATCGCGTCTTCGTTTGAGAGATGCCCATTCTGGCCTGCTATTCTTTCTTTGAGATAGTCTGGATAAAAGGAATTTTCCAGCATTCCTGGATCATAATTGGATTCAATGGCTATCGCGTCGCAGGAGGCGCTCCGTTCAACCATCTTTTCATCAAAACTTCCGATATCGCTGGCTATAAAAAGCGATTTTTGCTGATGGGTTATTTTAAAACCGTAGGTGTTTGCCGCGTCATGGTTTACACAAAATGGAGAGATAACCAGGTCGTCCATCTCTATGGCTTCATCAGCCATTAAATTTTTGTGATTGTGAATTTGTAACTTGATCGCGCTCTTACTTTTTTCATTCATATAGACAGGTAAGGATAAATTTCTAGCAATGGAGCAAAGGCCGCGAGTGTGGTCCAGATGCTCATGGGTAATAAAAAGGCCTTTAATTTTTGATGGATGCCTTTGAATCATTTCCAGAAACTTATCCAGCATTTTATAACTAATGCCGCTGTCAATGAGAATAGCCGATTTTTCTGTTTCAATATAAAAGCAGTTCTGCTTGCTTCCGCTGGATAAAATTGAAAAGCGCATATTAACCCAATATCCCTTTAATAAAATTTTCTACTTCTTCCAAAGCCTTTTTATTGTCATTTTGATTGTCTCTCACTCTCTTTACCAGCGCTGAGCCAATGATAACGCCGTTTGCGTACTGGCATAATTTTGCATAATCCTCTCTACTGCTTACCCCAAAGCCGGCGCAAATAGGCTTTTGTGATATTTCCCGGACTTTCTTTATATTTTCATAAGCTGTTTCCGGTATAGCGTTTTGAACACCAGTTGTGCCAAAGAGATTAACATAATAAATAAAGCTTCCGCTCTCGCTGGCTATGAGTCGAATACGTTCGCTTTCAGTGTTAGGGAAAACTAACAGCACAGGGTCTAATGAATTTTCTTTTTGCTTTTTAAAAAAAGCCTTTCCTTCATCCAGGGATAAATCGGGAATAATAGAGCCGGTTACACCAGCCTTTACACAATTCTGGATAAAACGGCCTTCCCCATAAGTAAAAACAGTCGAGTAATAACCCATGAGATAAATAGGAATGGTAATACGGCCTTTTATTTTTTCCAATGACTGGAAAATCAGGTCAAGATTGGTTCCTTTCTGTAAAGATTTGAGAGAAGTTTCAGCTAGAATAGGTCCATCAGCCACCGGGTCGGTATAGGGGAAACCCACTTCAATCGCGCTGACTCCCAAAGATTGCAATTTCAAAATGACGGCCTCTGTGAATTCCATATTTGGAAATCCCGCCGTAATATAGGTGATAAGAGCTTTTCTTGAAAAATCAATCATGACGGCCTCTCTATAAACAAGGCCTATATTATAATAGAAAAATTAAAATTTATCAAAGAACGAAGTTTCTGAGAAACGTTTTTATTGACTTTTCTCTTTCGTTTTATTAATATTTTCTTGATTGATCTGCCTCACCCCCCGTCCCCCTCTCCGCGCGCGGAGAGG
>JAGVOW010000075.1 GCA_020052515.1 Brevinematales bacterium | reverse complement strand
CCCACCCCCAACCCCTCCCAAGAGGGGAGATTAGTATTTAAATTATATTCTTTTTACTGATGTAGAATTAAAAATTTTCAGAAAGAAAACTTTTGACATTACGAAATAATTTGACAGGAGGATTTATGGACTCAGTTTTGCTCAGATGTCAGAATTGTCAGACAATTAATAGAGTTTCTGTCAAAAGTCTTGATTCTACTTTAAAATGCGGGAATTGTAAAAACGCGCTTTCTTATTCAAGAGGGCCCATTGATGTGAATTTTGATACTTTTCAGAAAGAAGTTGTGATCTGGCCAGGGTTTGTCTTGCTCGAGTTCTGGACGCCTACTTGTGTTTATTGTATGAGGCTCTCTCCGGTTCTAGACCAGATCGCGTCAGAAAAAGCAGGGATGCTGAAAGTGGCGAAGGTAAATGCTCAAACCGAGATACAACTGGCGGAGCAATTTGGAATACAGGGTGTTCCGAATTTGGTTCTTTTCCAGAATGGAAAAAAAATTGCCGAATTGCCAGGGGCAGTTCCAAAAGAACAGCTTGAACAATGGATTTCTTCCTCAACGGGCATTTAGGACTTTTTACTTGAATAAGCAGCTTAATTTAGGTGAATATTGCCTTACAAATTCTTGACGCATATAGTCGAAATTCTAGTGGAAAATGAGGGTGTTTAAATCTGAATATGATACTCTTCCATTTTACTTCTCAGGGTATTTCTGTTTATGCCTAAAAACTCCGCGGTTTTAAATTTATTGCGATTTTTATGAATGAGAGATTTATTGATGAGTTCCTTCTCTATATGTCCCACCAGTTTTTTATAAATCAGCCCTTCGTAAGTAGGGTTTTTGACAAAAGCTTCAATCCATTTTGATATTTGTATGTCGGGCACTTCTTCCGTATCGATTAAAAAAGAAGGAAGATTACTGATCTCTATTGTGCTGGATTTTGCCAGGAGCACAGCCCTTTCCACCACATTTTCCAATTCCCGAATGTTGCCTGGCCAATTGTAAGACTGCAGAAGCCGAAGTGTTTCCTGAGAAATATTTTTCACATTCTTATTGTCTCGTTCGGAGTATTTATTCATAAAATAATGTACCAGAAGCGGAATGTCTTCCTTTCTTTCGCGGAGTGTGGGCAGTTTGATTTCCACAACGTTGAGGCGGTAATAGAGATCCTCTCTGAATTTGCCCTCTTTGATCAGTTTATCAAGGTTTTTATTGGTAGCCGAAATAATCCGGATATCGATCTTTATTTTTGTTTCGCTTCCAATTGGTTCTATTTCTCTTTCCTGGGTAGCCCGTAGAAGCTTTGCCTGTAAATAAAGAGGCATATCTCCGATTTCATCTAAGAATAATGTCCCGCCATTGGCTAATAAGAATTTGCCTTTTTTGTCCCCGGCAGCTCCGGTAAAGGCGCCTTTTTTATAACCAAAGAGCTCAGACTCTAAAAGGTTTTCCGGGATCGAAGCGCAGTTAATACTGACAAAAGGGCCGTCTTTTCTGGAACTTCCCACATGGAGCGCTTTAGCGGCTAGCTCTTTGCCTGTGCCGCTTTCACCTAAAATCAAGATGGAAGAATTGCTGTCCGCCACGGTTTGAATAAGGTCAAAAACCTCTTCCATTGCTTTGCTGTTGCCGACAATGTTATTTAAGCCAAAATTTTTGTGAAGTTCTTTCCGGAGACTGATATTTTCTTCTAAAAGGCTTTCTTTTTCTTTCAGCATCTTTTCAAAGGCCTTTACTTTATTAGCGGTAATGCTAGCTATTAAAATCATAAGGCCTTCTTCATCCTGAAGAATATATCCGTTTTCAAAAACTTTTTCTACCGCCAAAACGCCTATTACTACCCCTTCAACTTTTATGGGTACGGCAATAAATGAAATAGGAATGTTTTTATCTCTTTTGATCTGCATTTTATTCAAGAACGCGCTGTCTTGATGAATATTGGGAATAGAAATGGCTTTACCTGTTTCCACTACTTTTCCGACTACGCCCAGGCCTACTTTGTAGATTCCTCTGGACATTTCTTCCTCGGTGATGTGGTAGGCCGTAAAAACAGAAAGTTTATTAGCATCTCCCTTCTCAAATAATACCAGCATGCCGCGTAAAATACCAAAGTGGTCGGCCAGCTTTTTCATAATAATTTCAAAAGAGTCTTTGAGTTCCAAAACCTTTTCAATGTCCTGCGAGATATTAATCAAAATATCTTTTAGCTTGATTTTGCGCTCAAGGTCCTGGTAGAGCTCTGTTCTGGCAAGAATTTGCGCGGCTTGATTGGAAATAGTGTGAAGGAGTTCCAGATCGTCTTCGGTAAAGGCATTCTTTTTAGCGCTGTCCACATTCACTACGCCTATGACTTTGCCATGGAGGCTTAAAGGAACAGCTAATTCTGATTGAATGTCTTTTCTGATCTTTATATAAGCAGGGTCTATAGATATGTCGTTGATTAAACGGGGCACTCCGTCCTGAAAGACAGTTCCCGTGACGCCTTCGCCGACATTGATTTTAGTATTTTTTATAACTTTTTCTTCCAGGCCCTTAAAAACTTCAAACTTCAGCTGGCGGGAATGGGGCTCCTTGAGCATGATTGATCCGCTGTCGGCTCCGGTGAGAGCAATGCATTTATCCAGCATAAGCGTAAGAAGTTCTCGAGCGTCCGAAGTTTCATTCATAGCAATAGTCAAATATTGTATGAGCTTCAACCTTTTAATTTTTTCTTCTAGCTTCTGGATATTTTTTTCTTCCATTTTAACCCCTTCCGTGGGATATTACCGGTTTATTCATTAATTGGGCAATATTAGCGGCAATTTGCTGGAAGGAATAGGGCTCTTGTTTTTTGAAGTATCGGCATAGAAATACAATTTTCCCTTGGCGTATTTTGTCCAGAGAGAAGAAGGGTATTCCTTGATTAATTGCCGATAGTATGCCAGAGCAGAATTAATATCGCCTCCGCCGGCCATTTCTTTTGTCCGGGCCATTGCGATTAAAGCGGTGGCATTAAAGCCTTCTTTAGGGAATTTGGTAAACACAGTTTGATAATCATCAAAGGCTTTGCTCAGATCGTTCTTCTGCTCAAAGCATTCTCCTCTTCCCAAAAGGGCTAAGGCCTTGTAAAATCCAGAACGGCTGTTTTCATAAGCTTTTGTGTAGTAACTAATGGCTTGATTCATAGCTTCCGCTTTGCCGGCCGTATTTGCCTGCTCATAAAAGAGCCTGCCCAGATAAAGCTCTGCTCTGATGGAAGCGGTCGTTTTCGCATAGACCTCACTGAGCATGCTAAGACTATTTATTTGCTCTTGAAAAATTTTATTTTTTTCTTCCTCGTTTGTAGAGATGGATTGGATATTGTGGATATAAAAGATGGCCTGGTCGTAAATCTTATTCGCTTTTTCATTTTTTGAATTCTGGTTAAAAAGCGAAAAGCCTAATAATAAAGCTATCAGTACAACACCGCCGCCGATGATCAAAGCATAAAACTTGTTTTTTAAAAAGAAACCCAGTGTATTTTGAAATAGGTCATTCAGATTTTGATTTTTTGTCTGCATTTTTCTTCTCCACATTGATATTGGCAAATTGCTCTTTTAAGATGGTACCCATCATAACTGTGTTTTTACTTTCATACTGATTTACTAAATACTTTGAAGACTCAAATCTTTCTTCATTTTGCAGGTATTCTTTTATGCTGAGTTCTATCTTATTTTTAGTTGTATCGATAGATTTTACGATGGCTTTAACCCCATCTCCTGCTTTTAAAACATCCGATGTTTTTTCTACTTTATCTTTTGATATCTGAGAAATATGAATAAAACCCTCTAAATCGTTTTCTAAGGAGACAATAACCCCGTTTTCCTGCGTTTCTTTAATGACAGCGGAAACAAGGGATCCTTTTGGATAATTTAATGAGAAGGATTTTATCGGGTTATCTGAAAGCTGCTTGAGGCCGAGGCGAAGCCTTCCTTTTTCTTTATCTAAAGAAAGGACAATTGCCTGAATTCTATCGTCTTTTTTGAACTTCCCCCTGAGGTCAACATTTGTTTCCATCCAGTCTACATCTTCTTTTCTTAAAAGCCCTTCAATGTTATCTTCCAGCTTAACGAAGATGCCAAAATCAACAATGGAAGTGATCACGCCTTCTACTTTTTTGCCGTATGGGTAACTCTTTTCTGCGTTTTCCCAGGGATTAGGAAGGATATCCCGAAGCGAAACATCCATTCTTCTTCTAGCGATGTCCATATTGCGGATTTTTACTTCTACCATACTGCCGAGCGGAAGGTGTTTTCTGGGATCTCTGACTTTTTCAGTCCAGGACATCTCTTCTGCAGGAAGAAATGCTTCTATTCCATCCGCTATTTCGATCATGACCCCGTCTTTCTTGTAAAGGAAAGTTTTTCCTTTCAGGATATCGCCGACGGAATATTTCTTTTCAATATCAATCCAGGGATCGGGGGTCAATATTTTTCTGCTGATTTTAACAGAGTTTTTCGCAGGATCGAGCCGGATAATAGAAGCTTCCATTTCATCGCCGGACTTCACAATGTTTCTTAAATCAGCCAGAAACTTCCATGAAAAATCAGAAACATGCATAAAGGCGCGGATCCCTTCCGCGCTTAGAACCAGATAATCTTCTTCAATTCTTTCCGCTTTTCCATGCACGATATCTCCCGTTTTATGCTTTTCAAAGAAAGAAACGTAAAGTTTTTTGATGGTTTTAAAGAGAAACTCACGGCGGGATACAGTGATGTTATTTCTTCTCATTTCTATAATAGCTAAGTCTTGAACAGACCCTTTAAGGTTTTCAAGCTTTTCGTCTTTTTTGATGTCCATTTGCGAAAGAGGCATAAAGGCTTTTATATTAAAGCCCAGATCAACAGTGTAACCTTTAGGAGAGCCATCTTTGTAAACCGGCTCTTCGAGAGTGCCGCTGACAGGCAGCCCGTTTTCCCAGGCTTCTTTTATATCATTGCTTCGTGATATTTTGGCCGCCTCTAATTTGGAACCGATATTGACGCCATCCAGCATATCTTTGAGGACAATGTCTACCATTTCTCCGATTTTAGGAGGTTGCGCAAATTCCGTTAATGGAACTACACACTCCGCTTTGCTTCCTAAATCAAGAAAAACGTCCTTGTTGTTGATAGCTACAATTTTTCCTTTTCTTAATGTCCCGCGCGGAGAAGCCTCGGATTTACTTTCTTCCTCCTTCTTCATCGCTTCCAAAAACAGATCACCCATCACATCACCACTCATAAGTACCTCGTCCTATAAAATAATGCTATATATTTTAATGTTTTTCTCTACTTTGTCAATTTTTCGAGTCAATGGAAGCCTCTCTTTTAGGAAGATTAAAGTTGATCCGTTTGATTTCGTAAATTTCAGGACGTTCTTGCTCGGCTTGCTTTAACCCCTTTGAAACAAACTTGATAGGAATAGTAAGTTTTTTTGTTTCCAAAAGCCATTCCTGATAAAAGATGAGGGTAGAAACCAGCAACTCGTTTCCCATTTTATAGTCAATTCTTCTGATCAATTTCCCCCCAGGTTCAATGTAAAGGACAAGGTTATTCTCCGCGGATTTAATTTTCAAATTTAGAATTACCAGATTGCTTTGATAGGAGGAATAAGAAAGTTCATATTTTTTGAGAAAAGCCTCATTTGCCTGTGAAGAAAGAATAATGTCAAAAGCAAAAAACTGCCGAGGCAAATTTTTATATAAATCGCGGTATAATTCTTCTACATTTTTTACTTCTATCTGGATCCCATTTTTTTTAGAATACCTGATTTCCGCAAATGGCGCTTGATTTGAAGATAGATAGGAATCTTTAGGAATAGTTTCTAGCTTTTTTGCGATGGAAGCGCTGGTCAATTCACCCTCAAAAGAATCTGGTAAATTCTCAAGAATGTCTTTTTTCAAGCTTTTAAAAAAAACCTCGGGAGAAGGATTTGTGATACTTTCAGAAAAAACACTTGTCAAGGCCAGAAAACAGAAAAGAACCGAGAGCCAAAGGCTATTTTTTAACAGCATAGAAAACCTTTTTGACTATTATTAATAGTATTATAACGCACTATTTTTGATAATTCAAGAAAAGAATGTTTCAGCATAAATTCCCCATTTGAAAAAGGGGGAATTTATGTGTTTTAGAGTTATTTTTCTCTAAATTCTGATACATTTAAAAAAAACACCGGAGAGAAGAAAGGGAAAAATTCCCCTTTCTTCTTCCGGAAAGGTGCTTTATGTCTGGAAAACCGTTTAATTTTTTGTCCAGTAAATGTCGTCGAGATCAATAGTATTTCCATCACTCCAACTACCGCCATCATTTGCGATCATAAAAAATAGAGTGATTTTGCTTAAATCAGGTGACGGAGAACCGGTTGTCAAAATAGCAATAGGCATAGAAACAGTCTGCCAGGTTCCAGTGTTCGTGTAACCATAGTTTGAAATATTGGCATATTTTTCGTTTCCACCACCCTTTATTCCTGCTTTCAGCGGAGCGGAAATAGTGGTTCTGATTTTAAAATTCAAATGTCCGGAAACGTAGGCAGACATATCGGATGTTCCCGACGGCCTTTCTATTCCATTGGCAAACCATCCCCAGGATTGGTTTGATATTGTCAGCTTAAAATATTTTGTCCCTTCTGCGGCGCCGCCCGAAGAGATTTCGTTAGTAATAGTAGTTCCCCAATCCCCAAAAGCCGCGTCTGTTCCATAAACAATGCCGTCGTCCCTGCTTGTTTCGCTGTAAATATTAAAACTAATGGACACAGGGCCGGGGCTAGAGCTGGCGGGACTTGTGCTTGGCGCCACCTGCACACATCCCATAGCCGCGAAAAGGGCGGTTAAGACACCGGCGTAGAAAAAAGTAACTTTGATTTTCTTCATAAAATCCTCCTGTGAGAAAAATTGCTATGCGATTTTACCTGAATCGTTTAAGCTATTAATTATAATTTTTAATTCCCTGTTTGTCAAGGGGTTTTTTGAATATTTTTTTAAAGTAACAGGCGGGCATGAGCCCGCCTGCTGCTCGATTAATTATTCTATTCTTGCTTTATTGAGTGATTTTTCTGATTCTATGGTTGTTTACATCACTTATGTAGATATTTCCATATTTATCAAAAGCCATCCCGCTTATACGATTAAACATAGCTGTACTTAATGGCCCATCTAAATAACCATAATCTCCTGATTTTAAGGTACTTACAACAGCATTATGTGTGACCTTGTAAATAGAGTAACCGGTATAGGAAATATTAACATATAAATTATCCTGTTGATCTATATTCATATTTGCAGCATAAGTGAATTCATTTGTCGAAAATATTGAGACAGAGCCGGCCGGTGTTATCTTGTGAATTTTAGGATAATTCAGAGCAAAAAGATTGCCTGAAGAATCGATCTCAATACTCATCAAATTATTTAAAGAAGCGCTCGAAAAAGTCATCACATCATAAGAAGAAGTGATTTTTCGAATCTTATTATTTCCTCTATCAGCGACATAAATATTTCCGGAAGTGTCTGCCGCTATGCCGACTAAGCCGCTAAATAGGGCATTGGTGCCATTTGCGTTTACCATGCCGTTAGTCCCAGCCCTGCCGGCAATCGTTGTCACATTTCCGGATGGAGTGATCTTTCTGACAGTACTGCTTTCACTAACGAATAAGTTGCCGGAAGAATCGATCGCTATGTCGGAAGGATTGTTAAATCTAGCGTTTGTGCCGTTTCCGTCAATATTACTGCTGCTATTTACATTTCCGGCAAAGGTTGATACAACTCCGGAAGGGGTGATTTTGCGCAGGGCATTCCCATCGATGACAAAAATGTTGCCGTTAGTATCCAACACCAAATTCTTTAAAGTGGTAAAAGAAGCGGCTAATGCGCTGCCGTCGGAAGTTCCTGCAGCCCCTGATCCGGCGAATGTGGTAACGCCGCCCTCGAGGTTCAACGTCACGTACGCGGGTGCGCTCTTTATTTCATTGCTATTTCCGCAGAGCGCGTAAAGAGTGATCAGGTAAGAACCGGACCCCTGATTCAGGCCGATGTTTACAGAACTTGAAGAAGAAATATTTTCTGTTATCTGGGTCGATCCGACTTTTTGTGATACCGCTTTATAAGCGCTTGCTCCCGGTACCGGGTCACAGATAATTTTGACAATTGTATTGATAGTCGAATCTCCATTGTTGTGGCTGATAATATTCGGCGTGATCAATGTATAAAGGGTTAGCGGGTTAGATCTTGCCGTTTTTCCTGCCACAGTTGTTTCCAGTACCAGCGAGTTGGAAATATTACTGATATTGATATCCGAAACCATTACTTCGTTGCCGGAATAGACAAGGCTGCCGTTCAAATAGAGTTTATACATAACGTCTGAATTATCCACTTTTTTACCTTTTAAGGGAGTAAAGTAAAATGTATAATTGCCGGGCTCAACAGCGGACTGGTCTGGCGGGCAAGCGCTAGTCTCAAAGCCAGGTGTATTAAAGGCTTCTGATACCGCGTCCGCATAATTTCCCTTCAGGTCAACGCCGCGGACAAACCAGATATGTTCTCCCGGTTCGGTAATCTGGCAGGAAAAACTTCCGCTTTGATTGGTGTTGATGGGTTTTTCATCCAGATAAACAATATAAGATGTCATAAATGATTTCCGGGTCCAGTTAAATGATATTCTTCCCGGGGCCAGGACATTATAATCTTTTGGATTATTTAATGTCGGTTTAATGCTGTTAATAAGGTCGCTATAAAGATCCGCCGGCGGGAAAATGCTGACATTACTCTGGTCCTTACATTCCTTGATTCTGCTTTCGCAGTACAAAATAGCCGGATTGACGTCATTCAATAATTGTGTTTTGTCCGGTTCCTGTACATAGATAGAGCCGCCTGACAGGTCGTTTTTGATATTGCCCAATTTTGCCTGGATTTTATACCAATCCAGTAACCGCATGTAAAACACATCAATAATGCTGGAATTTTCTTTATATAGAGTTTCATAACTTTCCAGTATGGTTCCAAGAGTGTTGGCGTCTTTCCAGTCTCCGGTCAACGGTTTACTTTCATATTTCAGCCTCATTTTACCGCTGAAATCATTCAGGACTTGCGTAACTTCATTACGACTTGTTGGAAACACCGGGGGAATGTAGCCGTTCGCGACATAATCGATCGATTCGGTTATATTCATGTTGCTCAACGAATTCGAGTTCTGAGATGAACCGCCGGCGCTGGCGTCAAACAATCCCGCTATTCTTACATGAATAGCCGCTTTAATAGTATCCTTGCTGGCAAGACTTTTTGAATCAATTTTGTAATTATAGATATAATAGAATGAATCACCGATAATATTCTGGGCAATATAGGCGTTGCCGTATTTTTTATAAAAATCATCCCTGTGTTCGTTCCACATAATTGATGGACTGGCGGGGTCCATTTCTGCTTCAGATAAAATGACCCTTCCGTAGCGGTACATCACTCTGACGATAATATAAACGCTTCTGCTCGATGTTTTGATTTTATTCTCAACTTCCATCCCAAGACTCGCGTTAAATTCAACGCCGCCGTACATGCTGGACACACCGGTGTTTAAGTCTGCGTGCATAAAGGACATTAAGTCGCTGGAATCTTCTATGTACTTGTAGGAAACTGTAACCAGCCTGTCATCCGTATAAAGATTAACTTTTTTATTGTTTAAAGCTATTCCCCTGGAGGGTTCCCTGGTCAGGCCGTTATAACCATAACCGACAAAATTGTGGAATAGATCGCTATTGTTGGTCGGGTCAAGCGGGATCATCTGCTCGTATTTGAAATTTCCGTCCGTGTAATTAACAAGCGCCGGATCTTGAATTGAACAGCTGTAAGTACTAATCGCTATTAATAGAGTTAATAAATAGAATACTTTTGATTTCATAATATAATCCTCCTATGAGAAAAATTGCGCTGCAATTTTTCGACTGTTTTCAAACCTCTTACCAGGTTAATAATCCAATTCAAACTCAATATTTAGAATCCTGTTTTTTTAAATCATGTTGTGTTCATATTATTTACCCCCCTTTATACCAGGTTGCAATCAAAGTGATACTAAGCGTATCTATGAAGCTTTGTCCTCGCTATCATATCTACGCAAGTATCACTAATATTGATTGCAACCT
>JAGVOW010000106.1 GCA_020052515.1 Brevinematales bacterium | reverse complement strand
TTGCCACTTCTTCGGCAATTTACAGAGGAATTTTGTCCTTTTTTATTGTCCTGTCTCTTTTTTGGAGTTAATAGTCCGTTTTCATTATTGTAACGACAATCCCAACTATTTGACATCCTTATTGAGAGGCTTTATATTATTGGAGGTTTGAAAAATACCCTGCCTCACCCCCCGTCCCCCTCTCCAAGCCTGGAGAGGGGGCTGTCGATAAATAAAAAAATGTAGCCGCAAGCTTTAGCTTGCGTTTGATTTGCGAGGGCTAAAGCCAGCGGCTACATCAGGATTTATTGAAAACAGCTAATTTATCGACAGCCCCAGAGGGGGTTGGTGGGATGAGGTTGAGTTGCTAAAAATAAGGATTGATATATGCCTTCTCAAAACTTGAGTTGCCCTCTATGCGGCGGTGAAAAAAAAAGAAAAATTTTTAAAAACGAAAGTTTTTTTCTTTTTTCCTGTGCTTTCTGCGGATCGAATTATCAAGAACGGCTTGCTTCTGTTCAGAAAGATTATGAGGAAAGTTATTTTCACGAAAACCACAAAAAAGCTTACGGCAAAAGTTATCTCGAGGATGAGGAAAACATCCGTTCTTTTTCTAGAAGAAGGCTAAGAGTCATAAAGAAGCTTCTGGGCAAAACAAAGGAAAAAGCCCCGAAGATTCTGGACATTGGTTCTGCCCTGGGTATTTTTTGCGATGAGGCTGCCCAATTTGGTTTTGAAGCGAGCGGCCTTGAAATTTCTGAATTTGCGAGAAACTTTTCAAAGGAGCGTTTTGGAATCAGGACTTTTTCGAACATTGGGAAAATTCAAGAAGAATTTGATGTCGTGACGTTGTGGTTTACATTGGAACATATTCAGAAGCCCCTGGATCTTCTGAATGCGCTCTATCCTCTTCTTTCCAGGACAGGAATTATTACAATTAGCCTTCCGCATGCAAAGGGCGCTTTTGCTCGATGGAACAAAGGCGTGTATTATTTGAAGAGGCCTGTGGAGCATTTTTTTGAGCCTTCTGTCAAAGGTATAAAAATCCTGTTGAAAAAAGCAGGATTCACTGTAGAAAAAACAGAATTTTTTGGATTGCACCCGGAAAGAGTAGGGCTTCCAGAATGGAATAGCATAAAAAACATTCAAAAAACACTCAAATTAGGAGATACATTTGAGATCTATGGGAGAAAAAAATATTCATCCGATTCAAATTGAGGATTTAAAAATACCCAATAATCTATGGCTTGCCCCTATGGCAGGCTTTTCCAATCAAGCCCTTCGGGTTTTTACCAAAAGTTTTGGCGCTGGCCTGGCTTTTACAGAAATGGTAAGCGTGGAAGGATTGATCCGTCTCAATAAAAAGACATTGGAGTACATCCACCTGGAAGAAGAGGGCATGGCCGTTGTACAGCTTTTTGGGAAGAATGAACCGAAAAAATTTTACCAGGCCGCGCAGATTTTACGGGAAAGGGCTGGCGCAAAGATCGTGGATATCAATTTTGGCTGCCCGGTGAGAAAGGTGGTTCACAATGAAGCAGGCTCTTATTTTTTAAAAGTTCCCCAAACTATGGGTGATGTGATTAAAGCCTTAAAAGATGCTGGACTGATGGTGAGCGCGAAAATTCGCTCCGGTTTTGACAGGATCAATATTGAAGAAACTATTCCGGTTCTTTCTGAAGCGGGTGCCGACATTATTACGCTTCATCCGAGGTTGGCGATTCAATTTTATCGGGGTAAGGCGGATTGGGAACTTTTCCGCAAAGCGCGGGAAATGACAAAAGCCGTTTTGATCGGTAGCGGCGATGTTGAATCACCCGAAGACGCGGAAAGGCTTTTTGCCGATTTTGGTGTGGATGGCGTGATGATCGGTAGAAGAGCTGTTGGTGCGCCCTATATTTTTTCACAGATACTGGATTACTTTACCACGGGCCAGTATCATTCTTATTCTATAACGGAAATAAAAGCGCTTATGATAAAATTCGCAGAAGTTTACGTGAATTTAACTCATAAGGATTCGATTATTCCAATACGGGGAAGTTTAATCCAGTATTATAAAAATGTTCCCCATGCGAATCCTCTGAGACAGGCTATTTCTTCTGCAAAAACTATTATTGATCTGAAAACAATTCTGGAAAACTTCTAAAAAGGCATTGATTATTTTTTATTTCCTTGATAGAATAAAATCAGGGTTATCAAACAATGGAAAAATCAGCAAGGAAAAAATTGGAAATTTCTATTCTCTATGTATCTCATGATTGCCGTAATGTTGACGCTCCGCTGATGTTTAATAAAAATGTAGAAAAAATTTATATTGCGGAGAACGTTAAAGCGGGTTTGGGATCTTTTCTTCAATTCCGTCCCGATATTCTTATCGTAGATGCCAGTCTTTCAGGGGCCGAAAAGATTGATTTTTTAAGAGAAATCAAAAAAAAGCGTAAAGATATTCCTGTGATCGTCTTTCTGGAGACACAGCAAAATGAATTGCTCCGCGAATGCATTGAAGAGGGTGTTAGCGCTTTTATTTTCAAGCCTATCAAGAGCGAAAAGCTTTATGAAGCAGTGGAAAAATGTGCCGCTCCTATTTTTCTGGAAAGGCAATTGGAGAAACTTCGGGATTTGATGCTCAAATACTACCGCGCTAATGAAATGATTGAAAGAGACTTGAAAAATTCCCAGATCATACAACGGGCCCTTCTGCCGCACCAGATTCCTCAATTGGATGAACTGCTGATTGATTACCGGTATTTGCCACTGGAAAGTGTAGGGGGAGATTATTTTTCCTTCACTATTTTGAGAGAAGGCGGAATGGGAGTTTTGGTAGGGGATGTGGCTGGCCATGGCGTTTCGGCGGCATTGTTTATTGCTCTGGTAAAAGCCTTTGCCGACAGAGTGTGCCGGCAGTATGGGCAGGACCCAAAAGAATACTTCGCGGTTCTGAATGCGGATTTACTCAATAATATGAGCACTAATTTTCTGACCGCTCTTTATGGTATTTTCCGGTTTGATAAGGCAAACAAGAAGGTTCTTTTCACTTTTTCTAAGGCGGGACATCCTTCTCCATTGCTTTATGAAGCGGCTTCGTATGAAACAAGGTGCCTTCATTTGAAAGGGACGATACTTGGGGTAATAGAAGGCGCCGAGTACGGAGAAATGTCTGTTACCTTATCCGAAAAAGACCGGCTTTTTATCTATACCGACGGGCTTCAAGAAATGCTTTCTTCTGAAGCAGACCCGAATGGCCTGGAAACGCTCTGCCGTTTAATTAAAAAAAGTAGCAAGAAAAAACTGACAGAAGCTTTAGACTTCATTGTAGATTACACACAAAGGTGTCAAACTTCAGAATCTGTTCCAGACGATATGCTCATTATTGGCTTTGAAGCGCAGTGAGACTATACAAAATTCTTATATTCAGCATTGTCCGGGAAATAGCGAATGGCAACGCATTTATTGCCTTTTTGGTTGTAGAGAAATCCGCCGTTCCAATATTCTAATGCCGCGAAGAGCGCGTTTCCGCCATCCATCTCTGTAGAATCAGGGCCATTCCAGGCTACAAAGTCAGAAAAATGCTCAAAATCCTGTTCTACCAGGCAAATTGTCCTGTTCAAAGTGAAGCGGTTCCAGTCTTCCATTATGTTGAAGCCGTCTCCCTCATCTTCGACTATCACTTTCGCTCTTTTATTGAAATCGAACCATATCCGGATTTTTTTGTTTTGATCCAGCTTATTTCCATGCTCGATACCGTTCTTTACGATTTCGCTGATTTGCTGTTCCAGAAGGTTGATTTCTTTATAGAGATCAGGCGCGTATTGGATAATATAAGAAGTATAAGCCCGGATTTTTGAAAAATCACTGGGAAACTCTTTATAATACATACCATGGGTGTTAAAGAGCACATGGTTGTCCGCTACCCGGGCAGCCTGTTTGATCTGAAGTTCTTTCCCGTTTTCCAGCTTGATATAAATCGTGTTTTCATTTTTCTTTTTTTCTAAACTGTATTTGTATAAGTCCTGACCGACCATATTCTTCTCCTCCTCCCGAAAATGTTTGTGTTTATGCCAGGGTCTTAAAATTCTATTTAATTTATTATCGGATAAAATAGTAAATAATTTTAAAATACCAGGCTTTTATTTTCAATATAAAGCAATTTCTTTTTTATTTCTAATCCGTAGGAATATCCTCCTAAAAATTGTTCTAAAGGGTGAGAAAGAAAAGCTTGATAAACAACCCGGTGGCAAGGAATGATAATAGGAAATGGATTTGCAGAAAGGGCTTGAGCTACAGCGCGTCTATGATTTTCTTTCCCAATCCCGCGCGCCAATGCGGAATAAGATGTCAGGCTTCCATAAGGCCTCTTTTTTAATTCTGAGAAAACCTCGTTTTGAAAAGGGGTTATTTTCCCCCTGTTTAAGGGCAAATCAAATTCGATTTCTTTCCCTTCCAGATAATTTTTAAAGGATTGATAAATAAAAGATTTTTCGCTATTTTCTTTTGTGTCTTCGTCTGTTTTGGCAAAAGATAAATGAATATTTTCAATCCAATCCCCTTTCATCTCGACAAAAATTTTTAAAGAATTTCCAGTAATAATAATAGATTCTGTATTATTTTTATTCATAATGCCTCAGACCCCCTAACCCCATTAAAGGTGGAAAACTCATCAGTTACAAGAAATTTGTTCCCCCTTTAAGGGGGTTAGGGGGTTATCATCATTTTATTCAGCTTCTTTTTAAAAACTTCTTCAAAAAGCTTTTCCATAGATTTTTCATTTACACTGGAATATATAATCTGCCACCCCGAAGCGGCATATTCTTTCAATAAATTGAGGCTAGAGCGTCTCCTTTTCTCATCGAAGGTCAAAAAAGCGTCATCCAGAATGAAAACACCCTTTTCCGAAGTGAATTGGGTAGAAGCTAATGCCAGCCTCAAGGCAAAGTAAAACTGATTTTTTGCCCCAGTGCTCAAAGTGGAAAATTCATAGCTTGTGTCTCCAGGGCCTTTCAAAAATAGGCGCAAACCATCTTTATCCATCTCAAAATCGCAATCGCTGTAGAAACCTGCGGTGATTTTTTTCAAGTTGCCCTGAAATTGTTCGCTTTTGATCACGTTCTTAATCAGGCTATCCAGATTGGACAAAACGCTATGGTAGCTTTTCTGAATTAGTTCAGAAAACCGGATGTCCTCTTCTACTTTGCGGAAAAATTCAGAATAATCTTTACG
The DNA here is from genome assembly GCA_020052515.1 of Brevinematales bacterium. Lineage (GTDB taxonomy): Bacteria > Spirochaetota > Brevinematia > Brevinematales > JAOACQ01 > JAGVOW01. The sequence goes on along the minus strand of JAGVOW010000106.1, from coordinate 4,445 downwards.
GAAGGCATAGATGTTAAAAATATCATGGCCAATGTGAAAATTTTTTACCTGGCTGTAAAATCTTTCGATGTATTCCGGATTGACTTTGCTGGAAAGGTTTTTCAACCCTTCATTTATTTTTGTCAAAACTTCTCCGTTTATTTTCTCATTTTCCCGGTGTTTTTGAGAGATTTCCGATTGCAGCCTGTCTTTTTCGGCAGTCAAATGATTAAACTTTTCCTCTTTGTAAGAGGGTTGGCCGGGATTTGTTTCCTGGGATTCTGTCAATTGGTCAAGCGTTTCTTTTAAAAAAGAGGTAGAAACACTGGAGTATTTCCGCAGTAATTTGACTTTCAGATTTTCCAGCTCTTCTTCCTGTCGAAGAAGGTCTTTCTTCAAATGAGTGAGCTCATCTTTTTCTTTCAATAACTCTTCAATGGAAAGGTAAAGCCGCTCAAAAGATGCTTCTTTTTCTATCAGCTCTTTACCAGTAGTTTCAAGGTTCGCTAATTTTTCCTGCCATTCTAAAGCGCCTTTTTCGTAATGGTTCGATTCTTTGTGCAGACTTTCTATTTTTTCAGAGATTTTGGAAAGCTGATTTTTGTGGATTTCACACTGTTTTTCTATGGAGCGGATTTCATTGTCAGAATTTTTCCGGGATAGTTCCCATTCCTTCCATTTTTTGCTGCTGCTTTTTTTCTGGACAAAGGCTATTATCCAGACAGCGCTTCCAGCGGCAGTTAATAGTAACCCGGAGAAAAATAAAAACACGCTATTTATTTCCAGGAGGATCCATTGGAGCTGTACAGACAAAGATAAAAATAGGCCAAGTATACCCGTCAAAACAAGAAAAGCAGCGGATACATGAATAAATCCGGATGGTTTTTCAGAGGTAAAGACAGATTCCTTTGCTTCTTTCGATGCTTTTAACTTTGTTTTTTCTATTTCTAATTCTAAATTATGGATTTCTTTCTGAATCATTTCACTTTCTTTCTCCAATTCCTGGCTTTGTCTTAAACGGTCGTTTTTTAAAGCTCCGGATGAAGAAAGAGAAGATTGAATGTCTCGTTTTTCTTTTTCCATTAAAGAAAGCGAATTTTTTAAACTCTTCCATTCCTCTCGAATTTTGTCTAAATTTTTCTTCTCCAGCTTTTCTATCTTATCTTTGTTTTTTTCTATAGAGTCGGTTAATGAAAAAAAATTCTCTATCCACTCGCGATTTAATCTGGATTCTGAAAACTTCCGGGCATCCGTCATTTTCAATAGTTCCGCTTCCGCTTCTTTCAATTCTTTGCTTTTTTGGGCAATCCACGCTTCATTCTTTTTCATTTGTTCCACGGCCAGCTCTTCTTCGTCTAAAAGCTTCTGAAAGGATTCCAGATTCTTATAAAAAACGGAAAGCCAGCTATTGCTTTTGGAAATCCCCAGGATTTTTTCCAGTTCTTTGCTGATTTTGCTGTAAATCCAATCGTTTCCGTGAATCATTTCTTTGACGTCTTTGTTCCAGAAGTCGGGAGAAAGCAGTTCGTTTTTTGCTGATTTCCCTTTCCATTGATTTTCACCTTCCCGGATGACAAAGAGGGAATAAAAATTTTGCTTTTCCTCGCTTTCCGGTTTATCTTCTATAGATAGAGAAATATCTTCCCCGAATTCGAAGCGGTTATTCCAGAGGGGTTTGGCAAAGCCCGTTTTTTTCTCAAAGAGCCTTTGAATTAAAATGTCAATGAAAGTGGTTTTCCCGGCTTCATTATTACCAATGATGAGATTGACATCGCCAAAATCCAGCTGAAGATTTCGCAGGGGGCCGGCTTTTTGAATAGACAAACTTTTAAAACGCATTATATCTTTACTACCTTAATCATATTGGTGCTGCCTGACACGCCGACCGGGACACCGGCGGTAATAACGACAAAATCTCCTTCAGAGACCAGGTTTTTAAATTTCAAAACTTCCGCCGCGCCTTCTAAAAGCTCATCTACCGAAGAAACCCTTCCTAATTCGAAAGGCGTTACTCCCCAAACCAGGGCAAGCCTTCGAATTATAGTTTGAATAGGGCTGAACGCGATGATAGGGATTAAAGGCCTGTATTTTGAGATTTTTCTGGCTGTATTGCCGCTATTAGTGAATGTAGCGATATACTTCGCGCAGATTTTGTCGGAAAGCTGAATAGTAGCGAAACTGGTGGCTTCTTCAGTGTCCTTTTTAGTCATTTTCATCAATTCATCGTAAGAGAGGTTTTTGTGTAGAAGCGCCCTTTTGAAAATATCGCTGGATTCCACCTGTAGGGCAATGTCTTTCATCATCCTGACAGCTTCCACTGGGTATTTCCCCGAAGCGGTTTCAGCCGACAGCATAATGGCGTCGGTGCCGTCCAGAATGGCGTTGGCCACATCGTTTGCTTCCGCTCTCGTTGGGCGGGGATTGTTTATCATGGATTCCAGCATCTGCGTGGCGGTGATCACCGGTTTTCCCGAGATGTTGCATTTGCGGATAATGGTTTTCTGAATGATCGGCACTTCCTGCGGCGATGTTTCGACGCCCAGGTCGCCGCGCGCTACCATTATAGCGTCAGCCGTATCAATAATATTGTCAATGTCGGCAAGGGCTTCGGGCTTTTCAATCTTGGCAATAATAGGGATTCTTTTTCCGTATTGTCTGAGCATCAGATCAATCAATTCCCTCACATCTTCTTTGCTTCTGACAAAGGAAAGCGCGACATAATCGAGTTCATTCTCAAAGGCGAATTTTAAATCGTTTTTGTCTTTGTCGGTAAGGGCGGAAATATTAAGCTTGGTATGAGGAAAATTAACCCCTTTACGCGGCTTTAGATTGCCGCCGTTTATGACCCGGGTAGAGATATCATGCCCTTCTACTTTTTCTACCACGAGTTCCAGAAGGCCGTCATCCAGGAGTATCCTATTTCCAACCTGGGCTTCATTGTGCAGATTTTTATAATCAATTGAAACCTTCTTTGTTTCCCCAAAGGTTCCACCCAGCAATTCGTCCGTGGTTAAAATGAGATTTCCACCTTCTTTGAGTGTGAGAAATTCCGTTTGAAGCTGTCCTACACGTATTTTCGGCCCCTGCAGGTCCTGGAAAACAGCAATCGGTTTTTCCAGTTCTTCCGATACTTTGCGGACATTGCTGAGGACAGATTTATGATCCTCCCATGCTCCATGGGAGAAATTTAGCCGTATCACATCCGCGCCCGCCAGAATGATCTGGGAAAGCACTTCCTCGTTCTTCGAAGCGGGCCCCACAGTGGCCACAATTTTTGTAAATTTCGAATCAAACTTTGTTTCCATAAAACCTCACTAATTATTAGCTTTCAGCCGTTAGCTGTTAGCCGTCAGCTATCCCCCTTATCAAAGGGGGCAGGGGGTTGTATCGCGTTTCTTCGCGCGCATTCGCGGATAACGGTCTTCCGCTAAGCGCCGTCCTGAGCGGAGCCGAAGGAACACGCGTCAATATATTACAAGGGGACTGTCTCTGGCACACTATAAATACTTTCTCTTGTATTATTGTAAGATTTTATCCTGAAATAGTCATTGTTAGTATAAGCAATTTGATTTGTATAATCTGTACCTGAAATATTCGTTAAGAGCATAAAATTACTTATAGCCGGCCCGTTTGTTGACCAGTAAATTTTATATCCAGTCGCGCCCGGTACAGGATTCCAAAATAAAATTGGCCAAAAAACAGAATTTGTATATACGGAATCACATATTAAAATTGGCGGCATCAAGGAAGGAATTTCAAAATTAAAAGCTTTTGAATTATAACGATAAAGATCAAAATTTCCTTTCCCGTACCGGTCTGAAGCGAAATACACTTTATAGCCTCCGGTTATATCAACAAAACCGTCTTTATCAATATTTTCAGATGAATAATTCAAAACATTAAATGCCCCAAACCAATTTTTATTGATACTTCCGTTAAAAGCACCTGCCAATTTGCCATTCTTTGTGGTAGTTATAAAATAATTGTTTTTTCCATCGATTGCTCCTGCGAAACTAATTGATTGAATGTCTTGATCAGATCTATATGTTGAATAATCATATAATTCACCAGTGCCATACTCATAGCATGTGTGAATTATTCCGCTGCCGTCAGATGCAAAAAAATAGGTGTAAGAATTCGTTTGATAAAAACCTAAATGCAAAGCGTTAGTTATTGGACTAGAACTATTAATATTCGTACCGATATAATTCAAATTGGAATCCATATCCACAACAACAAGCGCGCCTATCTGACCGTACTTTTGGATAAAAGCTATTTTGTTCATTCCGCTTTCTTTATACACGACAGGTGAAATTTCATTGGAACTACTGTTAATAATATTTGTCATCCTCACCGGGCTTGCGAACTTCCCCTCACTATCCATCTCCGCGTAGTAAATGTCATAATTTCCGCCCCGGTCGGAAGAAAAAAACAACCATGCTTTACCGCTGGAAGCATCCCGGTAC
>JAGVOW010000110.1 GCA_020052515.1 Brevinematales bacterium | reverse complement strand
GGCGATGAAACCACCTCTTTTGAAAGCCCCGCTGTTTTGAATAGTAATGAGATCGTCTTTATTCTCAAAGAGAACGGCCTAAAAAAAATTGCGTTTTATCATTTCGACTCGCGGGAAGTTTTTGTTTTAGAAGCTCCCATTGACTCGCCATCCCATCTGACCTCCTTTAACAACCAGATTCTTTTTTCTTTTTATGGAGAAAATTCTTTCAAAATAGGCCTCTTTGACGGAGAAAAACTTCTTTTGCAGACCAATAATTTCTTCGGCGGCGCGTTTCACCCTATGGCAAATGAAGATGGGATCTATTACATAGGCAAATTTTCGGAAGGCGATCAAATATTAAAATATCCCTTCGCCCTTTCTAATTTTAATGGAATCTCAACCAATTTCCAGATAAAGAAGTGGGCCAATTTGGAAATAAAAACCAATCTGACGGCATTTTCTGAAAATCATTATCAGGCGCTGCCTTATTTACTGCCTCACTTCTGGATCCCATATTTTACTACCGGCAGTAATTTTATCGATAGCGCTGGATTTTACACGATGCTCTGGGACCCGACTTATGAAAACCTGATCACCGCTTACGCGACGTTGAACTATGTGAAGATTTTCGCGAATGCCAGCCTTTCGTGGAAAAACAGCTCTTTCCCGGTTGACTTTTCACTGGACGCCTCCGATGAGCTTCCCTATTATTTTTCCATCCAGCATTACGCGCGCAGGACTGGCGTTTTTGCGAGCGCAAGTATTCCCTTTTACTTAACCCCTCTATCTCACTATTTCGCGCTGGGAGCTTCCGCTTTCTACTACGCCTGGGCGATAGACAGTGGGCTTGCCTCGCCTTACCAATGGCAGTATTCCTTAGAATCCGCTGTTTTATCGGCTTTTATGAGTTTCTCTACCCGTGTCAGGCAATACGACTTTTATCGAAACAAGGGATTTTCTCTGGCCGGGGCTTTTGACTACCACCTGCAAAGCGCTCTTTATAAAACCGAAATTTCCCTGTATTATTATGTTCCTTTTCTTCCCCTCATTCTGCGCCTGAACGGTGCTTACAGTCCCTCGAAAATATTTAATCTGGCCTCCGAAAGTTTTTATTTCAGTGGAAACCGCTACCCTTTTTATCAGGAATACCGAAATATCAGAAATGACTCTTATTATTACTTTTCGGGAGAAGCCTCCATTGGAATTTTTGATTGGGAGATACAAGGGGGGCCGTGGCTATTGCCGCTCTATTTCAACCGGCTTTACTTAACGGCTGGATACCGGTCGGCCTATTTAGACAGCCTTTATTTTCATTCTGTCTTTTCCCGGCTGAATTTAGAGCTTTCTCCACTCTACGGCTATATCAAAACTACAAGCTGGGTTGAAGGTTATTATGCGATCTCTACACAATCCTGGGGTTATACGTTTAATCTGGGACTGAGCTGGTAAAGCAGTTAACTCCCCCCTTTGAAAAGGGGAAATTCATGTCTAATATTGAAATAAATGGCAAAAAATGTTATATTTCTTGCGGAGAAATCATGAGTGATTTAAGAACGGATATTGTTGCCATTGAATCGCCTGAGCAGATACAGATTGAATACAGGATAGCCAGCCCATTTTCAAGGCTTCTCGCTTTCTCTCTGGATTTTATCATTATGTACGGCTCGCTCGCTATTATCGTTTTTTTGCTGTATTTATTAAATATTATAGACAAATTGTCCAGCGCTAAAACCTTTCAGGACCTTTTTAACCCGTCGCTGACAGAAAGCCTCACCCTTTTTTTTATTTTGATCTTAGACTTTGTAATGCAGTGGGGATATTTCATTTTCTTTGAGCTCTTTATGAATGGCAAAACTCCGGGAAAGTCCGTTCTCGGGCTTCGGGTTATTCATTACAGCGGAAAGCCATTAGACGCGGCGTCTATTATTCTCCGTAATTTTATGCGCGTCTTTGACCAACAAATGTCCCTTTATCTGGGAGCGTTTTTTTCCATTATTTTCAATAAAGAATTTAGAAGGATCGGCGATCTAGTGGCGGAAACCATTGTAATCAATGAAGATAAAAGGGTCTTTAAATTTCCGGATTTTTCTGTGGTCAATATAAAGTTAAAGGACGGACAAAAAATTTTAAGCAAAAAACTTTCGGAAGAAGAGCTTTATGTCATCCGAAATTTTTTGAATAGCCTTCCGGCCTTAAGCAAAGAAAAACAAAAAAATTTGTCTGACCAGCTCGCGTTAAAAATAAAGAACCGCCTGCAGGATGATGAAAACTATAAAGATAGCTTAGAATATCTGCGAGAAATTTACGAAAGCCATAAGGACTAATAGATATGAAGCAGCAGGACCTAAAAAGAATGACAAAGTCTGAGCGTTTTATTGAGGAAAAGAAAGAGTACTGGATTACCTTAGAAAAGATTATCAAAAGAGCGCACAACGGCAATATCGGTTCATTATCTAAAGAAGAAATCAGGGAATTCCCAAACCTCTACCGGAAAGTCTGCACGGATTCAGAGCTCGCAAAAACGCTTGAGTTATCGCCTGATACGATTGACTACCTGTCCAGATTGGTTCAATATGGGCATAATATTCTTTACTTGCCGCCGAAAAAGGAGTTGAGAGATTTAAAAAATTTTTTTACCGAAGATTTTACCGCCGCTTTCGCGAAAAATATAAGGCCGATCGCGGCTGTGTTTTTCCTGTTTTTTGGAGTTTTAATCATTACATTTATTTTGATTTACCGGGATCCACGCCTTGCTTCTTCTATCCTGCCGGAGGAATTGATCGATTTAATGAAAAAATCTTACAGCGGGGATGTTTCGGACAAGCGCAATTTTTTTGATAATATTGTGATGTCGGGTTATTATATACGAAATAATATTTCGATCGGTTTTTCCAGTTTTGTGCTGGGGATCACCTATGGACTGGGTACTTTGCTGACCGTCCTCAGCAACGCGATTTCCATTGGGGGCGTTTTTGGACTGGTAGTTTCCTCGGGTTATGGGAAGAATTTAACTCATTTTGTAACAGCGCATGCGGCATTTGAACTGCTGGGCCTTTGCTTGACGGGCGGCTCCGGCCTCGCGCTCGGCCTTTCAATGGTTTATGCTTCCGAGGAGAAAAAAACAACCGCGATCAGCCGGAAGGCCCGCGAATTGGTCCCGGTTTTATTCACAGGCGCCTTATTCATTCTTTGCGCCGCTTTTATAGAAGGTTTTGTGTCGCCTTCAAAACTTCCCTACTGGGTCAAACTCTTGGTTCTTTTAGTTACGGGCGCACTGGTGTTTTTCTTTGCGTTCAGATATTTTTTGAGGAGGAGAAAATGAGTAGTGAATTAAAGCCAATGGGGGTTGGGTCTATTTTTGACAGGACTTTTCGCTTGAGCTTTGGGAAGTTTAAAGATGTATTCAAGATTAACCTGCTGTTTTTCGCGGTCATTCTGGTTTTGACGGGAGCTATTGTAGCCTACTTTGTTCTCAGCAAAAGCTCTTTTGATTTTCAAAGCCTCCTGGATCTGGAAAATATGGAAAATACAAAATTAGCGACTACTATGATGGCGATCCTCCCCGCGATCGCGGGAGTTAGCCTGATAGGTTTTGTCATCCTATTGATCACTGGAACTTACTATTCGGGTTTGATGAATCACCTTTTTACTCAAAGTTTTATGGGTGAAAAATGGACTTTGCGGGACTCTTTTAAAAAAGTCAGCGGAAAATTAGGCTCTTTATTGTTCAGCATCCTGCCTGCACTCGGAATTTTCATTGCCGCTCTCATTGGCGCGGTTATTGTGATCGCGTTGCTCACTCTTTTGTTGAAAATAGTTGGTATAGTAATAGGTTATACTCTGTTAATCATTGTGTTTCTTTATATAGCCATTGCTTATTCTTTTATCTGCCCTATTATTATTTACGAAAATCTGCCCGGAGGACAGGCTGTTTTACGCTCTTTTAAATTGGTTTCTTATAGTATCTGGAAACTAATTGGTTCCTATCTATTGGAATTTCTCTTGATGATGGTGATTACTCTCCTGTTCAGCTTTGCTTTTGGATTTTTAACTTCCATTTTTGGTACAGGGATTTTTGCATCAGATGCCTCTTTGCCTATGATTATTGCCCTCTGCGTTTTTTGTGTTTTCTACATACTGCTGGAACTTTTTATTATAGCGTTTTACAACGCTTTCACTGTGAGCGTCTTCTTTAATCAGAAGATAGTGAAAGAGGGATTTGGCGTGGAGAATATGGTGCAGAATTTTGTTGGGAAATAAAACCATGTGTCGAATAAAAACTCTCTTTCTGCTATTTGTCTGCTTTTTTTCTTTCAGCCGCTGTAATTTGCTGATGAGCCCTCCGGACAAGGAAAAAGTGAAGACGGCTGTTTCGGAGACGATTCAGCAAATCGAAGATTTCAATCAGAACCGGGAAAATAACGTAGGCCTTGATTTCAAAGATAAGAATTTCTGGAAAAGCAAGGTAATATCCGGTTTCATTATTCTCATTGTCACTACCGGTACAATTTCCCTTCTTTATTTAATCACCAGCCAATTTTCTTTCCAAACTTTTGGAAGGATAAAAAAAGAGGAAAGCGAAAAAGAATTGGAACAACTTTCTTTTCAGCCGGCGCTTTTCGAATCATTGATCCAAGGCAAGAAGTATTCCGAGGCCCTGGTTTATTTATACCGGTCCTCTATTCTTGAATTCGCGCGCCTGGGAATCCCGGTGAATCAAAACATGACCAATTTAATGTTGTTTTACAAAATTAAACTGCCGGAATTGAAAGTGGCTTTTAGAGATATTTACCAGACGGCTGAAAAAATTTTATTTGACGCTTATCAGGCAAATGAAGAAGATACCCGGTTCTGCCAACAGAAATTCAATATTATACAGGAATCAAAATGATGAGAAAGCTTTTGCTCATTGCTTTTATGTCCATTGTGATCAGCGCCATTATTTTTCTGGCTTTTTTATTCATTTCAGCGTATAGCCGCAAACCATCCGGCAAGAAGATCCCCTATGACACTCACTTAACCTACAGCGATTATGATGTGATGTTTGCCCTATTACGAAAGATGGGTTATATGGTTTTGATACAGGATTATAGTTACGAGAAAAAAAACATTGACTGTATTGTGATTGACCGGGCATGGAATAAAAAAACATTTTCCAGCTTCAAAGACTGGTTTGGCAAGAATAAAAGGCTCGTTGTTTTTTTAGACGGTAAATTGAATAAAAAGGGCAGAGAAATCTTCGTAAAATCAAAAAACCCCTTATTAGAAAGCGTTGATAAACTTTCAATTCATACAACAAAGAATGAAAAAGAGCTTTATAGCCCTAATAAAATAAGGTTTGAAAGCGTCCTGAAGGCTGAAGGGCAAATGATTATCGCGAAGGCGGCTTACCGGGAAGCTGAGATCATCCTCATCTGCGACCCTTATTTGTTTGCCGATAAAAATATGCTCAAAGCCGGCCATGCCGCGCTATTAAATAATCTATTTAAAAAATACTTTCATAAATTTATTGTTTTTGACCGGACGCCCTTAGTTTTAGAGGGGAAAAAAGCAGGGGAAAAAAGCAAAGAGCCGCAAAGCTTTATTACAAAAGGGCATTTCCCCTATCTCATCCTTCAGCTTGTGCTTCTTGCCCTTGTTTTTTATCTGGTTCACTATAAACGCTTTGGCAATATTCTGGATTATCAAAAATACAAAAAAAGATCCATTCGGAACCATTTGCAGGCAGCGGCAAATTTTCTATTCAATAGCGGTAATAAAGAAGTGCTTAAGAATATCCTGGATGATTATTTTTTTGAAAAGTTAACCAGACTGTTTCCGGGAAGAAAGCAGGAGGAATTGATCCGGGAATTGAAAAAACGTTATAAAAATTATTTCAGCGTTGATCTTTTCAGCAAAAATCAATCCTCGCAACTGGTAGAAATAGAAACGCAAAGACAAAAATTCTTAAATATAATAGGAAAAGGTGAAGATTATGGAAAGAAAAACGGTAAAAAAAAACCCTGAGGATTTCAGGAATTTGTTTCAAAAAATCACGGTGGAGCTCAAAAAAGTAATCAAAGGGCAGGATGAAGTCATTCAATTCATCGTTCTGGCTCTCTTGAACGGCGGGCATGTTTTGATAGAAGGGCTTCCCGGCCTCGGTAAAACCCTGTTAGCGAATGCGCTCTCGCGCATTATCGGCGTTGATTTCAAGCGAATTCAATTTACACCGGACCTGATGCCCTCCGATATCATTGGAACGACTGTTTACGACAATGTCAAAAACGACTTTTATGTCAGAAAAGGGCCTGTTTTTACAAACTTCCTTCTAGCTGATGAAATCAACCGCGCTCCGGCAAAAACCCAATCCGCATTGCTGGAAGTAATGCAGGAAAAGCAGGTGACCATTGACGGTGTGGTGCACAAGCTGGAAGAGCCTTTTATCACGATCGCTACTCAAAACCCGATAGAATACGAAGGCACCTACCCGCTCCCTGAGGCGCAGATAGACCGTTTTATGTTTAAAGTGCTGGTCAGCTACCCGGCTTATGAAGAAGAAAAAAATATGCTCTGCATGTTCCGGGATGGTTTTGACTCAGAGAGGCTGGAGGACTCCAATCTGCAGATGGTATGCAATCAGCAGGAGTTTATGTCATACAAGAATTCCCTGGATGTAGTAAACGTAGACGAAAAGATAATGGATTATTTACTGCAGATTGTGGACGCTACTCGAAAGACCCCCGGGATCGCTGTCGGCGCTTCCCCCAGGGCCTCTATTGCCCTGCTGAAGTCTTCACGGGCCCTCGCGGTAATCAACAACCGGGACTTTATTGTGCCGGATGATGTGAGGAACTGCGCTTTCCCTGTTTTGAGGCACAGGATTATCCTCGAAACGGACGCGGAAATCGAAGGAAAGACAGCGGATGATTTTGTCCAATTAGTTTTGAGTAAGGCGGCAGTACCCCGATGAGAAATGGAATCACTCCCCGCAAGAAAGTATTCTTTTTGTTTCTGCTTCCGCTGCTTCTCATTGTGGCTTCTTTCTGGGTGAAAAGTTTATTGCCGGCGGCTTTTATTCTGGATGGAATCATTCTGATCGCTATTCTGATCGACCTGGCAATCAGCCCCGGGTATAAAAAAGACTTGAAGCTTGATCTGGAAATCCCAAAAGGTTTTGCCGTTCACACGGAAAATTCCTGCACTTTAAAAATTCAAAACCGGAATAGATTTCCTCTGAAATTTCATTTTTTGCTGGACCTCGACGTTTGCTTTAAAAGAGATTATGGAAAGGAATTGATCCGCGTTTACCCGAAAGATATTTATGAACACAAATTCAAACTTACTGGAAACAGGAGAGGGGATTTCAGGGTAAAAAACATTTTTATTAAAGGTGTTTCTTTATTGGGGCTTTTAACTTTTTACAGGAAATTTCCAATGGATTTGCTGATCCAGGTTTCGCCATCCCTCAGTTTTCATTCTTCCAGTCTAAAGCTGGTGCAGAAAGAAATCAGAAGGTCGGAGGGAAGCCATAAAAACCGGGTTTTCGGCGACGGCACAAATTTTGAAATGCTGCGGGATTATATTAAGGGAGATGAATACAGCCGCATCGACTGGAAGGCCTCGGCCAGGAGGAAGAAGCCGGTCACTCGAATTTATAGAATAGAAAATAGTCTCGATATTTCTATACTTTTAGATAGCGGCAGGCTTATGGCAACCGAAATAGAAGGAATGTCCATGCTGGATTACGCCATCCATGCTTCCTTGATCCTTTCCTATGCCGCCGCGAAGAACAATGACCGTGTCAGCCTGACGGTTTTCGGCAAAGACATTATCAGAAGCATACCGAAGACAAAAGACATGAAAGTCGTAAAGAAAATGAAAGCGGCGCTTTCCGACATCCAGTATGACTTTTATGAGTCAGATTATCAAACGGCCTTCAGCTTTCTACAGTCTTCCCTGAATAAAAGGTCCCTCATTGTCATCTTCAGCGACATGATCGATGACTCCAACAGCAAGATTTATTACAAGCACCTGTCGCTGATAAAAAAGAACCACATGGTGCTTTTAGTCCTCCTGAGGGACAAAACCATTTTTGAGTTAGCGGATCAGAAAATCGATAGTAGCAAGGCCATTTACTTAAAAGCGGCGGCGGCGGATATGGCCCTGAGAAGAAGCAAAACCATCGCCGGTTTGAGAAAGCTGGGAGTAGAAGTACTGGACCTTTTCCCGGAGAAGGTCTCTATGGCTGTGATCGACAGTTATTTCTACTTCAAACGGTCGTGGTAAGATACAATGAAAATAGTGGAGGTACCTTTTGTTTGATAAAACTTCCCTCGAACAACTAAACGTTTGGCTTACCAGACCTGAGAGTAAACATCTTGAGTTCAAAGAGGCAAAAAACCAGTTTAATAGCAGTAAAGACTTACCGGATTATTGTGCCGCTCTTGCGAATGAAGGCGGCGGAAAATTGATTCTAGGCATAACCGATAAAAAAGTTGTTTGCGGAACAACGGCATTTTTCAATTCGTTTAACAGTTTATCAAATGAGTTATTGCAGAAGCTGGGTGTTCGTATTGATGTGGAAGAGCTGTTTCACCCGGATGGCCGTTTATTGATCTTTCATGTACCGTCAAGGCCTGTCGGCAAACCGGTTAAATCTACCGGGAATTATACCTATCCTATGAGAGCGGGTGAATCTCTGGTAGAAATGGACGCTGAAACGCTGAAAAGAATTTTCAATGAAACAGAAGCTGATTTTTCCGCCAAAATAGTTCCGAATATTACATTAGATGATATTGATAATATGGCGGTAGATAATTTTAAGCAAAGATGGGCGCAAAAACAGCAGAGGGATGAATACGCGGCATATTCTAAAGAAAAAGTCCTTCGATCCATTGGGTTGCTTGACGATGATGGGCTTACTTATGCCGCGCTGATTCTATTCGGTAAAAAAGAAAAGATTGACCGATTATTACCCGATTCTGAAATAATATTTGAGTGGCGTCAGGACCCAAAAAAAATTGCCCATGATTTTCGAAAAAATTGGCGTTCACCATTCTTCTCAATCTTCGACGATATCTGGGAATCGATAAACGCGCGAAATATCCGTTTCCCCTATCAGGATGGGCTTTTTCAGTATGAAGTGTACGCTTTCAGTGAAAAACCAATACGGGAAGCGCTCCTGAATGCAATCGCTCACCGTGATTATTCCATAAAAGGACAATCTATATTTATCAAAGTATCATCGGAAGAATTCTCTATTGAAAGCCCGGGGGGATTTCCTCAGGGAGTCACTATTGAAAACATACTGGTAAAATCGGTTTGGCGAAACCGCAGTATTGCTGAAGTTCTTGAGAAAGCAGGGCTTGTCGAACGTTCTGGGCAGGGAATGGACGACATATTCCGTAAAACCATTTCAGAAGGAAAGGGCATACCGAATTTTCGCGGAACCGATTCATTTACCGTTCGGCTGAATATACCTTCGCAGGTGAAAGACCCAAAATTCATTCTTTTTTTGGAAAAAATTATACGTGAACAACAGGTAAGTTTTTCGTTCGAAGAAATACTTGAACTTGAGCAGATTCGACAAAACCAGAAATTATCATTTTCGGAATTTAAGAATAAATTCCTGGAAAATGGCATCATCGAAAAAATTGGCAAAACAAAAGACGCGAAATATATACTGTCCCACAAGTATTATGCGCACCAGGGTAGAGTTGGTCTACATACTAAACTGATCGGACTCCCAAGAGATAAATACAAGGAATTGATCATAAAACATCTTGAACGCAATAAGGGATATCTCCGCGATCTTGAAGACGCAATACCGGAATTGAAAACAAAAAATATCACAAATCTATTGCAAGAATTAAAAAAAGACGGAATAATACAGCACAAAGGTTCACGGAAAAGCGGTTATTGGTGTTTGAAATAATTCATTCTTAGATTTATTTAGATTTATTTAGATTTATTTAGATTTATTT
>JAGVOW010000054.1 GCA_020052515.1 Brevinematales bacterium | reverse complement strand
GGTTTCGTCAAATTTCCAGTAGGCGGATGCGGCTATCCCAAAAATGGTCTTTGCCTGCGCGGTCATAACCGGCGTAACTTCGCTTCCAGCGTAGGATTCTATCCAGAAATAGTACAGCGTGTTGTAAGCCAGTCCAGAAGCCGTATAGGTTCTTGTACTGGAGCTCACTGTCGTTAGTGGGGTGGTTGGTTTTGTGTTTACGGTGTTAACATAAATTTTAAACCCCGATTGAGAACTTCCGGCTGTCCCGTTTGCTTCAACAACCCAGACATAAGTATCCTGGGCGTATTTAGTTCTAGTTGTTCCTGCGGTGACGATCCTGTTTACATAAGCGGGTTTCGCCAAAGGAAACTCGATGATGATTGGGTAAAATTCACCCCAAGGAAGGTTTGCGGAAGAATAGTTGTAATAGTCTTCCGGGTGGCCTAAGACTCCTCCAAAGTGAATAAGAGCTGATGGAAGCCACATAGGGGAAACAGTCAAACTGGAGCACGCTCGCCGGATGGGTAAGCGGTATAGTGCCTGAGCAGCTTCAGCGAAACATTCCTTTTCGAGGCCGCTCACATCGTGTTCGCTCTCGAAAAAGAATGTTTCGCTTACGCTATTGATTTGTCACTATACCCGAAATAAAAAAGCGGTTGTCCTGGGATCAGGACAACCGCTTGCTTTTACTAAAAAACTGCGTCTCTTAAAAAGACGCAGGGCGAAGTGCCTTTAAAATTTTATCTTTCTAATAGAGTTTTGATTGTATTCGTTGAGATAAAGTGTTCCTGCTGAATCTGTTGCCAAACATTTTGGATAATTAAATTTTGCGGTAGAACCAAGCCCGTCTTGATATCCAATCTGCCCTGGTATTCCAGCTATGGTTTTAACTTCGGCGTTTTTTGAAATAACACGTACTACTTGATTGTGCATATCATTTACATAAATGTAGCCCGCGGAATCCACGCAGATCCCGTAAGGAAAAGCAAATCGGGCGGCTCCTCCGGTCCCGTCTGCATAACCATAGCTATTCGGATAACCGGCAAAAGTCGTTACTTGAGAAGTAGACAAATTGATCTTTCTGATTACGCGATTGCCTCCATCGCTTACATAAAGATAGCCCGATGGTTCGTAAACAATTCCTGTGGGGAAATTAAATCTCGCGGCGGTTCCTGTGCCATCTGCCCAACTGCCTGCTGGGCCGCCGGAGCCCGCAAAGAGCGATACAACTCCGGAAGAAGTGATTTTGTATACAGCATTCTTATCGGATTGCAGCATATAAAGATTCCCTGAAGTGTCGATTGTAAGGTTGCACATAGTTTCATTCCACATTATCGGCCCGGTATAGGGAGCTGTTCCGCGAACATAGGCAAATGTAGTTACCGCGCGTGTTGTAGGATTAATCTTTCGAACTATATGACCGTTTTCGTCGCTCACATAAATGTATCCCGCAGAATCAATCGCGATACCTGATGGATAATAAAATCTTGCCGCCGTCCCAACTCCGTCCGCGTATCCTGGCTGAGCCGCATTGCCGGCAAAAGTCGTTACTTGGCCGGAAGGTGTGACTTTACGGACAGTATGTCCCCAATAATCCGAAACATAAATATTTCCAGATGAATCCACAGCCATTCCGCCGGGATTGTAAAAACGGGCAGATGTTCCCGATCCGTCCACCTCTCCGGCGGTAGAGTAATTTCCAGCAAAAGTAGAAACGGTGGGGTATGGAGTAGTCGCCTGCGCTGTAACGCTGGTAGAAATAGAAGCGCCTGCATAAGACTCTACCCAGAAATAATAAGTAGTATTTGGGATCAATCCCTTTACCAGAGAGTTTTTGGTATAGGGGCCAACGGCTAATTGAGGAGTAGAAGGTTTTGTATTAACATTGCTGTAGTAAATATTGAAACCAGCCACACTATTGTCTGCGTTTGCCCAGTTGAGGGTGACTTGAGACAATGCCGCATCCGCTGTTGCTGTCAGAGCGGTTGGAGCGGAAACGTTTCCGCTATAGACACCTGGTACTACTGTACGGAAAGAAACATTGTCTATGTAAATGTCTCCACTGCAATACCCCATCAGAAATTGCAAAGTTCCATATT
Organism: Brevinematales bacterium; assembly: GCA_020052515.1. Classification (GTDB taxonomy): domain Bacteria; phylum Spirochaetota; class Brevinematia; order Brevinematales; family JAOACQ01; genus JAGVOW01. Next base: position 10,091 of record JAGVOW010000054.1, on the reverse strand, counting down.
GATTATAGCTTAAGGAATTTTGGAAAGGAAAATACGCATAAAAAGTCTGCATTGAAGTTGTTAAAGCAGCGTTATACCGCGTAAATGCAAACCCTGATCCGCTCCAGATCTGAACCGGCATCGTCTGTGCCACTGAAGATTTTGCGTCAAATTTAAGAATATAATATCCTAATCCGGGGGCAAAGGAAGGTGTTCCTTGTGAAAACATAATTGCATAGTCCTGATAACCAGTAGATAAAATAGTTATGTGCGCGTTTTTATCTATTCCATCTACTTGCCACGAAGCGCTTCCTCTGTAACCTCCGACATTATATTGAAGTGACCAATAATTAAGCTGACCTGGATTGCTGAAATCACCATTAACAATTTGTTCCTGCATAACCGCAGGCCCCAAATCAATCAGTTGAACATTGTCAATATAGTAGTCCACAAGGCTGTTGCCGCATTGAAACTGGAGAGAGGCGTCCGCGTCATCCGCCGTTCCCCAAAAAGTAAAATTCGCGGTAATAGTCTGCCAGCTGGTAGTCAGATTTGCTGTCGTTGCCCAGTAGGCCGTCCAGGGGCCATTGTTTTTAGCTACTTGTACGGTTAGCGACCGGTTCGCGGAAGCTTTGACATCATAGCGCAATTGATACTGATGCAGCGCTTTCATATAAATTCCCGGCTGGTCTAACTGAATATCCCATGTATTTACAAGTCTAGTAGGTATCATATGAAATACGCCGTTTTCAATAGCGGAAGAACTAGTGGCGCCATTGTAACTGCCGTTCCACCAGTAGTTCGTTCCCTGGGAAAAATCTCCGTTGTGCAGAAGCCCATTGGTAGCGTCCTGAATCACCGGGGGGCTAATAGGTGTATAACTAATATAATCGTACTGTGCCTGAACAGGCAAAATGCTGGAATTAAATGTTCCAAGCCACGAAGAACCGGGAGAATTGTCACCGCACCAGATATTTGCCAAAATCCTTTGAGGCATCCAGGGTATCAGTATATCGTCTATCGAGCCATCGGGGTTGACGGTTGTACTGCGTATAGCGGTGTAAACGAGTGTTCCGTCTACATACCACTTGATCCAGTCGCCAGCTTTCCATTCAATGGCATAAACATGAAAATCGTTTGCCGCGTCAAAAGTAGAATTGTTAAGGACCGCGCGAAGATCAATATTGGTAGCCCATTCTACCCAAGCACTTGCGTTATTAAGGTGGTGTTTATTGTTTCCCTGTGCATACCAGTTGCAATGCAATTTTGTAGTGTCCTCGCCCTCAATTTCAGCATCAATTTCATCCCACTGTGTTCCGTCCCAGGCGCCTGTGCAAGTAAAGAAAGAACTGCATACACCAGTGCCTCGAGCGGCTTTCATTCGGGTCTCAAATCTACCGCTAGTGTAAAAATGTTGAGATTTGTATTCGCCGCCGGAGTAGGAACGACCTTTGCTGGCTTCGTTGTTCAATAAAAGGGTCATCAAACCACCGGAGAGAGAAACATGGGTATCCAGCCAGGCGCAGCCGAAAGGGCTTCCATTGTAGATATCCGTGCTCTTCTTCCAATTAAAAGAATCAAAGCTATCCAGACTATCCGAGAGGGCTTGATAATTGATAGTATTGGGGACAAGAGACTGGCCATTTTTTTTGCTTAATTCCTGATCTGGTAATTGAGAACAAGCTGAAAACAGAACAAAAACTAACACCATTAAACCAGGGCACCAGAGCCCAAAGCGGCTACAAAAGCCTTTTTTCTTCATAAAATCCTCCACCAAACTTAAAATTTATCGCACTAAGCAAAAAAACAATTTGCATTGTGCGATATTATAATTATACAACTAATTTTTCCGAAAAAATAGTACTATAGGTATGATTTTATAATACTTTAGGTACTGTTTTTATCCTACCTTAAGTAGGATATCCTCGCTTACGCTATTGATTTGTCACTATACCCTAAGGAAAAAATTTCTTTTTTAAATGTCTTGTTGAAAAATAGAGAACATGCTAGAATATTATGTCTATTTTTAGAAAGGGGTTTAAGAAAAATGTCGCTCTACCGTAAAAATGTCATTACCAATGACTGGGTGATTTTCGCTCCAGGAAGGGCCAAACGCCCGGTAGAATACAAAGCGGGCGAAGTCAATCTTTTTGAAGCGCTCAAGGATAGGCTGCCTTATAAAAAAGACTGCCCTTTTTGCAGGGGTAATGAGAATCCGGAGGATAAGCTCGTGATGGAATCTCCTGGGCCGGATGGTTGGCAAATTCGGATTCTGGAAAATAAATTTGCCAGTGTGGATAGAAATTTGTTTCCTGAGAAAAAACGCAAAGGTCTTTTCAAGGAAATGGAAGGCTTTGGTATTCATGACGTTATTATTGACCACCCGAGTCATAATACGATTCTTGCGTTGATGAAAGAAGAAGAAATCTTCTTGCTTTTAAAAACTTATCTCGCTCGTTATCAGCAGATACAATCGGATGAAAGGATCGAGCATGTGGTGATTTTTAAAAATCAGGGATTTTCTGCCGGCGGCTCTCTGGAACATTCCCATTCTCAAATTTATGGGCTTCCGTTGGTGCCTTTTGAAACGCAGACGCGCCTGCATGAGGTGAGAAAATATTATGAATACAATGATACCTGTTTGATGTGCAATATCTTAGAGAGTGAACTTGGTTTGAAGGAAAGGATTATAGCTGAAAATGAATGCTTCCTGGCGCTCTCACCCTTCGCGGCGCTTTCCCCCTATCACATCTGGATTGTCCCTAAAAAGCATTCGCCTTCTTTTGCTGTTGTCTCAGAGCCGGAACTCATAGGATTGTCTCAGATTATGAAAAAGATTTTTTACAAGCTTTTTTTCGGCCTCTCCAATCCGGATTTTAATTATGTCTTTCAGAGTTTGGCGTGCGCTGACCGGGAACAGGATTATTTTCATTGGTATATCAGTATTATCCCTCAGCTCAAGCGCCGCGGCGGAATCGAATACGCCGGAGGGCTTTTTGTCAACACAGTCTTGCCGGAGAAAGCCGCTGAGGATTTGCGCGGTGTCCCGGAAGGCCAGTCCTTTAGCTTTAAATCAGAGTCTTAAATCAGCCGCATTTGGAGAAGCCGCAGGAGAGACAGGAATTGCAGTCTTCTGTCTTGACGTAAGCTTTTTCCCCGCAATTCGGACAGATCAGGGCCCCTGGAATTTTCGAACTCTTTTTCTCAGAAGTTTTTTCTTTTTCAAACAAAGTTTGCTCAGCCGGAGCGGCGCAGAGCCTTTCTGCGTATTCCTTGAGCACTCTTCCAACTGCGTCCGGTACGCTTTTTATCAATTTTCCATTGTCCCATGCCGAGGAGTCGCCCATAATGCCGATAATGGTGTCGGCGATTTTGTCTACCGGCACCCCGCTTTGCAGGGCAATAGAAACGACGCGGCCTAAAGCCTCAGAAAAAGCGGAAACATCAGAGCCATGCTTGGATATATTAATGAATATTTCAATCGGATTTCCGCATTCGTCGAGGCCCACTGAAGTGTAAAGGGTTCCGCTTCCAGTCTTGGTTTTGAATATTTCGGCTTTCAGTGTTTTCGGCCTATTCCAATTTTTAAGGGGTTCTTTTGTTTCAAGTTTGGCTCCTGCCGGTTTCTGCTGTTTAGCGGTCATAGGCTGAAATGACTTTGCGCCGTCGCGGTATATCGTAATGCCCTTCAGTCCGAGTTCCCAGGCTTTAAGATAAATTTTCTCAATTTCTTCAATGGTAATATGGCCTGGCAAATTGATGGTGGAAGAAATGCTGTTGGAAATATTTTTTTGCAGAGCCGATTGCATCTGAATCCTATCCTCGTAAGAAATATCATGCGCAACCACGAAGACTTTCTGGAGAGTTTCCGGAACTTCCGGTATGTTTTGGCAGCTTCCGCCATTTTCTATCACTTTTTGAATGATTTCTTTATTGGCCCCTGATGCTTTTTCAAATTCAGGATCCACATAAACCAATGTTCCGCCGTCAATGAGATTTTTGTGGTAAGCCAGAGCAAACTGCGGTTCCATAGAATAAGTATATGCGTCCAGGATCAAACTGATCGTGCCGGTGGGCGCGAGAGTCGTCCAGTTGCTGTTGCGGATGCCGTTTTTTCTAATGGCTTCCTCTATTTCTTTCTTTTCCGATTCCTCTTCGAAATAACTTCTAGCCGTTTCGATCAAGGCCTCTTTATTTTCCTCGAAAAGCGGAAAAGCGCCCTTTTCTTCTGCCAGGTCAATGGAAGCGAGGATAGATTCCTGCGTCATCATTCTGGCGGCATTGGCGGCAAAGGCGTAACCCTCTTCCGAGTTGTATGGGATTCTCAGTTTGTACATCGCTTCCGCCAGGCCGGTAAATCCAAGGCCAATGGGGCGTATTCTCCGGGTGTTAGTTTTAAATTCTTCTGTGGGAAACTCAGCCACATCGATGATGTCGTCTAAAGCGCGGGTGGAAACCCTGACCACTTTTCTAAATTCCGCCTCATCAAATTTATTGCTTTTGTTGATAAATTGAACCAGGTTGATCGAGCCCAGATTACAGCTGGTGTAGCTGTGCAGGCTTTGTTCTCCGCAGGGATTCGTTGACAAAATCCTGCCCAGACTGGGCACAGTATCAAATTCATTGGCACGATCGACAAACCAGACACCAGGATCGGCTGTTCTCCATGCCGAAAGTGCGATTTTATGAAAGAGTTCTCTGGCGATCACTTTTTTACCAGGCCCTTTTTCGCTTTTCAGTGCAAAATCTTTATCTTCTTTAACCGCGCGCATAAACTCGTCAGTAACGGCTACGCTGATATTCATATTAGAAAGCGGCTCAAAAAGTTCTTTCCGGATATTGGATACAATCATTTCTACAATTTCTTTTTGCGAGATGGAGGAAGAAAGTCCCTCGGCGATATTTTGTGTCAGCATTTCTAAAAGATTATCCGGAATATTCTGATCCGGGTTTTCCCGTTTAAGGCTGGCGACATAGTCTTTTGAAGAGATAAACTCTTCTATATCCGGGTGGGCAACATCCATCATTGCCATAAAGGCGGCGCGCCGGACTCCCCCGCTTTTGACAGCTTCTCCTACCTCGTCAAAAAGCCGCATGAAGCTCACCGGGCCGCTGGAAGTGCCGCCTCTGCCGACAGGAGAGCCTTTTGAGCGGAGATTGCCGAAGTTTAGGCCCATTCCCGCGCCCGCTTTGAAAGTCATGGCTGTATCCGTAGCGGCTTTCATAATGGAGGCCATAGAATCTTCCAGGTTTCCCACAAAACAGCTGGATGAAAGCGGAAAGTCGGAACCGGCATTAAAAAGAGTGGGGGAAGAAAACATAAACTTTTGTTTTAACATAAGGTCAAAAAATTCTTTTTTGAGGGCCTCTTTTTTATCATTTTCTTTTTCCGCCGACGCGACAAAAGCGGCAACTCTTTGAAAAGTTTCTTCCGGTGTTTTTTCTATCAATTTTCCGTTCTTGTCTCGCTTAAGATAAAGCTTTTTCATAATGGTCAGCGCATTTTTTGAAAAAGACATATTCCCTCCCGCTTCCCCATGATTATACTGAAAAAATTCTGTTTTGGGAAGTTTTTTTTATTTGAGCGATTTTTGCTTCTTTTTACAGGACTGGGTAAAATAGATGTGGTCAAGGTTTCTTGTTTGAAATTTTAAAAGGAGAAAAAAATGCTAAGTGAGGCTAAATTAGCGGTCTGTAAAAAAATGAGAATTATCGGGGGAGTAAAAAAACTTTCATGTCAGCAGGCGCTTCAGGTCGCTGAAGATTTGGGTGTGGATCCCACAGAAATAGGAAGGGCATGTGAAGAAGAAGGAATAAAGCTGTTTAACTGCCAGTTGGGGTGTTTTAAATAGAGTAATTTTTCCGGATGGCTTGTTTGACGGCAATATTTTTTTCTATTTCGTAAATCTCCCGAATGACAGGCATAATCTTTGCTTCGGGAGCGGCGGATAGGCCCTGGATGATTTCAACTTTGACCATTTCATGGATGTTTGAATAAAGAAGGCGAAGAAGGTCATAAATGGCGTAACGTTTTTTCTTCGCGATAATAGCCCTCGCGGCATGGGTTTGCACATAAATATTATGGGAGTAAATCAGTCTTTCTAAAAGGTCTTCAATGGAAAGATTCATAAGCGATGGGTCAACATTTTGAGCGATTTTTTTTCTGGCTAAGATCATTTTGATCCAGGAAAGAGAGAAGAGCCATTCTTTCCATTCCCGGAATTGAAAATGGATCAGCGGAATGACTGTTTTCTTGCCGGCCAGGGTAAGATCGTACTGTTTCCTTTTTTCCTTTCGGATCAATGTGTTGTAAGCGGCTGTGATCTGCTCAAATGTTTTTAGGTGCTGATTTTTAGCGTTTTGTTGAAGATCAGGGTGCCATTTTTTTACGAGCTTGCGATAAGATGCTTTGATTTCTTTTGTGTTGGCGTCTTTTTTTACGCCTAAAATATCATAATAGTTTTTCATGGATGAATTTCTGCCTTCTGGTAAGTTCCGGCATTGAGTTCGCTCATAATAAATTCAAGCCTTTCGACAGATTTTTTTGCTTTTTCCGGGCTGGCTTCTTTCACCGATTTTTCCATGTGTTCCATAATCTCATTGATCTCCAGGCGAATGACACTTTCGCCCTGTGTGACAGGAATAAGGGAATCGATCTTTGACAGAATTGTTTCCGCTTTTGTCTTTAATTTGAGCGCCGATTCAAAAGATTTTCTCATTTGAATTTCTTCCTGATAATTTTTATTGTGTTCTGTACGCATCTCCTGGATTTCTTCTTCCGTCATTCTGGATGGGTTGACAATAGAGATTCCTTGAACATTCTGAGTGTCCATATCCAATGCGTTTACATGGAGAATACCGTTGACATCCAGTTCAAAAGTCACTTCGATTCTGGGTTCTCCTTTAGATGCCTGCCGTACGGATTCTAATTTAAATTTACCCAGAGATATATTGTTTTTACTGTGAATGCTTTCGCCCTGCATAATATGAATTTCCACGTTTTTTTGGCTGTCCGCTACGGTCGTAAAGATCCGCCTGGCTGAGGTGGGAATGGGTTGATTTCGTTCGATAATCGGTACAAAATAGCCGCTTTCCACTTCTATTCCCATGGAAATAGGATTGACATCCACCAATACAACTCCGTTTAAATCCCCGGAAACGATTGCTCCCTGAAGCGCGGCGCCTTTAGCGACAGCTTCTTCCGGGTTGATGGAATGGTCTATTTCATGATTAAAAAATTTCCGGAGGCTTTCTTTTACAAAAGGAATGCGTGAAGAGCCGCCCACCAGAATGATCCTGTCAATATTTTCACTGGCCAATTCCGCTTCAGATAAAACTTGACGGCATAATTCAATAGAGCGGTTAATGTAGTCCAAAATCAATTTTTCAAATTCATCGCGGGTAATCTCAAAGTCAATATCTTTTGGGCCCGTTTCATCAGCGGAGATAAAAGGAATGTGAATGCGGCTGGATTCTTTTACAGAGAGCTCGATTTTCGCTTTCTCGACCGCTTCATCAATTTTTGCCAGCGCCAGCGGGTCTTCTTTCAAATCAAGGTTGGTTTCGGTTTTGAATTTTTCCAGAAGCAGATCCACGATTCTTTTATTAAAATCTTCTCCTCCGATATGATTGTCGCCTGCTGTGGCGATTACCTCAAAAACCCCTTCGGCAATATTTAAAACCGATACGTCAAAAGTGCCGCCTCCCAGATCGTAAATGATGACATTCAAATCCTGGCCGGATTGTACTCCATAAGCCAGAGATGCCGCTGTCGGCTCATTAATAATACGAATCACATTCAGGCCGGCCAGTTTTCCAGCGTTTTTTGTGGCCTGTCGCTGGTTGTCATTAAAATAAGCCGGCACCGTAATAATGGCTTCTTCTACTTTTTCTCCCAGGAATTCTTCCGCCTGCTCTTTTAGATGCCGGAGGATAAAAGAAGATATTTCTTCCGGGGTATATTCTTTGTCTTTTATTTTTATTTTCTCATCGGTTCCCATTTTTCTTTTGATTCTTTTAATGGTTGTAGAAGGGCTCGATAGTTCCCGGTCTTTGGCATCCGCGCCTACATAAATCTGGTTTTCAAAAAAAGACACAATCGATGGGATGTTTTTTCTTCCATTTTTGTCAGGAATGATTTCCGCTTTATTCTGGTGTAGCGCCGCTACTGCTGAATAAGTAGTTCCCAGGTCAATCCCAATAATTTTTCCCATAATGGCCTCCAGCTCTTTAATTTTTCGGCTTTTTCTGCATTTTTCTTGACACAAAATAGCCTGGTTTTCATAGACAGTAAAACTTTCTTATGCTATAATCTAGTGCTTGTTTCTAATTTGCAGAAAGGGGGCGCCTATGCTTCGGAAATTCAATATTCAAGAAGGCAACGTCAAAGAATGCGGGCCTGAAGATAAAAGTGCGGCGCTGTTTTATTACAATCCGGATAAGAGCGAGTTAAATTTCCTGATTGAAAAATATAAGATAGACGAACATACCCTTCAGTCTGCCCTTGACCCGGATGAATTGGGCAGGCTTGAATTTGAAAAAGACCATGTTGCTATTATTTTAAAACGGCCGAAAAACTATTCCCATGAAGAGCAATTCCTTTTTAAAATTACCTCTATTGGAATCTTTATATTTAAAGATAAGTTAATATTGGTGTCCAGCGAAGACATTCAGCTTTTTGAGGGAAAGCAAAGTACGAAACTGAAAACAACACTGGATGTTTTTCTGAGGCTTCTCTCCAGTACTATTTTTCATTTTTTGGGCCATCTAAAGGTTATCAATATGATCTCAGATGAACTGGAACAAAAAATAAACGCATCTATGGAAAACAAATATCTCTTGAGCATGTTTACTCTGGAGAAAAGCCTGGTTTATTATCTAAATGGGATCAATTCAAATAGTATGGTTTTCGAGAAAATAAAATTGAATGCGGCGAAAATTCATTTCAGCGTGGATAACCTGGAATTGCTCGATGATATTGTGATTGAGAACAACCAGTGTAAAACACAGGCGGACATTTATAATAATATTTTGACGGGCCTGATGGATGCGAGAGGCTCTATCGTCAATAATAATTTAAACCTTCTGATCAAACGATTGACTATTATCAGTATTGTCTTTATGCCTTTGAATGTACTGGCTGGGATAGGCGGTATGTCCGAATATTCTGTGATGACAAAATTCCTGGACTGGAAGGTTTCTTATTTAATCTTCTGCATAGGGTTGGTGATCATTGGTTTTCTTACTTATCTGGTAGTTCGTAATGTGGGTTTCGAGAGAAAAAAGAAGAAAAAAGTATAAAAACTTGATTTTTTAAGGGATTGCCTATAAATTATAGGCCTATTTTTGTCTTTTTCAAAGGCAGAATAATTTTGATGATGGAGTATAAAAATGAATGAGAAGAATGTAAATTTATGGATGATGCTCGCTGGGGCTTTTGTGGTTGGTTTGTTGGCAGGAGGCGGGGTTATTTTTGCTGTTAAAGGGGCTTCCGCGGTAGGCGTGGATTTATATCCGTCAAAAGCAGCGGGAGATTGGATTGTAAAAATCGATGATTATACGGTGGGCAAGGCGGAATTTGATGAAGGCTATAAGATGTTCATGGATCAAATACCGGCCGCTCAAAAAATGAACCTTCCTCCGGAAAACGAGATTAAGGCGCAGTATGTTGAAAGCTTAATCGGCCAATATGCCCTTCTGGTAAAATTGTTAAACGAAAGATGGGTGCAGACAAAAGAAGGCAAACTTCTTCTCCGGCAAGCTTTGTATCAGATTTATCTACAGAAAGAAGCGGCTAAGAATCAAGAGGCTTTTGTTCCTTCTAAACCGCAGATTGACCGTTTTTACCAGCAGTATAAATCGCAGTTTGATAAATCTGGTTTGGGCGCGGAACAGATTAGACAGCAGATTGTCCAGACATTAGGCCAGCAAAATATGCAGGTTTGGGCGCTTCAATATGTTAAAGAAATAAGAGAAAATTATAAAATACAAAGAAATACAACTCTTATGGAGAAGGAAGGCATCTCTGCCGCGCCCTCTCCTCAGTTGGGCGGCAGCGGAATGACTTTACCGCAGGCTACGCCGAAACAGTAAATTAAGATATCAGGTCTGAG
>JAGVOW010000111.1 GCA_020052515.1 Brevinematales bacterium | reverse complement strand
TTAGCGTCCGGAACGGAATAGGCCTCATCAAAACGAAACACTCCATGCTTTCCGGAATAATGTGCCATATCAGATGGTGTTACGATCCTGTCATAGGTCAGGTCCTGTGTACCGACCGTTGTGTCCAGGTCATCCGATATGATCCACCGGTATTTTAAAGCGTCTCTAAAGCCAGAGGCAATGCTTTCACTGAAGTAGGAGCCGTCTGAATTATAATCCCCCAGAATAATTACATCCGGGTCATTGAAAACAGCCGATGCGTTAGTCATCACATCCGAGAGTGCCATAATCTCGGCGTTTGCGTCGTCCGGCTTTGTGTGAATGTCGGCCAAGACAAAAGTAAAATTACTTACTTGAAAATAAGCCATAAAGGGTTCCCGCTCAAAAACATCTAATGTATCTGGATAAAGATAAGATTGAGACAGGTACCGCACTGTTTTTTTATTGTAAATAAAGGCGTACTGCTCTTTAGAAGAAGTCCTGCCCTCTCTGGGGCCTACCACATAATCATAATCCCCAGCGTTCAATGCATTGACTGAGGCCACCAGCGCAGGAAGTGACTGCCCGCCTGAGTCCCTTATCTCCTGAAGTGCTATCAGGTCAAAATTGGTCATAATCGCGGATAGGACTGACATTACTTCAGGCTTTGAAGCCTTTGTCGTACCAAATACCTGTAAGTTAAACGACGCTATTTTTATGCCGCGGCTTTCCTCACAGGAAGTATAAAAGAAAACAGCAATCAAGAAAATGAATCCTGGAATCCATTTAAATTTCATATTTATCCCCCTACCTTTTCAAATATCTTAAATAAGCCTGAGAAAAATGTCTATTTTTGCAAAGGAATTTTGCAATCTTAAACTAAAGACACATTTAATCTTATTATGGATTTATCAAAATTCTTTATTTGATTATAATAATTTGTAAGAAAAATTATTTTTTTACGTCTAATTTGTAAATAAGAGGTTGTACTGTTGCTATGAATGACGTTGAATTGCGTACGGCAATCCTGCTGAACAAGGAAGAAGGTTTTAAAAATCTTGTAACGCATTTTCAAGATATGATTTACAATGTAGCTTTTTCTTATGTCCACAATGACTTTACGGCGGAAGATATAACTCAAGATGTTTTCATCAAAATATACTGTAAATTTGAGACATTTCATGGGTTGTCATCGTTGTCTACATGGATTTACCGTATAACAATCAATGCTTGTCATGATTATGCCAGGAGGGAAAAAACGACAAGGATAATTTCTTTGGATCAGGTGGTTAATCATTCTTTTACTTTAGGGCAAAGTTTTGAGACACAGGAAACAAAGGAAGAAGTTAGGTATGCAATTAGTCAATTACCTGAAAAATATCGCGGTATTGTTATTCTGAGATATCTTGAAAAACTTTCTTGTAAAGAGATTTCTTCCATTCTGCAATGCAGTATTTCATCCGTTGAGATAAATTTATTCAGGGCCCGCAAATTACTAAAAAAATCACTGGAGCCGTTGATATTATAGGAGGTTTTCAATGAATTGTAAAAAAAACCGCTTGAAACTGGAAAGGTATATTTCTCAAGAGCTGATTTCCAGAGACTATACTCTAGTGTCAGCACATTTAAAAAAATGTAAATTTTGCCAGGAAGAACTTCAAACGATACAGCAGCTTTTCCGGATTTCAGGACTCCACGAAAAAAAGTTGGTAACAAATGAGTTTTCAAAGCATTTGTGCCAGTCAACTTTTCTTTATGTTGAAGAACTCAATAAACATAAAGAACGTATCAGGCATTGGATGAAATTTGGTCTTGTCCCTGCAGCGCTTTCTTTAGCCGCAGTATTACTGGTTGTAATCTCTTTAAATCTAATGGGCTTTCTGAAACCCTCTTCCTCACAAGAATTTCTAGTAAAAGATGTTTCCGTGTTTGAAGTCCTATATGTTTATAATGTTTATAATGAAAAACCACTTACATCCTTAATGGATATTAGCGAAGAAGGAGGTATAAAGCCATGAACAAAATACCTGTTTATATTTTTATAATTAGTCTGCTTTTTTGTTTGGCACTTGGATTTCTTGCCGGGAGTATTACAGCAAGGACATATATCAACAGCCATTTTGAGGAATTTGCCAAACAATACATGATTAAGCGATATATAGCGCAAAAAACGGCCTTAAAACAGCCGGATAAAAAAGATGAAGGTCAAATAAAATCAAAGACAATGGATAAAAGGCCTAATCCAGAAAGGTTTGAAAAGGAACTGGGGTTGTCCAAAAAACAGAGCGAAGAAATTTCGGCAATCATTAAACGTTATGATCCGGAAATTAACGGTTTAAGAAAACGCTTCTTTACTGAATTGTCTGAAAAATTTGAGAAAGTCCAGAGAGAAATGTTGATGATTTTGAATGAATCTCAGAAAAAGAAATTTGAAAAAATGCTTCAGCCTAGTGATATTGCCAGAATGGAACTATCCTTTTTGCCAGATGAAAATAATAATTCTAATAAATAATTAAGACACACTTAATATGTCAAATCTGTATAGCAAAACACACGGGATAACAACAATAGTAATAGAGTAAAATAAATTGTCAAGGAGCGATTATGCATATCAGACCAGGATGGATATGGACCTTTCTTTTTCTCATAACGTTTGGCGTTATTTACAGTGAAGAACCAATCAATTATGAGTCTTACATTTCCATTATCAGTAATAAACTTCCTGAAATAAAAATAAACCTTATTACGCTGGAAAAAGCGTCTAATAATTATGTTAAAAGCATGAGCGCGGGAGATACCACTTTAAGCGCAAATGCCGAAGCAACCGGTGGTGGTTCCGGGTCAAACTCTACCGTCGCCGCGGTAGATTCTGTCTTTAGTTCACTTTTCAGCATAGGAGCTTCTAGAAAAATCCTGGATACAGGTACCACCCTTTCGGCAGGGATTTCTTACTGCCAAACTGCCATAAAGGCTCACTCGCTTACTTTACCGCAAACAGCATTTGATTATAGTATTACCAGTCCAGCTCTGATTTTAAGTGTTTCTCAACCGCTCTTAAAAAATGGATTTGGCATAGCCAATCGCTATACAATTATGGATGCCAAATTATCTCGAGAAATCCAGGAATTTCAAACAGAATTGGATAATCAAAAGACTTTCTCTTCTTACAGTACCATTTATTTTCAATGGATCGGCCAATTAAAAACATTGGCTCATTTAAACGAAAGCCTCAGTAATGCGGCTGTAAGCGAAAAACAATCACGTGCACAGCTTGCCGCCGGCCTTATTGATAATGACGATTATCAAAGCACAAAAAACTTATACTTGCAATATCTTTCCTCCTGTATGGCTTATGAACATGCATTAAAAGCTATTGCGACTCAGCTTGGCTATTATTTTGATACGGCTTCTGTTATTCCAGACCTAAAGGAATGGGACTCTTTTCTGGCACTTACAATCCAGAACAATTTTGTACCGGTCGCTTTTGAAAACACAAAGAGCGCGCAAATCTTATTCTTAAACCAGAAACGTCTTGAAGAAGCGGCTAAAATTAGTCAGAACCAAATTTTACCTGACCTGTCACTTTACAGTAGTCTTACCTTTGCCGGAAGCGGAGACAACGGACTTTCTGCTTTTACAAATACGGCCTCTAAACCGGAATGTTCGGTAGGGCTCAGCATTTCTTTTCCCCTGGAAAATACGGATGCAAAAATCAATTTGAAAAACAGTGAATTGGCATTGCAGTCTCATAATTGGCAATGGATTCAAGCAAAACAGAATTATGAGATAAAAGTGAAAACTATTCTGGATGAGATCAATACAAAAAAGAAAATCCTGGAAAATACAGCAAACCGTTTGATTTCTATACGTTCTATGTATGGAACTCAGCGTATTCATCATGCTCAGGGCAGAATAACCCAGAACACTTTAAATGATACCTTGATCAAAATTGCAGGCGAAGAAATCAGCCTGATTGATTGCCAGTATAACTTGATCGTTTTGTACTTTGACTATAAATCCTTAATTTATTGATATAGATATTTGACTCATAGGAGAAAGAGATGAAAAGAATTTTTGAGTACTTTGCTTCAAATCGCATGGTTGTAACTATTATGGTAATTATGATTGTTTTGATTGGTTTGTTCAGCTTATTTTCTATTAAGCAGGAAATAACACCCACTGTTGATAGCGATTGGATGATTGTTACGGTATCTTATCCTGGCGCAAGTCCTTCAGATATTGAAAATAATGTGGTTTTGCTCATGGAACGAGAATTAAAAGCCATAACTGGTATTAAAGAATATTCATCTGTAATAGTTGAGAATATGGCAACGATCAATGTGACTCTGGAAGAAAATTTGAGTGATGCCCGGCAGGTAAAAGATGAGATTATTCGTACTATGAACAATGTGAGCGGTCTTCCCTATGAGACTGACGTTAATGTGATTGACATGAATCCTAAATTGATGTCGGTTTATACTATTGGCGTCCGAGCGAAAGAAGGAAAAAACGCTACACAGAAAGAGCTCTATTCATTTGCGAAAAACCTCAAAGACCTGCTATCAAAAAAAGTGAATGATATTGCTGAAATCAATATGAATGGTTATGAAGATCCGGAAGTACATATCTTTGTCAATCCGTACAAAATGAACCAATGCTATATTTCATTAAATGATGTGGCAAACAGTCTTGAAAACCGTAATGTGCGGTCAACCGGTGGTACTCTAAAAACCGCAAGTAAAGATGAAACCATTATCACGATTGGAGAATTCAAATCACCCGAGGAAGCCAAAAGCGTTATTATCCGTTCCAGCTTTGATAACAATCGTGTGTATATAAAAGATATTGCTCGAATTGAAGACGGATTTAAAGAGAAAGATGTGGTTGTCCGGGTTAATAAAACACCTTCAGTTATTATGAGTATTGTAAAAAAAGAAAATTCGGATATTGTCCAAACAATTGAAAATGTCAAGTCTTTCTTGAAAAGAAATCAAACTTCTGTTCCTGATAATCTGGAAATCTTATCGATTCAGGATAATTCGCGCTCTATCCGCTCCTTGATCCATGACATTCAGCGAGACTTGCTTCTCGGAATTATTTTTGTTTTGATAGCGCTCGCTGTTTTCCTGGATAGGCACAGCGCTATCTGGGTTTCCGCCGGCATTATCATAGTAGTTTTGATGACGCTCATATATATATCTTTCAAAAACATTTCCTTCAATATGATTTCATTAGCGGCCATTATAACAGTCCTTGGAATGATCGTTGATGACGGAGTGGTTGTCGCCGAGAACATCCATACCTACCGGCAGCGGGGGTTTTCTGCGTTTGACGCGACAATAAAAGGGCTTTCCACGGTATTTGGCGCGGTTGTAGTTTCAACCTTTAGTACAGTCGCGGCTTTTGCGCCGATACTTCAAGTGAGCGGTATGATGGGGAAATTTATCCATCAATTTCCAGTTTTGATTATTGTGACATTTATCGCGTCTTTATTCCAGTCTGTATTTATCCTTCCGAACCAGGTTTATTACAGCTTCATTTCCAGCAAGAAACTTAAAAAACCAAAAAAAGAGGCTCAGGATTGGTTTATGAAATTTGCCGATCAATTTGCTGTTTTACTCCGCCGTTTTATGAAATTTCGTTACGCCATCTTGTGTTTGTTTATTGTTTTGCTTATTGGCACAGTAGTAGTTTCAGGAGACAGTTTAAAAAGATTTGTCCTGATGCAGGACAGTTCATCAGATACCATCCGCATTGTGCTGGAGACGACTGAAAATACGTCTCTTGAAAAAACATCTGATCTGACAAAGCAAATGGAGGATATTGTCCTGAAAAATGTCGGCACAAATGAGCTAATCGCGGAACAAGCTATGATTGGGAAGCATCTCTCAGGACGCGATAGAGGATCAGAAATCCACCCAAATTGGTCACAGGTTACTGTTTACTTAGTGCCTGTCAATGACCGCAAGCGGAATGCTGATATGATAATCAAAGCTTTGCGGGCAG
Source organism: Brevinematales bacterium (assembly GCA_020052515.1). Classification (GTDB taxonomy): domain Bacteria; phylum Spirochaetota; class Brevinematia; order Brevinematales; family JAOACQ01; genus JAGVOW01. The sequence continues at coordinate 10,440 of JAGVOW010000111.1, read as the reverse complement.
AGATTGAAAAGCATAAGGTCAATGGGTTTACTTCTGTTATTGTAGAAAAGGTCGCGATGGGCCCGGACACAGGAAAACCAGTCGAAGTCAAATTGGCCGGTAAGGATATTTCAGTTTTGTCTAAGGCAAAAGATGATATCAAGGAGTTCCTGGCTGGTATCAAAGGTGTGGTTAATATTGATGACAATCAAAAGCTGGACAAAAATGAACTCATAGTTGGTTTCAAGCATGACATTATGGCCCAATATAACCTAAGCGTTACGGCGGTAGCTTCCACAATCAGAACTGCTTATGCGGGTAGAGTGGCCACCTATATTCAGCGGGATGACGAAGAATTGGATTTTCGTGTACAGCTTGACCCGAAATACCGAACGGATGTTCGGATTTTAGAAAACCTTCTCATCCCCAATACTTCAGGAAGACTTATCAGACTGAAGGATGTTGCTACCCTAACTTCTCAAAAAGTAAGCGATAATATTCGACACTATAACGGTGACCGAACTGTTACTGTACAAGCCGATATTCAGCCGAAAACAACGACTTCCCAGGAAGTTATGCAGAAAGTTCTTATTAAATACGGCAATATCAGTAAGACATATGAAGGTGTTTCGCTATTGTTTGGTGGCGAAATTGAAGAAACCCAGAAATCATTGAGACAGCTGGCTATCGCTTTCTTGCTTGCCCTCTTGGCCATTTATCTAGTGTTAGTACTGCAATTTAACCATATTATCGAACCTTTTCTGATATTAAGCATTATTCCTTTTGGAATTATTGGCGCGCTGATTGCCTTTGGTTTACATGGTATTCCTTTGTCATTTATGGGAATAATTGGTATCATAGGTCTGGGAGGTATTGTGGTAAAAAATGGAATAGTAATGATTGACCTTATTAATAAATTAATGCAGGAACAGCAAAGCTTATCGAAAGAAGCTATGCTGGAAGATATTATCAATGGCGCCCGTATGAGATTGCGGCCTATTATTATTACTACTATTACTACTACAGTTGCGCTTTTTCCTACAGCATACCTTTCCGGAAGCGGCACAGAAATGGTTCGTCCTATTGTAATAGCTTTGATTTATGGCCTTCTGTTCGCAACATTATTAACTCTAGTTCTGCTTCCTTGCATGATGATGATTGCTGTTGACCTTGGATTAATCAAATATGGGCATAAAAAAATTGAGACAAGTTCTGCTATTTCTCATTAATCCTCAAGCAGAGAATTGAATAGGGAGGTAAATCCAACGTAATATGGTTGTCTTTGATCTTCCCGATTTTTCCTGGTTTTACTTTGCCTGCATAATCATCCTGAATCAGAAATGTTTCTATATTGCCCTTGTTCAAAATTTTTAATTCATCAATAACAAGGGTTACCCGTTTATAAAATTGAGCGTCCTCATTAACCAGAAAAACAGAAATGACCCCTTCTTCCGTTTCGCTAGGAACTATTTTTAATAAGGGATCATTTTGAGAATAGCTTAACAGGTATTTCCCGAAGTATTTTCTATACATCTCAAAAACATAATAAGATGGACGGGGAAGATCGATATCAAAAAGTGAATGTCCGCCGTATTGAAGCAGGCAAAAGAAGTGGGAATAATCCAGTCCCTGTTCTACAAATATTCCCAGAACCTCAGTCAGCCACATCGCTCCGACAATATCACCGATTTGCGCGGTTCGCTGGCTGTCCCAGTGAATAGCGTATTCATTGATTGCCGTTTCAATATTTCTCTTAAAACCTCTGGGGTTAGAAATTGGGCTTTTTAGCATTTCTTTGTATTTTTTAATTTCATTTCTGACATAACTTGCAGTAGAAAGCGCTTTATCATTTGGAAGGTTGCCATCTGTAGGATACCAATGCCAGACAAGCACGTCCATCAGATCACCGCATTCCTTAATAAAACAGGAGATCCATGTATCTCGTTCGACGGTTACCACAGGCCCGGCCAATTTAGCGTTTGGATCAAATCTTCTCATTGCCCGCGCAAATTCACGGAACTTTTTACAGTATTTTTCTTTTGTCCATGAAGGATCCTTTCTAATAGGAATATAATGGTCCGGCTCATTGCCGATGACCCAGACATCCACCCGGACTCCTTTTTCTTTAGCGCGGGCCATCATTTTTACAGCGTAATCCGGAGTGCCGCTAAATAAATTAATCTGGAAAAAAGTAAGCGGTCGGTCCAATAGCTTTTGTTGAATTTTAAAAAAATCGATCGCCTCCAGGGTATATTCTTTTTCATCTCCCACATTTCCGGCGGGAAAGCTGATAGCCGGTATTTTTAAGGCCTTCACTTCCTTTAATACAGGGATTACATTCATGGCGTTGTTAAAATTAACACCGCCGATGCTGTAAGGTTTTATCTCGGCAATTCTCTTTCGCTGAATAGAAACAGTTATTTGAGCGGAAGCGCCTTGAGAAAACAAAGTGGTAAATAGTGTCATTATTACCAGGATAAAAGCAAATCGAACCATTTTAATCACCTTCACAATCTAAAAATATTCATAATACCTGGCTTTAAATATCGGACAATTATTTTCGCGGTTTACGAACTAGCGAATTATAAAAATATTTTTTATTTTATTCTCTTTTTTCTCTGAAATATAGTAAAATATATAGAGAGGTATCTTATGAATTTTAAAGTCAATCTGATTTTATTAACAACATTATTCTTTATTTCCTGTTCGAAGCCAGCCGTATCTCCTGAGCAGCCGGTTTCCGGCGATAATTTCAACTATTTATCAGTTACCAATCAAATCACTATTGATTGTACTAATATCATTGGCGTCGTCAATAGAAAAGTTTTTGGAAACAACTGTTTAGCCCATGATCCTTCTATGACAACTACAGAGCCATGGGCGAGTAACTTTCAGGGTTATAGTGATTATGGCGCCGGATTATGGGACCCTAACCAGAATGGGCCTGTTCAAAACGCGATCCAATTAGTCAGAGACGCTGGAATATCCGTCTTGCGCTTTCCCGGAGGTTGCGGTTCACATGGTTATAATTGGACCAATGCCGTTAAAAAAGGCCGCGATAGTTTCAAATTCGGATTATGTGAATTCTATAATGTCTGCAGTAATTTGAATGCCGACATGGTTTTTACGCTTAGTTATTTCAAAGATTCACCGGAGGATGCGTCAAATTTAGTATCTTTTTTAAACAGTACATACGATCCGATTGAAGAAAGCAATTTCATTACTCAGGGAAAAATATACTGGCCCGGAATCAGGGCTGAAAATGGATATACCAACACTTTCAATATTAAATATTTTGAAATCGGCAATGAAGTCTTCCACGGCAACCATAAGGAAATTATTTCAGTATCGGCTGGTGACTACGCGGCGCGCTATTTACAATATTATAACGCGATGAAAGCGATTGACCCTACTGTACAAATCGGCGTTGTCCTGGATAATGCCCAATGGAATCAAATAGTAATCCCTGCTATCGCTGATAAAGTGGATTTCGGGATATTGCATACTTACCCCGCGCCTGGCTATGGGGCGGAACTGGAAGCTCTTCCTGTCGATGATCTATTTCTCATGTGCCTCGGAATCCCTGAAATTATCAATGATCCTTTTTATCAGACAACATTAAATCTATTAAAACTAAACGCCGGCCGGGATATTCCATTAGCTATAACCGAGCATAACGGCGGGTTCTTTATGCGCTCTTCTATTCATTATCCATTTACTATGGGAAACGCGCTCATCAATGCTGAATTACTTCGAATTTTCATGAAGCCCACCAATAAAATCATTATGGCTAACAACTGGAACTTGATCAATGAAGGCACCTGGGGGATGATCTATAATGGTTTTTATAATGATTCCAATCAATTAAATAATCCTTATCATAAAAGGCCAAATTATTATGTCTATGAAATGTATTATAATCATTTCGGAAAATATCTTTTAAAGGCCGATGTCCAATCCTACACCTATCAAAAATTGGGTTATACTGCCGATTACATCAGTGTGAACGTCAGTGTCAATGAACAAACAAATAAGGTCTATTTAATGGTGATCAACAAAAATTTACATTATAAAATGATCACTGAAATAAACCTGAAAGGATATGAAAGCAGTTCCAACGCGCAAGCCTGGATACTCAACGGCCCGGATTATTTATCACTCAATGAAAATGTCAGTGTGAGGTCAACCAATTTAATAAACTCTGTAACAAATGGATTACTGACTATTGAACTGGAGCCGCATTCTTTAACGGCTATTGAAATAAGTAAATAGGAAAAAAGGAATAAAAATGCGGATATTTGCTGATGCCGACGCGCTGCCGAATATGATCAAGGAAATCCTTTACCGCGCGGCGGAACGGACACACCTGCCGCTGATACTGGTGGCCAATACGGCGCTAAAAATTCCCCGGTCGGAATATATTTCCTGCGAGGTTGTATCCGCCGGGCCGGATGTAGCCGACAAACACATTGCCGAACAGATAAAGCCAGGGGATTTAGTGATTACGGCCGACATTCCGCTAGCGGAAGCTGTGATTGAAAAAGGCGGATTTGGGCTGAACCCAAGAGGGGAGCTTTATACCGAAAATAATATTAAAACCCGGATAGCAGGCCGCGATTTAATGTTTATGCTTCGGGACAGCGGCATAAATATTGGAGGTCCAGCGCCCTTTAAACCCAGAGACCGGCAGGCTTTCGCGAACAAGCTGGACCAATTCCTGACCCGCTATTTGAAATCAAAGTAGGGGCCACTTCTGCAGAACGAAAAACTTGAGGTACCTTCCTTCCGGAAAGGCCAGATTGTAAGTATGGTCCGGCGGCTGGATTCTGGATTCCAGGACTTTTATGCCGCAATGATTGTGAAGCGCGCTCTGCTTCAGCATCTGAATAAACGCCGCCTCATCTACCTGTGTGGAACAGGATGAAGTCACCAATATTCCAAAGTCGGAGAGTTTTTCCAGGGCTTTCGCGTTAATGGTCGTATAAGCCTTGATCGCGTTACCCAACTGGTCTTTGTTCTTAGCAAAGGATGGCGGGTCAAGGATAATGACATCATATTGGCCTCTATGAAGGGTTTTCAGATAGTCAAACACATCCAGCGCGAGGAATTCGTGTCGATTAAGATCGTAACCATTCAAGGAAAAATTTACCCTGGCACCTTCAATGGCCGGCTTAGAAATATCGACACTGGTTACACTTTCGGCGATCGATGCGGCATAAACTGAAAACCCGCCGGTATAGCAGAAGCAGTTCAATACCTTTTTGCCCTTGCAGTACTTCAAGAGCGCCTTTCGATTGTCTCTCTGGTCGAGAAAAAATCCCGTTTTCTGGCCCTCCACGATATTTACCCGGAAATTAAAATCATTCTCAATAATATCAATTTCATTTTTCTGCTTTCCATACAAAAGCTGGCTGCATTCTTTTCCCAGGCCTTCATGAATCCTGATCCCTGTGTGACTCCGCTCATAAATCATGTCCGGCTTCATTACATGGATAATGGCGTTAATAATATTATTCTTCAGTTTTTCGATTCCCAGAGTATGGACCTGTAATACCACAGACCGGTTGTAAACATCGGCCACCAGCCCGGGAAGCCCATCGCTCTCACCGTATATGAGGCGGTAGGCGTTTGTGCCGTCGAGAAAAATTTCTTTCTGCTCTTTTAGGACCTGGACTTTTTTTATAAAAAAGTCTGTGTCAATAGCTTGTTTGGTCCTGGAAAGAACCCGAAGCGCTATGTCCGTATTCTTGTGGTAATAACCAATTCCAAGAGAATTTTGCCCGGATACAATCCCGCACAAATCCCCATTGTTTAAGCCCGGCTCAACCTTCTCGATATTCCCGGCAAAGCACCAGGGATAGCCTGCCAGAATGCTTTTACCGGCGCTCTGTTTAATAAAAACCTTTTGATAATCCGGTATTGTTTTAGCCATTGCAACCAGTCCTAAAGCGGTATTTTTTTGCTATTAGTTTATGGGAAACAGTGGATTAAGTCAAGTTGATCTTTTACAGACTTTGGAATATAATGTATGATACTATTAAGAGGGCAGATTATGATTAAAATATCAGAAACTGTTTTTATTGATGAAAAAGACCTGGTTTATCAATTTTGCCGGTCAGGCGGCCCGGGCGGGCAGAATGTAAACAAAGTAGAGACTGGAGTCGAACTCCGTTTTGATTTAAGTACAGATAGCTCTCTTGAGCCGGAATTGAAATCCAGGCTCATTAAAATTGCCGGTAAAAAAATCAACAGTGAAGGAATACTTATCCTGACCGCGCAGGAAACGCGCTACCAGGAAAAAAACAGGGAGTCGGCCCTAAAAAAACTTACGGAATTGATTCTGAAAGCCTCACTAAAACCAAAAAAGAGAAAAAAAACCAGGCCGACCAGGTCTTCTCAAGAAAAGAGGCTAAGCGGCAAAAAAAAGGAAAGTTCGAAGAAAATAACCCGGAAAAAGCCAGGAGAAACCAGATATGAGTAAACCCAAAAAAGCGCGGTTTTTGGAATCCGATCTTTATCAGCCGGTTTGCGATTTCCTTACCCGTAATGGTTATAAGGTCCATGCTGAGGTGAAAGATTGTGATATTGCAGCGGTACGGGATGATGAACTGATTGTTGTAGAATTGAAAAGGGGTTTTAACGCTTCGCTTTTGTTGCAGGCCGTTAAGCGGCAGAAAGCTTCTGACGCGGTTTACGTCGCTATTCCAAAGCCTTCGAGGATGGGCAGGGCCTGGGCTGACATCTGTCATTTGCTCAAGCGCCTGGAATTAGGGCTTATACTGGTTACTCTCAGAAAGAAGGGCTCAGATGTTGATATTGTCTTTCATCCATCAATCTTTGATCTGGAAAAGAATAAAAAAAAGGGGGTGAAAAAACGGCAGACCATTCTTCGGGAAATAGACGGGCGGCATGGGAATTATAACCTCGGGGGAAGCAGTCAGAAGAAGATTATGACGGCTTATAAGGAAAATGCGATCTTTATCGCAAGCTGTCTGGAAAAGTTTGGGCCAATGGCTCCCAGGGATTTAAGAAGCCTGGGAACGGGTAGTAAAACGCAGTCTATCCTGACCAAAAACTTCTATGATTGGTATGAAAAAACGGGTAGGGGACTTTATGGCATTAGCCAGAAAGGAATTCGTGCCTTGAAAGAATTTCCGAAGCTGGTAAAACACTATCATAAAGAAATAAAGCAGAAATCGGCATTGTTTCATCCAGTATTGAAGAGGCAATTCCGCCATGCAGCCTGCCGGGATAGCTCTGGTGCTCTTCGGAAGGCTTAAAAATAGCGACCAGTTCCTTTGTATCGGTTTCATAAAAGGAAGCATGTAACCCAAACGAGTTCTTTTTTCCACACACAAAACACATCTTTGAACTGTGCTGTTTATTGATAACTTTATAGATCATTGGATACGACCTTTCTATGTTTTTATGATTTACGCCAGGTCAAGATGAATTATTATTGAGTTATTTACAGCTTCCATTTCTTTATCGGAGAGTCTGCCAAAAAATTTTGAAATTCGGGATTTGTCTAAGGTTCTAATTTGATCAGCCTTTACTTTGGAGTCTTTAGGCAGGTTCGCGGTTCCTTTTCTTAAAATGACTTCAAAGGGATAAGGCTTTTCAAGATTTTTTGAGGTAATAGGCAAAACGGTAATAGTATCCGAATAAGTGTTGTTCTTATCATTTGAAACAACAAGAACAGGTCTGGTTTTAGCTATTTCACTACCGATTATTGGATTAAGATCGGCCAAGAAAACATCTCCTCGTTTAATATTCATCCCAACCCTCTAAATCGACAGTTTCAAAATCTTTTGATATTTCAAGGGCTTCTTTTGACCTGAGTTTGTAACCCTCTTCGAGCTCTTTTTCCAGGAATTCTTTTTTCACCCGCTTTATTTTTTCAAGGACAGCCTGATTGATAAACTCGCTTCTTTTCCGTTTTTCAACCAATCGCATAAGCTCCTCTAAGATTTTAACATTCATATTAAAGTTTATTTTATGGGTATTCACATATACCTCCAATTAGAGGTGTAATTATACACCCATTATGAGCAAAAGTCAATATCACTTAACTTAAAATCACAATCGTCTTTCCCTGCCCGCCCTCTTCCGGCTTAGCAAAATGAAAACTTTTAACGCCGGGGTAATTTTTAAGAAATTCCCACACCGCCTTTCTCAAAATGCCTTCCCCTTTCCCATGGATGACATGGAGCACCGGAACTCCGTTAATAACAGCCAATTCCAGATTTTTTTCGAGAATTTTAAGAGCTTCTTCCGCGTATTTACCGCGGATATCAATATTGTAAGGAAGTTCTTCGAAGCCCTCCGGTTTATGATAAACAAAGCTTTTTTCCTGCTTCTTCGCTTTATCCGGCGCATAAAGATCGTCTTTATTCACAACCGTGCTGATTAATCCAAGGCGCACTTTCACTTTTTCTCCGCTGATTTCCTCAATATTCCCTTCCTTCTGAAAACTTCCGACATAAACCCTTTCTCCCAGAGAAAGCTTTCCCAGCGGCTTCCTTTCGTCCTGCAAAATCTTTTTCTGAGAATTTTTCAGCGCGGTCAATGCGTTTCCAGCGATTTCTTCCGCTTTTTTTACGTTGTCCACCCTTTTTTTACGCATTTCTTCTTTAAGAAAAGCTATTTCTCTCAAGGCATCATCCAATTCTTTCTGCAAAAGCAGGGTTCCCTTTTTTTGAGCCTCCCTTTTTTTCTCTTCCATTTCTGAAAAGAGCTTCTCATAAAGTTTTTTTATTTCTCTGGATTCTTCCATGTGCTGGAAAACAATGGCATTTCTCTGAGCAAGCAAATTCCTTTGAGCCTCTAACTCCCTTAAAAGTTTCTCGCTTTCCGTACTGGTTTTCTCAAGGTATTCTCTTGCCCGTTTAATAAGCGGTTCTGAGAGACCGTATTTTTTTGCCGCTGAGAGGGCATAACTGCCTCCGGCTGAGCCAATGCGCAGTCGATAAAGCGGGATTAATTTTTCCTCATCAAACTCGACAAAAGCATTTTTAATTCCAGGCTCTATATAGCCCAATTCTTTTATGCCCTGGTAGTGGGTCGTAATGATAAATTTTGCCCCTTTAGAAAGGATTTCCCGGATAATTTCCCTTCCTAAAGCCTCTCCTTCCTTCGGTTCGGTAGAACTGGCTATTTCATCAATGAGAACAAGCGACTGTGTGCCGCATTCATTTAGTATTCTGGCTATTCCCAGAATATGCCCGGAAAAACTGGATAAATTCTCCGAAATACTTTGCTCATCGCCTATTTCCACCATAATCTTAGAAAACAATCCGATTTTAGAACCCTCCGCGGCAGGGATCGGTATTCCGCATAAAACCATATTGGTTAATAACCCGATGGTTTTGAGCGCCACCGTTTTTCCGCCCGCGTTTGGCCCTGAAATAATAAGGCCTTGAAAAGATTCCCCTACATCTACTGTAATCGGCACAGAATCCAGCCCCAGAAGCGGATGGCGGGCTCCCAAAAGCTTGATAAAACTGCCTTTATCAGTAACTTCCGGGAAACCGCATTTCATTTCCTTTGCAAAGCAAGCCTTAGCATAGAGAAATTCTAATTTTCCGAGGGCTCTAAGCAGAATTTCTATTTCCAGGACGTTTTTACCTATCTCAAGCGTCAGGTCTTTTAAAATTCTGCGAATTTCTATCCATTCCTGCTCGTCAATATCTACCAACTCATTGTTTAGGTGAAGGATTTCGGCAGGCTCCACAAAAGTAGTCTCACCGCTTTTCGAAAAAGAATGAGAAATATAATTCCATTCTGATTTGAGTTTATTTTTGAATTGGGAACGCACAGGAATGACAAAACGCCCGTCACGAAAAGCAATGATTTTTTCCTGTATGATTTCAGCCATCTGAGAGCTGTTGATAATGGTGTTTAGCCTATTCTGGATATCCTGGCGAATAGTAGTCTTTTTTCTTCTTACTTTTCTTAATTCTTCTGAGGCGTGGTCAAAAAACTGCCCCTGATCATCCATGGTGCTGAAAATCTTTTTCAATAAATTTTCCGGTATCCTAACTTCTTGAAAAGCGGAATAAAGCAGAGGGTATTTAACAGCTTCATTTTTTATCGCGAGAAAATTCGACTTCCAGCACCCCATACCCTGCTTAATTGAGAGGATTTCCTCTACATCCAGGATATAGCCCTCTTTTTGTGAATTCTTCAAGATGGCGCTTGCGTCTTCAATGGGTTCAAAAGAAAGAGTCGCGTCGTACTGGAGAAATTCCATCATTTGATGAACCATGTTTAGTTCATCATTAATCTCTGAAGCTTGCTTTATAGGCTTGAGATTTTCTAAAATTTTCAAGGCCTCGAAGGTTTTAATACGACGCTGGATTAGAATCAGGACTTTATCAAATTCCAGGGCTTGAAAAGAGTAGGGCAAGGGGGTCACTCCTTATCGCTTCCATAGGCGGGGGTCTATAGGCGCGGTTAATT
>JAGVOW010000089.1 GCA_020052515.1 Brevinematales bacterium | reverse complement strand
GGAGCGGTAATTAGAAAGATAAAGTTTTAAGAGAGCATAGGCGCGGTTAATTAACCGCGCCTAATTTCTAACCACAACCTTCTTAAAATATTTTGTTAACTTTTCTATTCTATGTTATAATGATGAAAATGAAAGGGTAAGGTATCTCTATGCCTGTGACGATCGCTTTGCCGAAAGGCAAGCTGGGAGAAGACGCCGAAAAAGCGATGATCCAGAGCGGTATTCTGGGAAGCGTTGTTCCAAAAGATTCTCGAAGGCTTATTTTTGATATGGGGCAGGATATCCGGGTTTTATTGGTCCGGGCATGGGATGTGCCGACTTACGTGGAAATGGGCGCGGTGGATTTGGGCGTATGCGGCAAAGACGATCTGGTGGAACATGACGCGGATGTTCTGGAGTTATTAGATATGGATTTTGGCCACTGCAAAATGTGCGTCGCCGCGAACAAGCACACCAGGAAAGAAGAGCTTTTTTCCCGATCTTTTGTGAGGGTCGCGACGAAGTACCCTAATATCGCGAAAAAGTTTTTTTCCACAATTTCTGTGCAGGCTGAAGTGATAAAACTCTATGGCTCTGTAGAACTGGCTTCGGTCACTGGCTTAAGCGACTGCATTGTAGATATTGTCTCCTCTGGCGGTACGTTGCGGGAAAACGGCCTGGAGATGATGCAGGAAATATTTGAATCTACGGCAAGGCTTGTGGCAAATCGTTCGAGCTACTACAGAAACCTGGATACAATCAGCCGCTTTGTCACCCTTTTGACTAAATAGAGGTAAAAGCAATGAATATAAAATGGAAAAGAACTGTTCTCCTTTTTTTTGCGCTTTTTCTTTTCTGGGGAAATCTGGCCTCAGAAGAAAGCAAAACGCGTTCGAAAATTTCCGATTTTGCCCTTGGGGTAAAATGCAATATTAATTTCAGTAAAATACCCAGCGATTTTCAATTTATGCTGACCGCAAATTCACCTTATTTTTTCAATTTCATTGCTCTCCGGGCAGACGCGGGTATCGGCCTATTGAAAGGCACTTTAGTGTCAGGCCATGCAAGTAATGAAATCTGGGATAGCTATTATATTGGACGGGTTGGAGTTGCCGTATCGGGATACACTGCCGCGACAACGCTGCGCCCCTATGGTGAATTTGGCTTTACCGCTCTTATCACGCATTCGGACTATACAGACACTCCATTTTTATGGGGTATTTATACCCTTTTCGGTTTGGATTTGCTTTTCCGCGAGGAAGATTGGAACGCTTTCTTTGTTGAACTAGGCGCGGCGGGGATAATATCCGGCGGCGGGGCTGAAAAATGGTTGGGAAATCCCGCCTACGCAAACGGCGTGATGATCACTGTCGGCAACCGTTTTTATTTTTGAAGGAATCAATAAATGCTGATCCTTGGCATAGAAACCTCCTGCGATGAGACTTCCGCTTCCTTAGTAGAAGACGGAAAGAAAATCCTTTCCAACATTGTCTTTTCTCAAATTGAAATCCATAAAAAGTTTAACGGCGTTGTTCCAGAATTGGCTTCACGAAACCATCTGGTAAAAATTATCCCCATTCTGCAAGAGGCATTGCAAGGCTTTGACTGGAAGGACATTGACGCGGTTGCCGCAGTAAACGGCCCTGGGCTGATCGGCAGTATCCTCGTCGGTTTTACGGCCGCCAAGGGCATTGCCTACGCGCGTCATAAACCTTTGATTCCCGTTGACCACATCAGCGCCCACATGTACGCGCCCCATCTCTTTCATGAAATAGAATTTCCCTATATCGGGCTTGTTGTTTCAGGCGGCCACACTCTTCTTTTTTTAGTCCATTCCTTCAGCCAATTCGAAATGCTGGGCTCTACTATGGATGACGCGGTGGGCGAGGCTTATGACAAAACGGCCCGGGTTCTGGGTTTGGGTTATCCCGGCGGGCCTTTGATCGACAGTCTGGCAAAAAAAGGCAATTTAGAAAGGCTCCCCGATTGGATGGACATTCCTCTGCTTCTGCCGGATAAGGGCAAAGACCGATACAATTTCAGCTATAGCGGCCTTAAGACGGCGATCGCTTACCGGCTGAAGAAATTTGATCTGAATGAAGAAAACATTCCCGATGTCGCTTTGCTTTTCCAGGAAAAGGCCATCGAAATGCTGTTGAGAAAGTCTAGAAACGCCCTGAAAGATTTTCAAATCCGCCGCCTGGTAGTATCCGGGGGCGTCGCCGCGAATTCCCACCTCAGAAAAAAGCTCGATGATTTAAAGAAAGACAGCATAGAAGTTTTCACCGCCCCTTTAGAATTCTGCACCGACAATGCCGCCATGGTCGCCGGCAGGGGGTACGCGGACTACCAATTGGGAAAAATCGGTGATCTACGGACAGAAGTGTATTCCCGACTGCCGTTTGTAAAGAAAGGGAAAAAGTAAATCAGATTATTGTTGACAATCGTCTATCAATCGTCTATAATATGTCTATGGAACAGATGGGTAAATTTATTCCGAAATATTCAATCAGCCCTAAACTACTCGAAATGATTAAACAAATTTCTGCTCAAATAGCAATTATAAACACTAAGCGATATCCCGGAATAATACTGGCCGAGTATGAAAGACTGGCTAGAGAAGTATCGACCTATTCATCTACCAGCATAGAAGGAAATCCTTTGCCGCTTACAGAGGTTAAAAAAATTCTCAAGAACCTGCCGGAAAACATTACTGACAGCCAAAAAGAAGTCATTAATTATAATAACTCACTTGTTTTTCTTAATAAACTTATTGAGGAAGGCAAACTAACAATAAATCTTTCTTTAATCTTGAAAATTCATAAAATGGTCATTCGCGGGCTTCTTCCCAAGAGCAAAAGCGGTTTCTTGCGCGAAGAGAGTGTCTTTGTTAATGACCCCAGATTAAGAAAGCCTATCTATTATCCCCCGAATCAAAAGGATGTGCAGTGTTTATTAAAAAATCTTTTGCTTTATATCAATGATAATATTAAATTAGTTGATCCTCTTATACTTGCGGGGATTTTTCATAAGCAGTTTGTTTTAATTCATCCCTTTATTGATGGAAATGGAAGAACTGTTCGCCTGACCACAAAAGTAATGCTGGCAAAGTTAGGACTTAATACCTTTAACTTATTCAGCTTTGAAAATTATTATAATAAGAACCTCAGCAAATATTTTAAAACTGTTGGTGAAAGAGGCGATTATTATGATCTAGTGAATAGGTTTGATTTTACGGAATGGCTTGAATTCTTTGCGGAAGGTATACTGGATGAGCTCTTCAGAGTATCCAAAGAATTGGATATTTCAGAGATAAACCCGGACACAAAATTGAAGGATTTTCAAACTGTTATTCTCAATTATATTGATAAAAATGGTTTTATTACGGACAAAGAATATTCGGGGTTAACAGGACGAGCTAGATCAACCAGAGCCAAAGATTTTGATAAATTAATTGATTTGGGTTTGATAAAAAGAATGGGGAAAGGGAAGGCAACCTATTATCAAAATAGCTGACGCAGAATTCGGACAAAATAGTACGCTAAGAAAATCATTTTATCGGAAATGTTGGCCGAAAGATTTTTTCCTGACTCTTCTGGACCGGATAGAAATTATTCCCATCATACCCATAGAAAGCAACCGTTTTAGAACGAGCGCCGAAGCTTATTATTACGCTATCACGAATATAGCAGGAACTTTTACTAATTTTATTTAGGGCTTGCTGAAAAACGCAATTTCAACTTTACGCACACGCAAAGCCACGCTAATAAACGCTAATGTGATGTAGGCAAGATGCAAAGCTCACAAAGTTTTTACCATCCTCACGCCATCCTCTCCATCCGGGTAATAGCCGGGGAGCTTCTTCTGAATCGTAAAACCCAGTGCTTCATAAAGCCGGATAGCCCTTTCGTTTGATTGGCGAACTTCTAAAAGAACGGCATCATATTTCTCAAAGGAAGCAATCCTTTTCTGCAGATAGGATTTAGCGAAACCTTTTCCCGAAAAATTCGGCAGGACACAGACTGTATAAAGCCGGATTTTATTGCTGTTTTTCCGGGTAAAATAACAAGCCCAGCCGATGGAATTGCCGTCCAGAGTAATAATATCGGTAATAACAGAGTGGAAAGGATTTTCTAAAAAATGTCTGATTTGATGGGATTTAAAAGCGTCGTGGGAATTGAAGCATGCCCTTTCAGCGTGGAGAATAAAGTCAAGATCGGAAGACCTCGCCTTTCTATAGAAAGGCTTTTTAAAGCCCTCCAAAGTCCTGTCCCACTAAGTAATTAATGATCCATTCGTAAATGAGAGGCGACTTCTGGTCTTCAAGCCCCTGGTCAATATTGGGATTATCATTAACCTCGATCACATAAAAATCATTGTCCACTTCTTTCAGATCCACTCCATAAAGCCCATCACCAATACAATTGCCAGCGGCAAGCGCGGTTTCAATGAGCTTCGGATTAACTTTATCAATATCCATGCCTTCGACTGTGCATTGCAGAATCTTGCCGTCATGGTCATGGTCAACGATTTTCCAGGCATTCGGGTCCATAATGTACTTCACCACAGAAATGACCTTGCGGTCCAACAAAACAACCCTCCAGTCAAAACGGCTGGGAAGGTATTGCTGGACAATAATAATATCCGCCCTTCTAAAAAATTTCTTGCCGATTTTCAGGAACTCGTCGGGAGTGGAAACCTTTTCCACATAGGCTGAAAAACTGGAATTTGGGGCTTTCAGTACCAATGGAATGCCCTGCGATTCAAAAAAGTCCCGCGCGTTTTCTATAGAAAGCTCATCGATTTTGAGAAAAGCTGTTGAAGGATGAGGGACATTCGCTTTTTGAAGGTGCGAATACATATTGACCTTGTCCGAGCAGATGCGGATATCGGAGGACTTGTCTATCACGCGGATACCGTTCAGCTCCGCCATTCTTGAAACCACATAGCTATTATTCAAAGGATCAGTCAAAGCCCGGATGAAAATGGCGTCATAATTCTTCAAGTATTTTATATCATCCTTGAAAATAAAATCCAGATTATGCCCCAATTCCAAGGCAACCTGCCGGAAATTAAACAAAGAATTGAGCTCAGCTGCCATGCGAAGAGTGCTTCTTTCCGTAAATATAGCTATTTTTGCCATTCGCCCATCGTCTCCAAATTTTTCTTTTCATTAATGCTAAGGGTGTCGTAGTCTAAAGGCTCAATCGCGCTTAAAAGGTAATTATCCAGAGTTACAATGACCTTGATCTTCATCAAAGGCAGTTTAAAGACCTTGAATACCATCATCGCGAAATCCTGATATTCCTTCACCATGCTTTTGCCCAATATACAGCGTATTGTGTCTAACCGGTAATCTTCCATCGGCAGTTTCTGTACAACAGCCAGGTATTTGCCGGATAGAGTCAAAGACTTGATTTTATGCTCGTAAAACTTTTGATTGTCAATAATATAAGAATTATTCGAGAAAGGGTTCATCGCGTAACCGAGAACAGGGAAGCTATCTACCTTAGTCTTGTCCGTTACGATTTTATATTCCGGAATAGGAATATTACTAATTCTGGCTTTTTCCAGCGCGATAGCAATAATATAGGCATCCAGACTTTCCTCTGTAGTGGGATGAATATTCACTCCACTCAATTGAGATTGAAGGGTCTCATAGTACCCTTCCAATAGATAAGTATAATCTCCGTAAAGATTATAAAACGACTTTTCTTCACCTAAAAAATCGTCATGCGTTTTCAGGAGCCAGATTTCATTCATATAATTTAAAAATCCATTCCTCAATTAAGCTAGCTATAGTTTAAAGAATAATCCCATCATTGTCAAATTCAAGGGGGAAGAATTTTAACTCACATAGGCGCGGTTAATTAACCGCGCCTATGTGAGTTCTTATCTTCTTCACACAATACTTCCAGGCCTCTTCCATGCCGCTTTCAGCAAGGATTTCCCGAACAAACAATTTTTCTATTATTTCCAAATTATGTTCTTTGATTTTATCAAAAATGGATTTTAATTTATTTTCTATAACAGAAGAAATCTTTTTTGTTTCGGGGAAGAGAGTCAAAATCTTTTGTTTTTCTTCCCGTATATCCCGGTCCGGAGTAAAAACAGGAAGGCTTTCTTTGGGGAAAAGGCCTTTTAATTCCAATCCGCCCTTTAAATAATAGCTCCCCGCAAACAATTTTTCCGCGAGCCGCGCGACCATCTGGAACTGGCCATGAGTGAATTGATGGCCACCCTCCATGGCAACCAAGTCTCTTCTCTTTAAAAAATCTGTGAGATAGCTATATTTTGGCTGAAGGCGCGAAAAATTCCCTTCGCGAAGTTCCTGCAAAGCATTGCCGGCGCTGTGACTGCCTTTTATATCATAAGCCAGATCAAGCCCGCAGAAAACAATTTCCTTCGAGCAAAGTTTTTTTGCCAGCATACCGGCGTCTATCGCGACAGACGGAGACTCCATCTGAAAAGAAGGGGTTTCCACTTCTTGTTTTAAATCGTAAAAAATAACTGGATTTTTAATAGAAGAGAGAAGCGCGCTGTTTGCGTAAACACTGGCCAAAATAGGAATGTTCTCTGGAATTTCAAAGGCATGGAGTTTATTGGCTATACCGGCATCGCTCACCACAATAAAGTCAGGAATAATTTTATTTTTCACAAGAGTCCTGGCGGCGGAAAGCGCGCAAAAAACGATAAAATGACTTTGCTTTTTTTCTATTTCCGGGAGATAAAAATCTAAAGAAGGCCCCGCCGTTATCACCAGCGCCGGTAAATCAAAAGAAGAGGGAGATTTCTCAATAAATAAAAAACACTTTTTAAGGCTCTGGCTGATATTCCGAAAATAATTGTAAAACCAGACCTTCGAAAAATAAGCGCTGACTTTCAGGTTTTCCAGAGCTTCCCTATATTGCCGCTGAAAGGAGGAGAAAAATTCTGAGTAAGAATCAGGATAATTCTTTTTAAAAGATTCCAGGGCAAGTAAATACGGCTTTTTATGAGAAAGAAGCTTTTTCTCAAAAAGGACAGCCAGGCCCTGATTTTTTCCAGCGCTTTCCGGGTCAAAAGTAAAAATATCCTCTGAAGCGACGCCTTTTTCCCGCAAAAACTCCTCTAAATACCCAAGCGTGTTCCCAAAGAGGACAAAAAAATGATTTTTAAAATTTATTTCCAATCTTTCCACAAAGCGTTTCACTTCTTCTTTAGGCTGATACTTGCTCAGGAGATAGACTCCGCTTTTAAGCAAAGTCTGATCTCCGCTTTGGGCACGTTCTATTTTAAGCACTTTACGCTCCTGGGATTAATTTTAAATTCTCTCCCTGGTTTTCGCAAATTTTACAAAAAGCCGCTTGAATGGGGCTGTCTCAAAAGTGCTCAGAATGACAAAATCAAGCCTTTTGAGACAGCCCCGTTTTAATTTCCATGCTATTATTACCGATGTATTTACCATAAAAAGGGGGCCATGCGATGAATGCTTATGAACTATTCTCACGAGATGTAGGCCAGGTGTTTGCCTCGTCAAATGTTTTATCTTTCCTGGTTTTCATCATCGTGCTCGGGATTATTTATTGGATTGCGATCACCATCAGAAAAAAATGGCTAACCTCCAAAGAACGCTTACATTCACAGCATAAAAGCCAGCTTAATTTTTTACAGAAACAAGCTATTCATAGTTTAATAATAGAATTCAAAGGGAATGAATTAATCGCCCATGGAATTCCCGCTAATGTGCTGGAGCTTTATGCTGAATATATACTAAAAAATTTAAATCGATTGAAAAATGATAAGTCAGCAAAAAAAACAGGCCCCATCGCAGAGTCAATAAAGAGCGATGTAAAAAAAATAGAACTAGAGTTTGCAAGTGACCGCGGACATTTTATTTTCGAGCGTGAAATTCTGAATCTCAATGACAAAGCCATGATTATACACAATATTGATAGTTCGGATATAGAAATAAAAAAAGGGGGGACGGTTAATGTAACCTACCATGTGAATGAGGTGTTAATTACCGGGAATTCTGTTATTCTGGATATTATTTCCAATCAGGATCTGGAGCTTTCTCTTCCGAAGGATTTACGGCTGATCGGCCAGCGGCGGCATTCCCGTTATTCTGTGAAAAATGTGAAAGGCCAATTAATTCCTACTCTGGCAGAAGAACCGGGTGTCATTTATATGGATTTGATTGATATCAGTATGGAAGGGGCGCGGATCCACACTTACACCCCTCTAAAAAAGAATCAGGTTTATTATTTAAATTTTACCGATGAGTCATTAAAAGAACCTTTTTCTTTCAAAAAATTTGAATGCATTGTTTCCAGAAGCTTTTTGACTGAAGGGGGAGGATTTGCCTATGGCCTTTCATTTGTTTATGTCGACATAGAAACGCGGGAACAAATAAAAAAATACCTTGAAGCCCTTAAAGACAAAGAATCGATAGCAAACTAAAGCTTGCGGCTACATAAGCATCGATTACTAATGCTACACAAAAATTTGCGGGGAAAATCAAATTGGTTTAGAATAAAGAGAAGGGTGGCCGAAGGCCGGGATGAGTTTTCCTAATCACTGAAAAGTTATAAAGGAATTGTTATGCTCATTAAAAATGGCATTGTCTTTGACTACGAAAATCATATCGATGGAGAAAAACTCGATATTCTGATAACTGCTGAAGAAATTGTCAAAATGGCGCCCTCTATCAAATCAAAAGAAGACGAAATCTTAGACGCGGAGGGTTTGTTTGTCATTCCGGGATTAGTTGACATGCATGCCCATCTGCGTGAGCCGGGGCAGGAACACAAAGAAACCATTGAAACCGGCACAAGGGCAGCGGCAAAGGGCGGCATCACCTCAGTCCTCTCTATGCCGAACACCAAACCCTGCATTGACAATCCGGTCGTGATTGAAGAAATATTGGAAAGAATTTCAAAAAAAGCGGCCGTAGAAGTCTACCTCGCTTCCGCCATGACCAAAGGGCGCAAGGGCCTGGAAACCGTGGATTTTTATTTCTGCGCGAAAGCGGGGTGCATCGCTTTTAGCGATGACGGAAGCTCAGTCCAGAACAGAAAAATGATCTATGAAGTCTGCCTTCAGGCAAAGAAAGAGAACGCGCTTTTGATAGAGCATCCGGAAATTGATTTTCTATCCCGAAATTTGCCCATTAGTTACGGAAAACTGGAAAAGCTTCTGGGCTTACAGGGCCAGCCGGCGGAAGCGGAGAGTTTATCGATCCTCAGGTTTGGTACTATTGCCGGTAAAGCAGGAGCAAAAGTCCACTTTACCCATATTTCAACTCAAAAATCATTGGCCGCTGTAAAAAAAATCAAAAAAAATTATCCTGGCTTGTTTACCTGCGACTGCACACCGCATCATTTGATTCTTTCAGAAGAAGACAACCAGAATAAGGACGCAAACAAAAAAATAAATCCCCCTCTTCGTCCCGAGAAAGATAGACAGGCGATAAATGAATCGCTGGCCTCTGGATTAATAGACGCTATCGCGACCGACCATGCCCCTCATTCCGTAAAAGAAAAAGAACTCAGTTTTGAGGAAGCCCCATTCGGAACAATTGGCTTTGAGACTTTTCTGCCGGCGACTTTTACTCATTTAGTAGAAACAAAAAAGCTTTCGATGCTGGAATGGGTAAAGCTTGTTTCCTACAATCCTTCCCGGATATTAGGGATAGGCCGAGGCGTCCTTTCCCCGGGCAAGAAAGCGAATATTACTGTCTTTGATCCGAAAGGAGTTTTCAGCGTTAATCTGGATAACATCATTTCTAAATCAAAGAACAGCGCTTTTCTGGGAAGAAAATTTAACGGCCTTGTAAAATGGACTATTTGCGGAGGAAAAAAGGTTTATGAAAATTAAGTGCGCTCTTTTATTGATTTTTCTTTCAGCCTCTCTCTACGCCAATGTGAACAATGATTTTATTGCTGCTGCTTCAAAAGGTAAACTGAAAGAGGCGCAAAAATTAGTGGGAAAAGGCGCCAATATTAATTTCAAATCTTACCAAGGAAAAACAGCACTGCATTGGGCCGTTTTGAGCGGCAACCTTAAGATGGTGGTTTATCTGATCGGCAAAGGCGCGGACGTCAACGCGAAAGACCGCGAACTGCAAACCCCTCTGCACAACGCCGCAATTAAGAGAGATATTGATATTTTAAAATACCTGGTTTTAAAAGGCGCGGATATTAATACGAAGGACATTAATGGCTGGACACCTCTGCATTATTTTTCGTATTATGAGAATTCTATTGGAGTGAAGTACCTCATCGTGCAAGGGGTGGATTTATCGATCAGGACAACGCGGAAATTTATGGATATACAAACAAATTCTTCTGCCCTGGATATCGCCGCCTTAAAAAACAACTCCAATATTATTTTGGCTCTGGAGAATCCGGAGAAATACCTCATTCTTTCGAAAAAGCCTTTCCTTTTTATTCAGGTAGATAACCGCATAACCAGCAATATCTTGATAGCACCGGCTAAGGATGTTATCCAGATAATAGTAGAAAACCGGGGTGGGTATGCCGCGGAAAATGTGGAAGTAGTGATTGAAAAAGTCTCAAATTGTGACGGCCTTGAATCAGGAACTAACCCGTCATTTTATCTGGGGCCCGGACAGAGAAGGCTGCTGGATGTTCCCATTATAGCCGGAAAATTCACCCGGGATACGACTGCTTTTTTCCATATCTTTGCGAAAGAAGCGAATTCTTTCCGTGAAAGCAATTTATTTCCCCTTTCTATAAAGACTCTTTCGCCTCAGCCGCCTTCTTTTATTTTTCTCATAAATTCCGAAGAGACCAATAAACCGATTGAAGCGCTGGAGGAAAGGCAGTTGAAATTTTCTATTGAAAACAAAGGGCTGGGTTACGCCGAAAACGCCCGGCTTTTTATCGAACCGTTAAACGGCTGCTCGAACCTTCTTTTTTCAGAGCTTTCCAATCTTTATTTTGTGCCGGGAGAAAAAAAGGACCTTTTCCTGAAACTAAAAGCACTGGAGGATTTGAAGGATGGAAATGCGGATTTTAAAATTATAGTACAGGATCCTGTTTTTTATACTTCGGTTACCAATTTCATAAAGATTCAGACAAAAAAGCTTCTGAAACCCTTTCTCACAGTGGAAATGACTATTCAGACGATTGTTTCTAATTCTATTACGAATTCAAGCTGGGTGGTTGTTTTGAAGAATCGGGGAGAAGCGGCTGTGAAGAACGTCTCTATTATCGTAAAGGTTGAAAATTCAAATGTTTCTAATGCGCCCCCCCTGTCTTTTCTGATCGGGGAAATCCGGACAAATGGCATAGAATATTTAAAGATTCCAGTGGAAATGGCGGCCGACGGCAAGACAACCTATCATATTTCCGGCTCGGATGAAAAGAAATGGAGTGTTTTCGATACGAATCTGGTTTTGACCATTCCGAAATAGTGTTGCGCGCGAAAGCGCGTGTCGCTTCCGCAGACATGCTCCGCGTCGCGGAAAAATGTTCTCCCTGCATACCGCCTTTATTC
>JAGVOW010000004.1 GCA_020052515.1 Brevinematales bacterium | reverse complement strand
TTCCGGCGTAGTGAAAAATACCGCCGAACGGTATTGACTTCCGATATCATTTCCCTGCCGATTCAGGCTGGATGGGTTATGCATCTCCCAGAAATGCTTGAGAAGCTTTTCAAAAGAAAGGACTTTCGGATCGTATTCAACCAATACAGATTCCGCATGGCCCGTCTTGCCGGTAGAGACTTGCTCATAAGCCGGATTTCTGGTAGTTCCGCCGCTATAGCCGGCATCGGTATGTAAAACTCCCTTCACCCGGCTGAAATATTCCTGGACTCCCCAGAAGCAACCGGCCGCGAAAATAACACTTTCCGTCTTTTTTTGCCGTTTGGTTTCAAAGAGATAAAGATAAATACCATATCCTTCTTCTTTCATTTTTTCTACGGGTATAAACTTCAGCGAAGCAGAATTAATGCAGTAACGAAGGCCTATTGGATTGGGCCCGTCTAAAAAAACATGGCCCAGATGAATATCGGCTCTCTTTCCACGTATTTCCGTTCTTACCATTCCATAACTTAAATCCGGCTTCTCAGCTACCAATTCTTTCTGGATAGGTCTTGTGAAGCTGGGCCACCCTGTGCCCGAGTCAAATTTGTCCGTTGAGCTGAAAAGCGGATCTCCAGAAACAACATCAACATAGATTCCGGGTTTTTTGTTATTCCAGTATTCATTCTGAAAAGCCGGTTCTGTCCCATTTTCAAAAACAACGGCGCATTGAAGAGAAGTCAAATTTTTCTTTGCTTCCTCTCGATTTATACTGGAATGAGATTGATTTTCACCTGACATAACTTTACCCCCTGATGAAAAAGCGCTGTTCATAACAATCAACGCTAATAACAAGACGCATCGATATAAAAAACTTCTTGACATATTACCGCCTTCCACACTGTAATATAATCATAACAAATCATTTGGTCAATCATTCTCTTCACTCGGATAATTTTTCCGCAAGCTTGACGACCTTTCTTAACTTTGTCAATTGAGATGTTTTCAGTTCGTTCTTACGGTTATCCAGTACCGAAAAAAATTCTTCCTTATTTCGACGATGAACAGCGCAAAGAATACTTTCCGCATGCAGAGGTACATCTCGTGGAATCGCCTTCCGGATTTGCCCCAGGAGATAAGGAAAAAGCCTCTCGCAATATTGAGAGTTCGAGGCCGCCACTTTTGCCAGAACCCGGATTCCACAGACCACGGTAATGACGGAGCCATTATCGACAGCTTCGATGATATCATCGATACAGCTCCAGATTCTGCTCTGCTTTTTCTCCGCGACTAGAGCCAACGCGATCATAGCGCCCCAGACCAGGCGATTGTTTTTATCTTTGATGAGTTTCAAAAAATAATCTGTGTAATCGACGATTAAATCCGGATCGATATAACCAATCTCATAGAGCACCTTGAGGCAATCACTCCGGATATTTTTGTTTTTATCCCAAAGATGCTCCGCGATTTCCCGGATACCCTCCCTGTTTTTTGATTCCGCCAGCTCTTTAGCTAATTGCTGATTGGGAACTTCATCCCTGCGGTTTTGAAAATAGGCTATTTTTTCTAATGCCGGCATTTTATTATCTCCTATTTTTTCCCAACTTTTTTCACCTGATAGCGGATAATTGTATAATAACTCTTTGGATCATCGAATAAAGGCATCATGCTCTTTATATATTCCTCTTCATGATCGCCGGCGATTTCATAGCCGCTATTTTCAATGAACTGGTGGAGCTTTTCAATTGTTGGCATTTCGGTAGAATAAGGGCCGATATGTAGTATTTCAGCAACTTCGCCGTACTGCCACTTTCCCAGCTTTACTTGAATATCTCCCTTCTGGGCCGGAAGCTCCGTCACATTATCGGAAACAGGAAGCGCAAATATTCCTATCCATGAATCCCTATTGGTAAACACTTCAGCTCTCCATCTGGCCTTGGGAGCCGCCTGTTTGATTGTGTTGCCTCTGATCTGGAAAAACACGGAATATAATTTTCCAATTCCGACTCCGGCAGTCTTGTTTGGATCGCCTTTGAGCTCCACTTCGATCACTTTCTGATCCGGCAAATTAGTAATTCTGGGCTCCTTGAGGGGTTCGAGGCTCTTCAGATACTTCCCGCTGGGCCCGCAGGCAGAAACCGCCAGAATCGTGACCATTGCCGCAAGCAATAATACCATTCTTTTCATACTGACCTCCTAAATTTAAGATGATCTATTTTAACACAAAAACCCTGACAACTGTGTGTCAGGGTTTGATTTTTATTTTTCCACAAATTTTTCGATCCCGGTTAATTTTTATTTTTCTCCCATATCCTGCGCCCCTTTTCCGCAATCAATTCGCGGATACGCACCGGCTCCAAAATCTCCATTGAATCCCCAAAACTGAGCAAAAACCCATAGACCCATTCATCTTCCGGAAAATTGATTCTTACTATGAAGGAACCATCCGGCTGTTTCTCGATCTGATCGGAAGAAAAATAATCCACGGCACGGTATCGCATTTTCGGATCAAAACGCATCGAAATGGCGAGTGAATCCTGCTCATTCCAGGCCTTATTCCACGGACGGCTTTCAAGGTCGATATTTTTTCTGATAAAAGCTTCTTCTTTAATAAGGACAGAGTTGATTCTGGAAAGCCGGAAAACCCTATAATCTTCTCGCAGCCGGCAGAAAGCATAGAGATACCAGGCATGGCCATGACTGATCATCGCCATCGGCTCTACGAGACGCTGAGTTGTTTTCCCAGAGACATCTCGGTAACCCATTGATAAAACTTTCGAAGTTTCTATTCCTGCCTTAATCGTTTGAAGCTTAAGGACTTCTTTTTCGTCTCCCCCCGATGGGCTAAGTTCAAAAAAGAGATAATGCCCGGGATTCTGGCAAGTATCACGCGAAGAAAAAAGAATGGCGTTCATCTTTTCAATCGTTTTTTCTATTTTCTTATCGCTGAAAGCGGTATTCAGCCCCTTTAAAGCAGTAATAATTGAAGAGAAATCTTCTCTGGAAAAAACATTTTTATCCATCCGATAGGTTTCGAGAATAGAGAAGCCGCCATTTTTACCGGCTGAGGCAATGACAGGAATTCCTGCCTGATTGATCACTTCAATATCCCGGTAGATTGTCCGAAGAGAAACTTCAAAATGATCCGCAAGCTTGCCTGCACTTACTTTTTTATGGTTAAGCAGATAAATAATAATGGCCAGGAGCCTGTCAATCTTCATAACTTCCTCTAAAAAAATTTGCATTTTCGTGTTTTTCGTGGTTTATTTTAACACAAAAGACGGAAATCTGTCAATGTGACTTTGCCTAAACCGAGCGATTTATTTATGTGAAATTTAATTCCCCTCCTATTTTAGGAGGGGCTAGGGGTGGTTCCCTCGGTAGTGCGGCAAAGTAGAAAGCGATAAACTCGGGAACCGGTCGTCGAGTTTACGACTCCTTGCTCTTCTGTACTATCGAGACGACCACCCCCGGCCCCTCCTTACGCAAGGAGGGGAGTTTCTCTCAAAAGAATCGCTCAGTTTAGGCTTTGGGGAAATTAATATTCGTTTTCTGAATATTTACTTTTTTCTAAAAATAAGTTAAAATAATAGCGGAGTAAATCAACTCATGATAAAAGAAGAATGTGGAATATTTGGCGTCTACGGAATCAGTGAAGCAGCCCGTTATGTATATCTGGGATTGAATTTTTTACAGCATAGAGGGCAGGAATCCTGTGGAATTGTCAGTACGGAAGGAAAATCTCTTTACAAACAGGTAGGCCTGGGAAAAGTCCTGGACTTTTTTGATGAACCAAAGATCAATTATCTCGAAGGGTTCCGCGCCATAGGCCATGTGCGCTACTCCACCACCGGCTCCCCTACTCTGGTCAATGCACAGCCTATTACCGCCTCCATATATAAAGGGGCTATCGCTATCGCACACAACGGCAACATTACCAACGCGAGCCTGATCAGGGAAGAACTTCTCAAGAAAGGTAAATCTTTTCATTCCTCCAGCGATAGCGAGGTTATTATCCAGCTGATCGCGGAAGCGCCTTTTGATAATTTTACGGATTCCGTCAGGTGGGCGCTGTCACGCCTCGAAGGCTCCTTCTGCCTTTTGATATTGTCCAAAGATATTTTGATCGCGGCAAGAGACCCACTTGGATTCAGGCCGCTTTCTATAGGAAAAATCGGCGACAATATTTCTGAAATTGGAGATACTTATGTCTTCTCCTCGGAAGACAGCGGCTTTTCTATTGTGGAAGCGGAAAAAATCCGGGATGTAAACCCAAATGAAATGATTGTTATTTCCCAAAAAGGTTTTGAAACATTTGAAATTCAGTCGAAAACACCTAAACCCAGACGCTGTATTTTTGAATTGATTTATTTCGCAAAACCTTCTTCTGTAGTTTTTGGGAAAAGCGTTTACGATTACCGTTTTGAAATCGGCCGAAGGTTAGCGAAAGAATACCCGGTCGAAGCGGATTATATTGTCCCTGTGCCGGATTCCGGCATTGTTTCGGCGCTCGGGTTTTCACAGGAATCTGGCATTCCTTTCGCTTTGGGCCTTATCCGAAGCCATTATATAGGCAGGACTTTTATTGAGCCATCCCAGAAAATCAGGGATTTCGGCGTAAAAATGAAGTTCTTGCCGGTGCGTGAAGTTATTGAAGGGAAGAGAATTGTACTTGTGGATGATTCGATTGTCCGCGGAACAACTTCCAAAAAAATTGTCAAACTGGTCCGGGAATGCCGGCCAAAAGAAATCCATTTCCGGGTTTCCTCACCGCCGGTGAAAAATCCCTGTTATTATGGCATTGATTTTTCTACTTACGAAGAGCTTCTGGCAAATCGAATGGAATCGATGGAAGAAATTGCCCGTTTTATTGGAGCCGATAGCGTCGGCTATGTCAGCGTGGATGGCTTGTTTGATGAACCGAAAATAGAAAAAAACACTTTCTGCAGGGCTTGCTTTGATGGAGAATACCCTACTGCCATAAATGAATTCTCAAAAGATGGTTTTGAAAATGAAATCAAAGAACAGCACCTCAAGTAAATCCTCACACCAGCTCAAAAAAAATCAAAACGATCACCAAAACCATAATGAGAGCCGGCAAAATCAATCCAAGCATGGGATTTTCTGCTTTTCCAGCCGGCAGAATTAATTCGGTAAAATGAAGCTTTGCCTGCATTCCCAGCGAGAAAAATTGCCGAATATCCTTTTCGTCATAAAATTCAAACTTAGATTCTTTGCCGTAATTCTGAAAGAAAAACTTGCCGCTTTCTTTTTCTTTGAAGACACCTGCGGAAAACTCTGGACTGGAAAGACTGCCATTCTCATCATAAAATTTTTTACCTTTTATCTGTCCTTTTAGAATATAATTCTTCTGATAATAATCAAATAACAAATCATTTATGAGAAAAACCAGAAGAGGAGAACGTTCCAGATAATCCTTGTTCTCTGAAAGTGAAAAAGGAAATACTATAATATTGTCCCGGACATAAGCCAACGGCATGGAACCAATAAAAGCCGCCTTTTTAAAAAGTGAATCCGGCTTATTATCTACAAAGCGAAGTTTCAGCTTCACCTCCTGGAACATCTGAAAAACAGGGTTTTCACCCGAAAGGGCACCGGAAACTTCCACATCTTTAAATTCTGGAAAAAATGAAAAATGTTTCCGGAAGACTTCTTCTATTTTCTTTTTGTCCTCACAAAAAAGAAACACCAATTGACGTCTTGGCATTTGCGTTAGGCTGGAATCTACAATAATGTCCGCAAAATCAGGCTTCCTAGCTCCAAAGAACGAAGGGAAAATGCTGTTCATTACCCGGTTCAGAATCGGCGAGTCCAATCCACTATAAATAGAAGGTTTGGACAAAGACAGCAAAGGAAAATAAAAAACATTGTCATTATTGAAAGAATCTCCTTCCAGTCTCACTTCACATAGATTCATGCCGCTCTTTATGCTTTCATCCGGGAAGCGGGAAAACACCACCCTGGAACTCGCTTTGTCAGAAAAGGCCAATTTATGATTTAAAAAAACCTGGACTCTATCGTCTTTTGAAATAGGGCCTCCCAGATGAATCGTAAAATCGAGTTTTTCCCCCCGGATTGCCAGCATCGGAAAAGAAGAAACATCCTGGACAAAAATATTGCGGATAGACGGATTGTCTTTTAAAAGAACAAATTCTACGCTTTGAAAAGGCGGGATTTTCTTCAAAGAACGGCCAAAACTATACTTTTGGCCGTCTGAAAAAATAATAATATTTTTTGGCTTTTCCTGAGAGTAAAGATAGGAAAGAGCATCCAGGAGGCTATCCGGATAAAAAGAATAAGCATTACGGCCTTCCCCATAAATCTGACTGCCAAAATAGATTTTTTTAACACGGTAATTTTGGTTCAGATAGGCGAATATTTTTTCCATCTGAAAGCGGCACATTGAAAAAGAAGGATCAATATAGGCCACATATTCTTTGTTTTTGCGGTTCTCTCCAATCATGATTCCCGCGAAAGCCAGAATAACAAAAAAGAGTATCAATGCCCTCAAGAGGTTTTTGACCCGGATAAAAACACTTTTGCTCGAAAATTTGAGCGAGAGAATTTCCTCAATGATTTCCGTTGAAGGAAAAGCGATTTTCTGTCTATTCCGCTGAAAAATCAGCGAGATAATTAAAGGAATCAAAACAAGAGGAAGAAAAAAAAGAAAAAATCCGTTCAAAAAGCTCATAATGCTGCCCCATTAAAGGAAGCACGGCGGCCTTTCGAAAGCTCCAGAAAAGTTTTCAGGCTGATATAATATTTTAAATTCAAAGGAAAAACCTGATATAACAAACCGCTGTTTGATAGCCGTTCATTATAAATTTTTAGCCTATCCGCCATGATTTTGGCGTATTCTTTCCTGATCTCAGCAGGCACAATAACAAAGCTTTTATTCGTCTCTTTATCCTCTATCTCCAGATTTCCATGAATGGAAAAATAAATCTCTTCCTCTGAAAGCACCTGCATCCAATGAATTCTGTTTTGAACCAGGAAATCTAATGCCCCTTTAGAGTCCGGCTTTCGCCACCAGCCATCACTTATCAAAAAAACAATCTCTTTATTTGGCTCCAGAGAAATTTTGCCCGGGTCTGTCTTGCCGGAGGGCCCTATTTCAGAAAGTGTCTTTTCCAGCGTATCCTTATGAATTCTACCGTAGTCTGTAAAAGTCTGATTTAAAACAGAAATAGAAACTCTATTCCTTTTATTTATAAGAAGATAAGATAGAATAGCGGTAATTTTTTTCGCTGTTGAAAGTTTTGATGAAATGCCTTCCGGATAATCCATTGACTGGCTATTATCTAAAATGATTCTAAAATCCGCGACAATGTCGCTACCGTAGTTCTTCACAAAAAGCTTATTGTTCCTGGCAAAGACTTTCCAATCAATGTCCCGAAACTCATCTCCCGGAGTATACTCGCGATACTGCTCAAATTCCAGATTTCTTCCCAGCCTGCGGGAGGGAATTTGACCGCCTCTATAGGCAGGCAAAACAGCCGGAAAATCTTCCAGAATATCCACATTTCTAAAATAATCTATGGCTTCTTCTTCTAAATACATAGCCTTGAATCCGAAATATTTTTATTGTATCAGCTCTTTCCCAACAATATTCTCTCCTAGAATGAAAGGCTCAGGCTTGCCGAAATAATACCCTTGAGAATAATCCACTCCCAATTCTTTCACCTTCTCATAAATCTCCTTTGAGCAGACAAATTCAGAAATGGTTTTTTTGCCCAAACTGCGCGCAAATTCTACGATAAACCGGGTCACCATCTGGGCATTGTTTTCCGTATCAATATTCTTAATGAGAGAAGAGTCTATCTTGATATAGTCTACATTCAAACGCATAATATGGTCAAAATTAGAATAACCTGCCCCAAAATCATCAATAGCTATTTTACAACCGAAACTTTTCATCCCAAAAATAAAAACAATGACTTCGTCATAATTCTCAATACCTTCCGATTCCAGTATTTCAAAGACAATACGGTTTTTCACCTTTGGGAATTCCATCAGTTTATCCTTTATAAAATTAACCGTATCCACATCCATAATATCTTTAACAGAAAGATTAATAGAAAATTCATAATTGCACTTTTCAAATGTCTCTATTGTCTTTTGAACCATGATCTTCGTAATATTCGGATAAAGCCTGTTCTTCTTAGAAATATCCAAAAAATGAATGGGCGGTACAACCGAGCCGTCTTTATCAATAAACCGGACTAAGCTTTCATATTTCTCTATCTTTCCTGTCAGATTGTTGACTATCGGCTGAAAATAAGGCACTATCCTATCCGAGACAATCGCTTCTTTCAACTTCTTTGTCCACTGAATGTTTTTCTCATACTCCTGAAATATATTAAGCGAGTCATTATAGACCACCAGAGGTTTTCCCAGGCTTTTAGCCTTTTTTAAAGCCATATCCGTCTTCAAGAGCAGACGGCTGACTGAATTTTTCAAGCTATGATCTTCCTGAGCAATCCCCTGAGTAACAGCAATATGAATTTCACTATCCAGATAAACAAAAGGTTTATCCATAATAATGCCTCTAATCTGGTACGCTACTTTTTCTACTTCGTTAACATTTTTCATTTTGAACACGAGCAGCGCATATTCATCAGAAGGCATTTTATAAAGCTTGTAAAATTCGGAATTAATTACGGAAGAAATTCTGATCCCCACTTCAGCTAATATGAAATCGCCCACTTCTGTTCCGTAAAAGTCATTAATCTCTTTAAAGTAATCTAAATTAATTAAAATCAAGGCGGAATATTTGGTGGACTCCAGATCCAATAAAAGCTTAGCGCGATTTGAAAGCTCGGTCAGTTTATCAACATATAGCCTTTTCTCGAGCTCTTCTTCCTTTTGAATCAGATCCGTGACATCATAAGAAATGGAAATGTACTGCAGGACATCCGATTCCATATCCATAATAGGCACAATAGTCGTGTCAACATAATAAAACACACCGTCTTTAGCCCGCTTCTTCTGTATTCCTTTCCAGATTTTTTCCTTTGAAAGCGCCTTCCAGATGGTTTCAAAGCCGGGAAGGCTTTCTTCAGGAGAAATCAAAACTTTATAATGCTGGCCTATTAAATCCTGTTTTGAATACTTTGATACTCTGCAGAATTCCTCATTCACATAAGTAATTTCGCCTTTCGCGTCCATCTTAAACACAATGGTACTGGCATCAATAGCATGCTTGTATTCAGTGAGCAAGGATCTGGTTTGATCCAGGCTTTTGGAAAGCATTAAAACATCGCACACTTTTTGAAGCGAGTGAACCAGTCTTTCAATTTCAATAGGTTTCAAAATATACTGGTTTACCCCGATATTAATGGACTCAATCAGAAAATCAATGTCGCTATACGCCGTCGTTATCAAAATAGGAACTTTTGGGCTTATTTTTCTTATTTCTTTTGACATTTCCAGGCCGTTCATTTCCGGCATTTTAACATCAGTTACGACAATATCCGGCATATATTCTTTAAATAGAGCCAAACCTTCTACTCCATTTTTCGCCGAATAAACATTCTCGACATACAACGCTAAAGAATCTTTAATTGCCAATAAAATAACAGCTTCGTCTTCGACATACAAAACGGAAAGCGGGACTTTTTTGTTTTCCCCAGTCATTATGACCTCTTAAAATTGCAGAGATTCAGTGTAATCTTTAATCATGATAATGAAAACAAAAAAAATGTAAAGTGAAAAGATGATATTGCCACTAAAATCAATTTTATAAGAATACCAAAAACTAAACCTGATACAACAGCCGCTATAATATCGGTCCTAAATTCCGATTCTTTTTCTTTTCTAATAGAAAGCGCAAGCACTTCAATAAAAATCAAAGTGATAACTATGACTGCCGCAATGGATAAAAACAAATAAAAACGGCTAAACCTTTCCGCGTATTGGTAACCTGCCTGCGAAAGAAAAAATACTAGCGAGGAAATGATCCCTCTCTGAATAGAAATCCAATACTGTTTCCGTTTAATGCCTTTCATTAAAAGAGGGAAGAGCAAAATAAAAACCACCAGGGCAATCGCGCCAAAGGAAATCCCCGCCAGGGCTTCCTGCGAAAGAGAGCTGTTTACCTTTGAAATATCTTGATTGACGTAGCTAATGATCCCATCAAAAAGGTGGAAGAAAGTTTGCAGAATAAAAAAAATACCGCCTATTAAAGCAAAAAAAAGAATAGTTAATAAAACCTTTCCCAGAAATCGAACTGCTCTTTTCAATCAAACTCTCCGCTTAAACCAGTCTGACTTTCCCGTCCCCCGGAACAATTTCACCAATCTCATAAGCTTTGTAGCTGCTTTCATTAAAAAAGTGGAGTAAATCGGATTTTTTTCTCGCGTCTACTACTAAAGCCATTCCAATTCCCATATTAAAAACTTTATAACCCTCTGCTTCCGAAATATTGCCTTCCCTTAAAATAAACCGGATCACTTCTGGAATTTTCCATGTTGTCTTTTGTACCAAAGCGCCGCAGGATTTCGGAAGTACCCGCGAAAGATTCCCCTCAATACCTCCTCCTGTAATATGAGCAATTCCCTTGATTGATTTGCCGAATTTACTCAAAGCATCCACTAAAACAGGCGCATAGATTTCCGTCGGCGTTAAAAGAATTTTACCCAGTTCTCCAAAACCATAATTTTTATTCAAATCCAGATTTTTTTCATCGACTACTCTTCTCACTAAAGAATATCCATTACTGTGGAAAGCTGAAGAAACCAGGCCAATAACCGCATCGCCTACTTTTATATCTTCAGACCTCAAAATATCTTTCTTTTCCACAGCTCCCACGCAAAAACCGGCCAGGTCAAATTCCTTGTCGGGATACATTCCCGGTAATTCTGCCGTCTCACCGCCAATCAAAGCGCATCCGGCAAAATGACAGGCTGAAGCGATGCTTTCAATGATACTTAAATAAACATCTTCCTTGAGTTTACCCAGAGCGATGTAATCCAGAAAAAAGAGGGGTTTCGCTCCGCAGCAAACCACATCATCGACGCACATCGCTACTAAATCAAAACCCAGCCCGGAATACTTATCCATCTTTTCCGCGAGCAATATCTTCGTGCCGACACCATCTGTCGAAGAAACCAGCACTGGATTCTGGTATTTGCCCAATTCAAACATGGCCCCAAACCCGCCAATTCCTTCCAGAACCCCTTTACTATAAGTAGACTGCGCAAAGCTTCTGACATTTTCTATCAGATGGTCCGCCTTTTCTATATCCACGCCCGCCGATTTGTAATCCATAAGCATTTACCTCTCTTTCTTAAACATTTACTGTCACGGTCCTTTGCTTTGCCTCGTCAGATTCTAAATGGCAGTTTTTATACTTTTTTCCGCTTCCACACCAGCAAGGGTCATTCCGGCCTAATTTTTCCATTCTCCGGTAAGGTTCGGTTTTACCAGCGGAAGGCTTTTGGCCGCGAGCCGCTCCATCAAACTGGCCGAGCTCTGCATGGCGCGTTTGCACCGGCTTAGCCGTCGATTCAAACAAAGGCTCCTTTGCCTGAGCCTCTATTTCCAATCTGGACAAAAGCGACAACGCTTCCAGCATAAAATTAGAACGCATCCGCACAAACAAATCATAAGCTTCCAATTTATATTCTACAATTGGGTTCTTCTGCGCATATCCACGAAGCCCTATCCCTTCCTGCAGAGAATCAATATTCCTGAGATGTTCCTTCCACTTTGTATCCAGGACATTAAGTACCACATATTTAAAGCCTTCTGCCCTGATCTCGTCCGGTATTTTTTCCAATCGGCCCCAAACGCGCTCCTTTATTCCAGACAATAAATCCTTAATTCCTTCTTCATAACTCTTAGCCGAAAAATCAAAGCTGACATCAGCAAAAAAGTGATAACGGAACCATTTTTCTATTTCATTCCGGTTCCAGAGCTCCGGCTTCTGGGGCTTTTCAAAAGCGCCGACATAATCCCTGACCACCTGGCTAATTAATTCATCAATCAATCCAAAATTATGCGTAATATCCAGCAGCTTGTCCCGGATGGCGTAGATATAAACCCTCTGTTCATTCATGACATTATCGTATTCCAGGAGATTTTTTCTGATCTCAAAGTTCCGGCCTTCCACTCGCTTTTGAGCGCCCTCGATCGCCCGGGAAATCATCTTACTTTGAATTTCCTCTTCTTCCGAAAAGCCAAACTTCTGCATCAGCCCCATTTGATTGTCCATACCGAAGAGCCGCATCAGATCGTCCTGCAGAGAAACATAAAACTGAGAAGAACCAGGATCTCCCTGCCTTCCCGAACGCCCTCTCAGTTGATTATCAATTCTTCTTGCCTCGTGGCGCTCACTCCCAATCATATGGAGGCCGCCCGCTTCTACCACGCCTTCCCCGAGTTTGATGTCGGTTCCCCTGCCCGCCATATTAGTCGCAATGGTAACAGCGCCTTTTATGCCGGCATCGGCAACAATGTCAGCCTCTTTTTCATGGAACTTCGCGTTGAGGACATTGTGCCGGATATGGTGCTGGGTCAAAAGCCTGGAGAGTTTCTCCGATTTTTCCACAGAAATAGTCCCCAATAATATGGGCTGGCCCTGTTTATGCCTTTCTTCTATGTCCCGCAAGATTGCTTTATACTTCGCATTTTCGTTCAGATAAATCTTGTCGGGAAAATCTTGACGGGCTACATCCACATTTGTCGGGATAACAGCTACGTCCAGCTTGTAAATAGAATAAAATTCGGTCGCTTCCGTTTCGGCAGTCCCTGTCATCCCAGCAAGCTTTTTATACATTCTAAAATAATTCTGGAAAGTAATAGTAGCCAGAGTCTGGAACTCCTGTTTTATCTGAACGCGTTCTTTAGCCTCAATGGCTTGATGAAGCCCGTCCGACCAGCGCCTGCCAGGCATCTTTCTACCCGTAAACTCATCGACAATAACCACTTCGCCATTTTCAATCACATAGGCGACATCCCGTTGAAAAAGCTTGTGGGCGCGAATCGCTTGAATAATATGGTGTACAATGTGGCTATTGCGCGGAGAATAAAGCTCTTTGATATCCAGAAGCTTTTCTACTTTGTCAATCCCCATTTCTGTGAGAACCGCCGACTTGTCCTTTTCATCGACGGCGTAATCACCCGTCCCTTCAATCGGTTCTTTCTTATCATTAACCTGGGCCTCCGTAAGCCTGGGAACAATCTTGTCAATCTTATAATACAGATCTGTAGCCTCATCAGCCGGCCCGGAAATAATCAGCGGTGTCCTCGCTTCATCAATCAAAATCGAGTCTACTTCGTCAACAATGGCATAATAATGCGGCCGCTGGACTTTCTGTTCCATACTAAAGACCATATTGTCGCGCAGGTAATCAAAACCAAACTCATTGTTAGTACCGTAAGTAATATCCGCATGATAAGCTTCCCTGCGTGTACATTCTACTACTTTCGTGGTATAATGGGAAAGATCGTCCCATTCCACCCGGTAGGACTTTTCATGATTAATGACCCCTACTGAAAGGCCAAGGAATTTATAAATCGGCGCCATCCAGATGGCGTCCCTTTTAGCCAGATAGTCATTCACAGTAACCAGATGACATCCCCTGCCTGTCAGGCCATTCAAGTAGAGAGAAAGAGTCGCCACCAAAGTTTTCCCCTCACCAGTCTTCATCTCAGAAATCATATTGCTGTGAAGGGCATAGCCTCCCATTACCTGCACATCGAAGTGACGCATAGAAAGGACACGCTTGGCTGTCTCCCGTGTTACGGCAAAAGCCTCCGGTAATAAATCATCTAAACTCTCTCCCTTCGAAAGCCTTTCTTTAAACTCAGTGGTCTTTGCCGCCAGGTCTGTATTGGAAAGTACCACAATGCTTTGCTCACAAGAATTGGTTTTTTGAACGATCGGCGTCATTCTTTTGACGTCCCGCGCTTGCTTGGTACCAAATATCAGATTAAGCAATTTCTTCAATAAATTCATGTTTTCCCCATCTTCCACAAAAGCGAAATAGTTTTTATATTTTAAAACCGAGCGTAAAATAAATCAAATTTAATGAACCCCCAATTTGGATCGTAATCATGTGAAATATTTGTTCTTACTTTTAAATCCCCTAACCCCCTTGGGACTATCGATAAATTAGCTGCTTTCAATAAATCCTGATGTAGCCGCGGGCTTTAGCCCGCGCAAATCAAACGCAAGCTAAAGCTTGCGGCTGCATTTTTTTATTTATCGACAACCTCCCTTTTGAAAAGGGGGAATAACCAAAATGTTGAAATTTTTTGAGAACAAATTATAATATTAAGCCTTTTAACAATACGATAAGGAGAGAACTATGACTTATCAGGCAGAAAATAATAAAGAGACCTTAAACATTTTTACCATTATCAGCATCGCTGTTATTTTTATCCTTGCCATTATTCCTTTTATTCAGAATTACAAGTACAACGATAACCATCTCAATTGGCTTAACCATGATTACGCTAAAAATCTATTGATGGCCACAGAAGAAAGTTCTGTTTTTATGACAGAAGGCGGCGACAATCAG
This sequence comes from Brevinematales bacterium, assembly GCA_020052515.1. GTDB lineage: Bacteria > Spirochaetota > Brevinematia > Brevinematales > JAOACQ01 > JAGVOW01. The sequence continues at coordinate 7,229 of JAGVOW010000004.1, read as the reverse complement.
GTGTTTGGAAGCCTTTATTTTATCTACGCGGAAAAACTAAGGCCGGACCTCTCTCCCTACGACCAGAAGGGTAATATTTTCAAGAGAATTTATGGCGATATGCGTTATGCCTACCCAAACATATTGTCAACTGAAATGGGCATCGTGGACACGTTTTTATTCGCAAGCGAAGAGCCTTTCTACGATCTGGTCAATAACAATCGCTCTCAGTTTCAGCCTTATTTCGTAAAAGGCACAGAAGGCCTGAAAAACTTTTCTGAATTTACAAAAATCAATTTTCCAAACAACCCTGAAATTCTGGGAAACAGCGGCTGGATGCATCCCACTGTAAGAGGCCAGATGCTTCTCTACTTTATTCCCTACTGGCAGGGCAAAAGGCCGGTTTATCTGACATGGCAGAGGCCGAATCCATGGAGTCTGGGCGATTATTATTACAAGCGTTACGGCATTATGTATAAAGTTCAGGACATTGAATACTCTCTCGTAGACTATCTGGAGTTGAAAAAGGAAATTCCCATAGCGGAAGCTCAGTCTCAATTTTCCAGCTGGCTGAACCGGCCTATTGACCGGCAATACACCTTGAATAAAATCAGCAAAATGCAGAAAGAGGGCTATCTTCAATTAGCAGGCGATGAAGTCCGTTTTGTTAAGATGTATCCGGCGCCTCACAAAGGTGATTACTTTAAAAATTTTATGCTTCGCTGGCAGAATATACCCAACGCAATGTACTGGGACAATCTTTCCAGAGAGATTATTATCAATTATGATTATCAGATGGGTGAAGTTTACCGCGAAGAAATAAGCCAGCTCCAATTTGCCCGAAGCCGTGAAAAGCGCCCGGAAATATTGGCTGATATCGACAATAGAATCAAAGAAAAATGGGGATTAGCAAAAAAATACTACAATGAAGCCCTGGTATATGGAAATGATTCTATTTCTACTTTTCATAATCTGGCGGTCATCTATATGCGCAACGGCATAGAGGATATGGATGAACAGGCCCGCTCTTTACTTCAACAAGGAGTAAGCCTTTATAAAAATTCCTGGGGAACTTATTCTCTTTTATTCTCTTTCCTGATCTCAGACAGCTTGAAACACCCAGAAAATGAATTGAAAAATGTGGAAGAAGCGGAGAAATGGTTTGCGCAATTAAAGAAAGAATTAGTCCACTACCGTTCTTCCAGAGGAATTTACTCAGAGCATCCGGCGTGGAAAAACTTTGCCCCCATAGAAGATTATATCAGTAAGTTAAAACAGTTTCCTTCCACTCAGCTGAGCTCTATGGAATCGGAGTTAGATAAACAATTAAAAACCACCCCGGGCAATATTGATGTTAATATGGCCCAACAGTTGATTTACATGCTTTATAATAGAGGGATACCTTTCCAGCATCAACCCTACATTCAGAAGGCGGATGAATACATTGAGAAAGTCGCCCGGCTTAAGCCCACTGATTCGGCATTCATCGGGTTCTGTTTCAATATCTCGACTCAGTTGCAAAAACATGAAAAGGCTTTTTACTATGGGAAAAAACTGGAGGCTATTTCGAAAAACCCGCAGGATACTTCCTTCTATTATAATATGGGTATGATCGCTTACTCCAGTGGAAATAAGCCGGAAACAAAAAAATACCTCAATCTATTTTTGAATAAAATCAAAGATGACAAGATGGCTCTGGTTCAATCCAGGCAGGCCGCGGATAACGCTAAGAAAATACTGGAAACATTAAAGTAACTATTGGGATAAAAATGGAGAAGGAACTGTTAAATATATTAAAAGCATTGGCTGATGAAAGCAGATTAAGAATTCTATGCCTGTTAAACCGGAAAGATTTATGCGTTTGTGAGATTGAAGCAGTTTTGAAAACCAGCCAATCCAATATTTCCAGGCATTTAACTAAACTAAAAGACAGAGGTTTGATAATTTCTGAAAAACAGGCGCAATTTGTGATTCATAAAATAAATAAAGAAATGACTGAGAAATATCCCTTTATCTTAACGATTTTAAACCAGGCATCAAAAGTGGATAAGTATAAATCAGACCTGGAAAACCTTAAAGACATGAAAGTCAGGGGGATGATTAGTTGTAAGAGCGCAAAATAGTTGACAAACTCTTTTTGTTTGGTTATTATATGATTGTATGTGAATATAAGCAACAGGAAGAGAAGTCCCCCCAACCCCCTTTGAAAAGGGGGGAGTAATACTTTCATATAAAAGAGGCTTATGATGGCATCTGTTACAAAAAGGCTCAGTTTTATCGATAAGTTTCTAACCTTGTGGATATTTATCGCCATGGCCGCAGGGGTTTTAATCGGCTATTTTTATCCGCCTTTTACCGCATGGATCGGTAAATTTCAACTGGGCGCCACATCCATCCCCATAACAATTGGTTTGATTCTGATGATGTACCCGCCGCTAACAAAGGTAAAATATGGAAAAATGGGCGTAGCATTTAAAAACAAGAGGTTATTATTCCTTTCATTGTTCCAGAACTGGTTGATCGGGCCCCTATTCATGTTTGCTCTGGCTGTACTGTTTTTAAGGGACAATCCGGGATACATGATCGGAGTGATCCTGGTCGGACTCGCACGTTGTATTGCCATGGTTATCGTCTGGAATGACCTTGCGAAAGGCGACAGGGAGCTGGGTGTTGGAAATGTAGCTTTTAACGCCTTATTTCAGGTACTGTTTTATGCGTTTTATATTTACCTTTTCATTACGGTTTTTCTAAACGCTTTAGGCATTGTAAAAGGATTGAATATCAACATTTCTATTCTAGAATCCGCGAAAACTGTACTGATTTATCTGGGAATACCTTTCTTCGCGGGCCTTCTGACAAGGTTTATTCTATTAAAGGCTAAAGGAAAAGAATGGTTCGAAAATGTGTTTTCTCCCTTCATTAGCCCTATTACCCTGATAGCATTATTATTCACCATTATCGTAATATTTTCGCTGAAAGGAAAGTTTATCATTGAAGCCCCATTCGATGTAGTCCGAATCGCTATCCCTTATATTATCTATTTCTTTACGATGTGGTTTATTACATTTTTCGCAGCGAAAAAGTTGGGCGCGAATTATGAGCAAAGTGTCGCGGTATCCTTTTCTGCCGCGTCCAATGATTTTGAACTGGCAATCGCGGTTGCCATAGCTATCTTTGGTATTAATTCCAATCAGGCGTTCGCCACGGTTATTGGACCGCTGATTGAAGTTCCGGTTATGATTGTACTGGTAAATATCGCGTTCAGATTAAAGAAAGCATTCGGCAATATAAAAAATTCCCCCCTTTTAAAGGGGGACAGGGGGATTTTATGAAAGTCCAGATTTTAGGTTCCGGTTGTCCGAACTGCAAGCGGCTGGAAGCAAACGCGAAAGAGGCAGTTCAGGCTTCCGGTATCAAGGCAGACATTGAAAAAATAACTGACATTGAGAAAATCATGGAATTCGGCGTGATGATGACCCCCGCGCTCGCCGTTAACGGTATTGTGAAAAGCTCTGGAAGGGTTTTAAACAAAGACCAGATTATACAGATTTTAAAGGGAGGAAAATAAAATGGCGGAATGTAAATGCGATTGCGGTTGTCAGGGAGTAAAATTAATCTACGCCTGTTCCGGCGCCGCCAACACAGGATATTTAGCGGACGCGGCAGCAAGAAAACTCATGGAAGAAAATATTGGCAAGATGACATGCCTCGCGGCGATGGGCGCTGAACTTTCCGGATTTATTGAATCGGCTAAATGCGCAGAAAAGAATATTGTGATTGACGGCTGTCCGGTTTCCTGCGGAAAAAAGATTTTTGAAAAGCTGGGTTTGCCTTTTGAGCATTTTATCACGACTGATTTTGGGGTAGAAAAAGGCAAAACGGAAATTACTCCTGAAGTGATAGGCAGAGTAGCAAAGAAGGTTTCGGAGAGGGTATAATTATGTGGAAAGCATTTGTGGATTGGCTGGTTTATAAAACAACAGGCCTTTCACCGGTATCTCCTCTTGGGGCCGCGTTGAATTTCTTCATTTACGACACTGTAAAGATATTCTTCCTGCTGGCTGTGATCATTTTTGCGATAGCAATTATCCGGAGTTTTTTTCCGCCCGAAAAGACAAAACAGATACTTGAAAAAGTCCCGGGCTTTGTAGGCAATATTCTGGCGGCCCTTCTGGGTATTGTCACGCCTTTCTGTTCATGTTCGGCGGTGCCGTTGTTTATCGGTTTTATTGAGGCGGGAATACCTCTGGGCATCACTTTTTCTTTTCTGGTATCATCCCCGATGATTAATGAAGTCGCGCTGATTATGCTCTGGGGATTGTTCGGGCCGCAAGTCGCGCTTTTATACATCGCCAGCGGATTGGTCATCGCCATTTTCAGCGGATCAGTCATCGGCATAATGAAGCTCGATAGCCAAGTGGAAAATTATGTTTATAAAATAAAATCCGGTGATCAAATCATTTCGGAGATGATATGGAAAGACCGGCTTATTTACGGACGGGATTATGTCCTGGATATAATCGGAAAAATCTGGCCTTATGTTCTGATCGGCATAGCGATCGGCGGCTTTATGCATGGCTACGCTCCAGCTGATTTTCTCTCAAAAGCAGCAGGCCCGGACAATTGGTTCGCCGTGCCGATTGCCGTATTAATCGGTGTTCCGCTTTATTCCAACGCCGCGGGTGTTATTCCGATTGTCAAAGTCCTTATGGATAAAGGAATGGCAATAGGTACAGCGTTGTCGTTCATGATGGCGGTCACAGCGTTGTCTCTACCCGAAGCCATTATTTTGAGGAAGGTTTTGAAACCAAAATTACTCATAATTTATTTCAGCGTAGTCGCGGTCGGGATCATGCTGACGGGGTATTTATTCAACTGGATTTTAAAATAGGAGCACATAAATGATGGCAATCAAAAAAAGCTTCTTTTTTGTTTCATTCTTTGTTCTGTTTTTAGTTACCTTCGCTTGCGCAAAGAAAAACAAAGAAATAGCATTAACAAACAGCAATAGTCAGGCTTTTCAAGTGACTTTTATCGAATTAGGCTCTGTACGCTGCGTCCCCTGTAAAATGATGCAGCCGGTCATAGCAGAGATCGAAAAAGAATTCGCCGGAAAGGTCAAAGTGGTGTTTTACGATGTCTGGACGCCCGAAGGCCAACCCTACGGCCAATATTACAAAATCAGGGCCATCCCGACACAGGTGTTTTTAGATAAAGACGGTAAAGAGTTTTTCCGCCATGAGGGTTATTTCCCAAAAGAAGGCCTGGCCAAAGTATTGGAATCACAAGGGGTCAAATAATGGACTTCTTAATCTCCTTATTTGATTTTTTTACAAAACTTTTTCAATCAAATCCCCTGGCCGCCATTCTGGCGGCTTTTGTTTGGGGCATACTCAGTATTATCTTAAGCCCATGCCATCTTTCCAGCATCCCGCTCGCGATCGGGTTTATCAATGGAAAAGGCAAATTAAAGCCCTCCAGGGCCTTTTTCCTGTCGCTTTTGTTCGCGCTCGGAATACTCATTACCATTGCCGCAGTCGGGCTGATAACTGGATTGTTAGGCCGGATGTTCGGCGATATTGGAAAAACCGGTACAATTATTGTCGCAGTTGTTTTTGTTTTAATCGGAATCTGGCTGATGGATTTTATTCCAACTCCGCAATTACAAACAATCAATCCGAATATGAAAGAAAAAGGCGGGATCGGCGCGTTTCTTTTAGGCCTTCTGTTTGGGCTTGCGCTCGGCCCATGTTCCTTCGGTTTTATGATGCCTTTGCTGCTGGTCGTGTTTCAGGCCGCGCGTGACAATATTTTTTATTCGGCCGCTTTACTGGCTTCATTCGCGCTGGGGCATATCGGAATGATCGTCCTCGCGGGAACTTTTGTCAATTGGGTGCAAAATTACTTGAACTGGACTGAAAAATCAAAAGGAGTCATAATTTTTCGTAGAATATGCGGTGTTTTAGTTATTTTGACGGGAATCTATTTGATTTCGGGGCAGTTTAAATAAAGTTAAAGGAGGATTTATGGAAAAAATCAAAGTTTTGTTTGTCTGCATTCACAATTCGGCGAGGAGTCAGATGGCAGAGGCATTTCTCAATCAATTGGGTGGAGACCGCTTTTTTGCCGAGAGCGCGGGCATCGAACCGGGGAAATTAAACCCCATTGTGGTGGAAGCGATGAAAGACCTTGGAATCGATATTTCGGCTAATCAAACAAAGAGCGTTTTTGATTTTTACAAAAAAGGAAACATCTACAATTACGTCATCACTGTCTGCGACCCGGAGGCTGGTGAAAGATGCCCTCTTTTCCCCGGCAGGGTAACACGATTGCATTGGGAATTTGCCGATCCTTCCGGCTTTCCAGGAACACAGGAAGAAAAATTAGCCAAAACAAAAATGGTCAGAGACCAGATAAAAGAAAGAATCCAGCGATTCATTCAAGAAGTGTAGCTATTCAGCCCCCCGGCCCCTATACCACGATGCCGAACTTTTCGAGCGTCTGAGGGGTTTCCGCGAACGCGATGCGGACGATTTTCCGGTAAACGGAAACCCAGCGCGACAGCCTGTCGAAGCATTCGTCGCGGGTCTCGGTCGCCCTGCGCGAATAACCCATCGTGTCCTTCTGCGCGGTATTGGCCGTAGCCGCCTTGCGGACCAATTCGTATTCTCCGCGGAGCTTTTCCGCCGTCCATCCGAAAGACAGCATCGCGGACAGGAATTCATCGTCCGCGAGCAGATTGCCGTAAAACGTCTCGGCATCCATCAGCCAGGCCGGAAAGTTGCGTTTCCTTGAGCCGGAAAGGACCAGGGACTTCTCCGCCCTGGTATTTTGATCAAAAGCAATGCGGGCGACCTCGACGGTGCGCACATAAGCCTTCCGGGCAATATTCCATGCCTTAACGGACTCGTCTGTCGCCCGAAATTGCTCGCCCCTGGCCTTTAATTGGCTATGAAAAAGAGAACGGGCTTCCTCCAGAATGACCTTTCCTTCTAACAATTTTTCAGAAGAATAGCCAAAATCCTTTACGGCATTCAATATAACCTTATCGGAAAGACTATTCTCAATCAGAATTTGAGCCGTGTATAGAAGTTTATCAAACGAACCCTTATTTTTTGTCACAGTATCCCTCCGGGTGGGAATAATAATATATCGGCATAATATTGTAATATATCGGCAACAATTTGCAAGTTTACAATAAGATACCGAAGCGGCTTATATTAATACCGATGACTTACATTAGATTACCG
>JAGVOW010000080.1 GCA_020052515.1 Brevinematales bacterium | reverse complement strand
GTTAATCTTTTGAAATATATTGTAAATGTGGTTTTTCACAGTGTCTTCTGAAATAAAAAGATGCCCACAGATTTCTTTATTCGATTTGCCGATCATAATGAGGCGAATGATCGCCTTTTCACGGTTTGTGATAGAATAGGCCTTTGTAAAAACATCTAATTTTTCTTCCGGGATAGTAAGGCCTGGAATTTCTTTCGGCTTTAGAATTACACTGCTGATCAAGTTTAAAGCAATCGCGGCAATCAGGGCATAACCGGCGCCCAGCGTGGCGTCTCTGCCGGTTCGGATTAGATCCTGTGAGGGCGTTTTTCCGATTTTTTCCAGGAATAAAGCAAGCCCTGAAATGAGGCCAATAAAAGCGCTGTTATATGTAGTTTTTCGATAGAAGTCCCAAATTTTTGTTAAATTTGCTGTAGTTTGTTTTTTTTGAACCCTTGAGAAAAGCCCTTTCCATGTAGTCAGAAGATCGCTGGCCGGCCATACGGCAAAAGCGGTAATCAATGGGATCAATAAAATCATCAGGAATGGAGTAAAAGCCAGGTAAAAAAATGGGCTGAAGCCGCTGATAACAATAGAAAAAGCAATAATTCCCAGAACCAATTCAAATACCAGAATAAAACGGCTCATTAAAAATCCTTATAAAATATGACATGATTATCGGCAGAAAAAATAGTGAAACTCCATTTTGGCTATCTTGAAAATTAAATCGAAGAACAAATCCGCAATATTTTTACACTTTTAAAAAATAGATTTATCATTATATGAAATATGGAGGCATTTATGGCACAGCGTACTATACCTTGGCTTTTTGAAGAGTCGGTCAAAAAATTTACGAATAACCCTATGATGCGGCAAAAAACCGGAGAAAAGTATGTAAGCACGTCCTACACTGAGATTCAGAAAGAAGTGTATGAGTTTGCCGCGGGGCTGATCTCCCTGGGCATCAAAAAAGGAGACAGGATTGCTTTGATATCCGAGGGAAGGAATGCCTGGGTTATTAGTGAACTTGCAATTCTATACACTGGTGCGATTAATGTGCCGCTTTCTGTTAAATTGGATGAGCTTTCCGACCTGAAATTCAGGCTTTCTCATTCCGATTGCAGGATGGTAATCGCTTCTAAAAATCAGGCGGAAAAAATCAGAAAAATTAAAAATGACCTTCCTGAAATGAAACTTCTGATCTTGCTGGATTTCGTGGAAGCGGCTTTAGAAGATGAGATGGCTTTTGATGAGGTTAAAAAACAGGGCAAAAAATACCTTGAATTAAACCAAAAAGCCTTTGAACAATGTTGGAAAAGTATAAAGGAATCTGATTATGCCAATATTTGTTATACTTCGGGAACGACAGCCGATCCCAAGGGCATTATCCTCACTCACCGGAATTATACGGCAAATGTTGAGCAATCGGCCGCTCATTTTGATATTCCGGAGGTTTATGTTTCGCTTCTGCTTTTACCCTGGGACCATGCCTTTGCCCATACAGCGGGCGTTTATACGCTTATTTCTTCCGGCGCCAGTATGGCAAGTGTAGAGCAGGGGGCAACGCCTCTTGAGACGCTAAAAAATGTGGCGTTAAATATTAAAGAAACCAGGCCTCATTTTCTTTTAAGTGTGCCGGCGCTTGCTAAAAATTTTAAAAAGAATATTGAGAAAGGCATTCGGGATAAGGGAAGTCTTGTCCAGAATCTCTTTAACAAAGCCCTGGAATTGTCCTGTCGTTACAACGCGGATGGATGGAATAAAGGAAAAGGGTTTTCGATCTTCTCAAAACTCAAGCTGATGCTTTATGATAAGATCATTTATTCCAAAATCCGCGAGAATTTTGGCGGGCGGCTGGAGTTTTTTGTCGGGGGAGGAGCGCTTCTGGATATTGAGCTTCAGCGTTTTTTTTACGCTATTGGAATACCGATGTACCAGGGCTATGGTTTGACAGAAGCCGCGCCGGTAATTTCCTCCAACAGCCCAAAAAGTCACAAGCTTGGGTCATCTGGAAAAATAGTTCCGGGCATTGAAATAAAGATTTGTGATGAAAAAGGAAAAGCCTTGCCGGCCGGTGAAAAAGGGGAGATTGTGGTCAAGGGTGAAAATAATATGGCGGGTTATTGGAAGAATGAAAAAGCGACAAATGAAGCGATAAAAAACAGCTGGCTTCATACCGGAGATATGGGCTATCTCGATCAAGATAACTTTTTGTATGTCCTGGGGCGGTTTAAAAGCCTGCTCATATCCAGCGATGGTGAAAAATATAGCCCGGAAGGAATTGAAGAAGCTATTGTAGAGCATTCTCCTTATATTGATCAGATCATGCTTTATAACAATCAAAATCCTTACACAGTGGCCTTAGTTGTCGTGAACAAAGAAGCCGTGCTTTCTTATTTAAAATCAAACAAACTTTCCTGCAGGACAGAGGAAGGCCGATGTACTGCATTGAACCTGATTCAGAATGAGATCAACGCTTTTAAAGAAAACGGCAAATTCAGCGGTATGTTTCCGTCCAGGTGGCTGCCTTCCGCAATAGCGGTTATCGGAGAGGCTTTCACGGAGCAGAACCAATTCTTAAACAGCACCATGAAAATGGTTCGAGGCAAAATAGCGGAGTTTTATAAAAATAGAATAGAGTATCTTTATACTCCTGAAGCTAAAGATATCTGTAACGACCAGAACAAAACTATTATTCATCGATTTGAAGGGTAAACTGAAACAAGGTAGTTCAAAGCCAGTCTTGACTTTTCAAAAGAGTTTGTGTATATTACCAAAAGAGGCGAGTTTCGCCAAAATAAAAAAGGGGGTAGTATATGTTAAAAATGTGGAGAAAAGGTGTTTTAGCGTTAAGTATGGCATTGTCTTTTCCGGTTATCGCTTTAGCACAGGGTATGATGGGTAGTGGAAATGACAATGGTTCTATGATGGGAGGGGGCAATGAAAATATGTCTGCCTCAAGATCTATGATGGATCCTGATAATCAGGGGGCAATGGAGTCAAAAATGATGGGATATCTTGGTCTCACAAAAGAGCAGACAGGAAAAGCGATGGATATTCAGATCGCTTTAGAGAAGGAAATCAGCCCTTTGAAGATCCAGGCCATGGAAAAAAGAAAAATTTTATTCACTCTCTGGGGTAGTTCAACTTTAGATGAAAAAGCTATTATCCAGACGGAAAGGGACATTTCTGTTGTTGAAAATCAGAAAAGAGAAAAAGGCGTACTTGCAAAAATAAAATTCTGGAAGCTTTTGACTCCTGAGCAGAGAAACAAAATGCCGGGATTTAGCATGATGAGCGGCGGTTTTATGATGCGAGAAAAGAAAATGATGCCGAACCAAAATATCGACACAAACAGGTCTGAAACTAACAATTAAACTATTTACTCTTAGCAAATTCTTTAGGCTGGCCATTAGAAATGATGGCCAGCTTTTTCATATCTCCCTATGAACTCAATAATTTCTTGACACAATTTCCTTGCGGATTCTTGAATTAAAGGCAAAACTGTGTTATAAATATAAGTAGATAAATGGAGGAATAATATGCGAAAGTGTTTTCTTGTTTTCTTGTTTTGCTTTTTTCTGAACTCTTTATTTTTTGGCGAGGCGGAGGTTTCTCAGAAAAAGGAAATCGCTGTTTTCCCGGTTTACTCTTCTTATAATATTCCGGACGCGGCTTACCGTTATTTTGACGACCGCTTGATCGGCATGCTTTCAAAGATGAAGCGCTTTCAGGTGATCGGCTATCAATACCGGTTGGATTATAATTCGGCAGAGCAGTTTATTAAGAAAATACAGGATTTAAAAAAGGAAGCGGCTTTGAAAAACCCGAAATACATGGATGCCGATCTGGGCGTTGCCGTTATTCCAGCTGCCGATATGCAAAAGCTGGCCAATTCATTTTTTATTTTTATTCCTTCCATTACCGGATACAGCTCTACCGAATATATGGTAGAAGTGCAGGAAAAGCGCAATAATAAAATTGTGATTAAACTGGTCAAAGAATACAAAGTGCAGGCGAATGTTTCCGTCAAAATTGTTACCGCTGAGGGTAATTTGCTCAATACTTATGAGGATTCAAAGGCCTCTACCTCGCGGGCAAACGCCATTGAGGCTTATCAAAATGCCGTGAATGGCGCGATTGGCGGGCTCGAGTTTTTTCTCAGGTCTATGGATGAGTTTAAAATAAAAACCCGCGTGTTGGAGATTGGCCAGAGAGGAGTAGCGTTAGAACAGGGTGGAAATCTGGGTATTCGTCCGGGCTACGAATTTTTCATCCAGCAGGAAACAACCGTAATGGGGCGTTTTCAGGAAAAAATGAACACCGGACTTTTGCGGATCAGGGAAACAGGCGAACAATATTCTTACGCGGAAATACTAACCGGTTTTCCTCAGGTAGGGGATCAATTGGTGGAAGCGCCTATGCTGGGAGGGCGTTTTAATATTCTGGCAGGGATTTCTCCTATGAAATTGGACAGCGCGAATATCAAGATTCTTTATTCTTCTCCCGGGATTGCTTTTGTCAGCACGGAAAGCTTTTCGCAGTCAACTTACGCTTTTACTGCTGGATTGAATATGGAAGGGGAATTGGGTTACGCAGGATTGTTTGACCTCAATGTGGGGCTGCTGGTGAATAATCCGCTGGCTTTTTATTTTGAGTTAGGCGGCGGCTATGAGCTTTATTTTGGAAGCTTGAGCGCGGTGATGGGGGCCGATCTTTCTTTTGTCGGGACGGTTAAATACCTGGGCAAATATTACAACGACAGTCTGATTACCATTAAAAGCACGGAATTTGACGACGATATTGATATCTATATGATGGGCGGCACGCTGGGCGTAAAACCGAAACTGGCTTTGAATTATCAATTCAATCAGCACTTTAAACTGCGGCTGGTAGGCGGTTATGGTTTTTACTTCCTGCCTTTTTATTACCTGAGTTTTTCTTCCGGTTCAGGCGATGATAAAAAATCCGCCACAGTGGATTTAAACGACCCTTCTGTCTCTTTCCAGGTAGATGGGAAAAAAGCGGCCGGATTGTCTCTTGATTTCAGCGGGCCTTTCGCGGGGGTTGAGCTGGTGTTCCGGTTTTAACAAGCGTGCCATTTGACTCGAGTTTATAAAATAGGAAATTTATGAAAAACAATTATCCTGTCAAAGCTATTTCTGGTAAAAGCATCCATCTGGATGTTGTTTTACCCGGCTCAAAGAGCATATCCAACCGCGCGCTTTTGATTGCCGCTTTAGCAGAAGGAGAAACCCGGATTTCAAACCTTTTGTTTTCTGAGGATACGGTTTATATGTCAAAGGCCCTGACTGATCTGGGACTGGATATTTCTTTAGACGAAAAGGGAAAATGTTGTGTGATCAAGGGTGGAAAGTTGCCCTCCCGCGGTCAGGAGCTTTTTGTCGGAAATGCCGGTACGGCGATGCGTTTTTTGACTTCTTATTTGGCATTAGGCCGGGGCAATTTTATATTGGACGGCAATGAGCGTATGCGCCAGAGGCCGATCGGCGATCTGCTCTCCGCGCTCCGGCAGTTAGACTGCGATGTGGAATCCCTTGAGAATAATGCTTGCCCCCCTGTCTTAATCAGGGCGCATGGAATGCGGGGAGGAGAGTGCGTAATCAATGGGAAAAACAGCAGTCAATACATTTCTTCTGTTTTGATGGCGGCCCCTTACAGCGAGCGCGGTGTAAAAATTTTCACAGAGGGTGAAGCGGCTTCTTTGCCCTATATTGATATGACTATTCGGATGATGAAACAGTTTGGGGTTTCAGTGACCAGCAATGATTTTCATGAGTTTGAAGTCAAAAGCGCTCGATACCACGCTCTGGAAAGTTACACGGTTGAGCCCGATGCTTCCAGCGCTTCTTATTTTCTAGCGGCGGGAGCGATTCTTTCGGGAAGCGTTAAAATAAGAAATCTGGGTAAAAATTCCCTTCAGGGCGACGCAAAATTTGCTTTTGTCTTGCAAAAGATGGGTTGTACAGTGTCTTGTGGAGAAGATTACATTGAGCTGAAATCGGATGGGAAGCTAAAGGGTATAACCATCGATATGAATGAGATGCCCGACACAGTCCCGACATTGGCTATTGCGGCTTTATTCGCGGATTCTCCGACTAAAATTACAAATGTCGCGAATCTTCGTATAAAGGAAAGCGACCGGATTTCAGCCTTAGCGTCCGAACTTAAAAAGTTAGGGGCTTTTGTGGCCGAACACCCGGATGGGTTAGAAATATTTCCAGCTAAGAATTATCATCCGGTTAGTATTGCCACTTACGATGACCACCGCATTGCGATGGCTTTTTCGATAGCAGGCTTAAAAATAGACGGAATAGAGATTGAAAATCCGGCATGTGTCGCGAAGTCTTTCCCGGACTTTTTTGATGTTCTGGAAAGGACCTTTTACTGATAAATTCTATAGCTGTACGATCAAATTTTCTTCTTTCATAAACTTCTTCAATAACTCGTCTGTCGTCAAACATACTGTATCGTTTGATGACGCAAATAATGCGCTTGCCAGTTGAATAGAATCAAGTGTACGCAATCCGAATGTTCCATACTTTTCTAACAATTTCTCGGCTGTATTCATTATCATTGAATTTAATGGTATCCATAAATATTGTTCTTTGTCTTTTTTAAAACAATCAATTATCAATAGTGCGGTTTTTTGATCAATCGCTTTTTCTCTCGCCCTTCTGAATAACGCGGACCGAAATTCCAGATTCGCTATTTCTGATAACAGGATTGTTTCTGCTGATTGGACGGTTTTCTCGATTTCATGAGTGCCGTCTTCTTCAAAATAAAGTTTGAATAATACTGATGTATCAAGGTATAAAGTCATTTGCTTTCCCTTCTTTCAGAAATCACCGCTTCGCTTAGTTTTCCTTTATACTTTCTTAATAATTGCCTGGATTCCTGAAACGAAAAGTGTCTTTTAGGAACAGGTTTCTTATCTAAAATGGCAATTTCAATCGGGGTGCGATTTTTTATAGGGATATTCTTGTCTGTAATTTCCACTTTACCATTGTCGTAAATCCCATGCAAAACTAGCATAAAGGCCTCCATTTAACTATATTATAGTCTTTTGTTTATTCTTTGTCAAAATTAAGAATTTTAAGCTGGTCAGTGTTTCCAAGTCTTTCCCGGGCTTTTTTGATGTTCTGGAAAGGACCTGTTATAAATAAATTCTATCTATCGCGATGTCGGCTTCCGCGTCAAAGTCAATCATCGCGTTGATCAAGCGGGCTTTTTGATAAAAAGGAATATCCTGGATGGAGATTCTTTTGGCTTGAATGATTCCTTCTTTCAGCAGCCGTTCACGGGTTGTTCCGGACAGGAGAGGCTTTTCGGGAGTAAACCAGATTTTCCCGTCAAAAAAAACAATGTTGGCGGCGGATGCGTCCGTTGCCCATCCGTTTTTAGCAATCAAGATATCGTCCGCGTTTCCTCTTTGTTCATAAAGCTCTATCAATCTTTTTCGATCTTCCCATTTGTACGAATAAGCAATAAAGCCATCCTTTACTACACGCAAACTTTTAATTTTGCGTCGTTTGTATACCTCATAGGAAACTGTTTCTATCTTTTCCGAATAAATCACCCGGCATTTGAAAATACCAGTTTCTGCCGGAGTTTGAATGGACGAAGAAAGAGGGATAGGCTCTCTTAAACCCAGGTGTTCCCGCCTTGCTTTATCCATCCTTGCCTGATGGTATTCCAGATGAAAAATTTTTCTATTTTCTATTCGTATGGATTCAACTAAAAGGGACATAAATTTTATCCGCCATTTCTTGATATTCTTTTTCTGCTTCGCTATAGATTGTTATTCCTCCGCCGCTTCGATAATAATATTGCCCGTTGATATTTTCTATAAAGCGGATCAAAACTGCGCTGTCTAAACTAAATCCATCAAAATAACCTGCCACACCGGTGTAATAACCTCTTTTGATTTTTTCTACCCTCTGGATGATTTCCAGGGTTTTAGGTTTCGGCGCGCCGCTGATTGACCCCGCCGGCAATAGCTTTTCGAGAATGCTGCCGATAGAATTGTTCCAGCCATGCGGGAGCTCACCGGTAATTTTTGAGCTTGTCTGCCAGAGTCCGTCCTGATGCGTCGGAATTTTTTCGGTATACCGGAAAAGCTCTACGCAGACATTTTTTGAGATGGTAGAGAGGTCATTTCGCATCAAGTCCACAATGGTGCAATGCTCCGCCAGCTCTTTCTCATTCCGAAGTAAATTTTCCAGAGCATTTGGCGATGAGGCTTTAATAGTTCCTTTCATCGGTGTAGTATTAATCCTATTGTTCTGGATCTGGATAAAAGATTCCGGAGAAAACACAACCCAATCGTTTTTCTTCCAGACCTTGTAAGGAGCCTCTGCCCGAAAAAAGATTTCATCCAGATCAGTGTCTAAACAAATGGGCGTCTGGAATGTCAGGTTTAATAAGTAACTATTTCCTTCCACAAATTCCTTCCGGATCAATCGGAAAGCATTTTCGTAACGACTAAAATCAATAGGGTTTATTCGAATATCGACCTTTCTTTTCTCTTTAAAAGAAAAATCTGTGTAGTTTTTTCTATCACGAATATTGAAAAACACTTCCGGGCAGTCCGCTTGATTTTCTATTACTATCAAGGGGTCTTCCATTTCAAAATCAACCAGAAAAAAGAAGGGAATGCGTTTTTCTCCCAGGTAATTCGTTCTTTCGACAAACAAAGGCATCTTCATAATCCCCTTTATTTTACTACTTAAACACAATTTTTTCAAGTAATCACTATTTAAGCTATTAACTGATTAAACAACTATTATTTTTTTTGACTTTTTATCTAAAACCATGGTATAATTAAAAATGCTACGAGCCCATATAGCTCAGATGGTAGAGCACCTCCATGGTAAGGAGGGGGTCGGCGGTTCAATCCCGCCTGTGGGCTAAGGAATTTGGCAATATATCTACGGAGATTTTTATGCAGATCGTTACGATGGAATGTGAAGTTTGCGGCGAAAGAAATTATACGACTAACAAAACAAAAGAAATGGTTCAACAGAGGGTAAAATTAAATATAAAGAAGTTTTGCCCAAGGTGTAAAAAACACACAGCACATAAGGAAGTAAAATAGCTGAAAGCTAAAATATAGGCCTGTAGCTCAATTGGCAGAGTAGCGGTCTCCAAAACCGTTGGTTGGGGGTTCAATTCCCTCCAGGCCTGAAGATAAGGGAGACTTTATGTTTGGTAAGGATTTTTTTGGTTGGGCTGTTTTAGGCCTGGTAGTGATCGTTGGGGTGATTGTTTTCTTTTCTAATAGAAGTTTTTTTAAAGAGAGCTATCAAGAATTAAAGAAGGTGACATGGCCTTCTAAAGAACAGGCAACCAGCTCTGCGCTGATTACGATCGCTTTTATAGTCTGTTTTTCCTTAGCATTGAGTGTTGTTGATTATGTGATTAATCTGATTATGACGGGGTTATTGAAGTAGTATGGCTAGAGGTTGGTTTGTTATTCAGGTCTATACAGGCTATGAGAAAAAAGCGATGAGCGGTTTGCTGTTGAAGAAAAATTCCGGGACGCTTAAAGATGTTTTGCTGGATGTTCGTGTGCCTGAAGAAGAGTATATTGTCGAGAGAAAAAACAAGAAAATAACCAGGAAAAGAAATCTTTATCCTGGATACATTCTCGCTGAGCTTGATTTACCAGATGATGAGGTTTTGTGGAAAAGGGTTTACGCTGATATTCGCGGCGTAAATGGTGTGGGCATGTTTTTATCTGGTGGAAATTCCGAGAAAAGGCCTTCTCCGCTGGCCTATGATGATGTTAAATCTATTTTTGAAAAGACGGGTGAAATCAAATTGAATGTCGCTAAGCTGGAATCCGGATATTCTGTTGGTGAGAAAGTGAAAATCAACGAAGGCCCGTTTAAGGACTTTGAGGGCGAAATACAGGAAGTGCACAATGATAAAAATTATCTTACGGTAAGAGTGGAAATTTTTGGAAGATTGACTCCTGTAGAGCTGGAATTTAATCAAGTTCAAAAAGTTTAGCTCAGGGATGAAAGGAGAATAAAATGGCAGTGAAAGGTAAAAAATTAAAGGCAATGGTAAAAATGCAGATTCCTGCTGGGCAGGCTAATCCGGCTCCTCCGGTAGGCACAGCTTTAGGGCCTCATGGCGTGCCGCTGATGGATTTTTGCAAGCAGTTCAACGAAGTCACAAAAGATAAAACGGGTTTTGTGATACCGGTTATTGTTTCGGTTTTTGAAGATAGGTCTTTTACTTTTATCACAAAAACGCCGCCGGCTTCTAATCTGATTAAAAAAGAGCTGGGGATAGAAAAGGGTTCCGCTGCTCCTAACAAGCAGAAAGTCGGTAAGATCTCCAGAGATCAATTGAAGAAAATAGCGGAATTAAAGATGAGTGATTTAAACGCGAACGATATTGAGGGCGCGATTAAGATTATTGCGGGAACCGCTGTAAATATGGGCATAGAGGTGGAGGGCTAAATGAAAAGTTTAAAGAAAAATGGAATTGTTTATAAAGGCGGAAAGAGATATTTATCGCTGATTGAAAAGAACGATTTGGCGCAGTTGCATTCTTTGGAAGAAGGAACAAAGCTTGCGAAGGAGATAGCGGTTGCTAAATTTGATGAGTCCGTTGATTTGAGTTATAAGCTCAATATTAAGCAGAAACATACTATTCGCGATGTGGTAGTGCTTCCTCATTCTATCGGCAAAAAGGTAAGGGTTTTGGCTTTTGCTGCCGGCGATAAAGCAAATGAGGCTTTGAGCGCTGGTGCTGATTATGTGGGCGGAGAAGACCTGGTAGAAAAAATACAGGGCGGCTGGCTGGATTTTGATGCGGTTCTGGCTACACCGGATATGATGAAGATATTGGGAAAGATTGCTCCTATTCTGGGCAGAAGGAAAATGATGCCTAACCCGAAAACAGGTACAGTGACTACTGACGTAGATAGAGTGATCAAAGAATTTAAAGCTGGAAAAGTTGAGGTCCGCGCTGATAAAACAGGCAATGTACATGTGGTAGTCGGTAAAAAATCCCTTGCTCCGGAAGCTTTGTATGAAAATGCCCTGGCTATTCATAAGGTGCTGATAAAAAACAAACCGGCTGATTTAAAAGGCGACTATATTAAGACAATGGTAATATCTTCTACAATGAGTCCGGCGGTTAATATTGATTTTAAGAAGATTGCCGTTTAAAACGAAATAATTAAGGAAGGTTCTTATGCCTAAAAAGGATAAAATTGAATTGGTAGATAGCATTAAAGGGGACTTGAAAGAGGTTCAGGGCGTTGTTCTGGGTGATTTCAAGAGCATGACGGTGCTTGAGTTAGAGACTTTACGTAAGAAAGTGGTAAAGGATGGCGGCCGGGCGAAAGTTGTAAAAAACAATCTTTTAAAAAAAGCTTTTGAAGGTTCAAATATAAATGGTATGGAGCCTTATCTTAAGAACAACACCATTCTTTTTTCTTCAAAAGAAGATGTTATGAAACTTTTAAAATCCCTGGCGGATTATTCAAAAGAGAATGAGAAGTTTGTGATTAAAGCGGGTTATGTGGATGGGCAGGTACTGGATAAAGACAGCGTGATTGCTTTGTCGAAAATGCCTTCCAGAAAAGAGCTTCTTTCTATGATTGCCGGCGGCCTCAATTCTGTGCTGTCGAGTTTTGTTGGGACCTTGAATGGAGTGATGACTTCTTTTGTTGGTACGATTGAAGCGCTGGAAAAGAAAAAAGGTTAATTTCAAATATAATTTATAAGGAGATAGTTTATGGCGGATAAGATTAATCAGGTGATTGAGCTGATTTCTAATATGACAGTATTAGAGTTGAATGAGCTGAGAAAGGCGATTGAAGAAAAGTTTGACGTGAAGGCCGCAGCGCCTGTGGCTTTTGCAGGCCCAATGCCGGGAGCTGGTGCTGCAGCGCCTGCTGCTGAAGAATCTTCTACAGTTTCTGTGTTTATCAAAGATGCTGGCGCGAAGAAGATCGAAGTGATTAAAGTGGTTAGAAATGTAACCGGGCTTGGATTGAAAGAGGCTAAAGAATTGACAGAAGGCGGCGGAAAAACAGCGGTGAAAGAAAATGTTTCCAAAGCGGATGCGGACAAGTTGAAAAAAGAACTTGAGGAAGCAGGTGCGGTTGTTGAAGTAAAATAGTTTGTCATTCCTTTATTTGAGGCACTTCTTAAACCTATTGAAAACGATCTGATAGTATTTTCCCCTTCTTTGTGTAATGAAAGAAGGGGAAAATTGTATTTATAACTAAAATAAGTGGAGTGTATTTATGGCAATAGAAAGTAAAAGAGTTAGCTTCTCAAGTCATAAGGACCGAGCTCCTCTTCCTGATTTGCTGGATATTCAGCTTCGATCTTTTAAAGATTTTCTTCAAATGGATAAAAGCATTAAGGATAGGGAAAGCAAGGGCCTGGAGCATGTGTTCAAAAGCTTTTTCCCGATAGAAGGGGCGAATGGAGAGATAGTTATTGAGTATGTTGGCTATGAGATGGGGACTTGTAAATACACCGAAGATGAATGTTTTGATAAAAATTTAACTTTTAGTGTGCCGATCAAGGCAATTTTTCGTTTGATTGACAGAAAAACCGGGGAGATCAAAGAAAAGGATATTTATATTGGCGACTTTCCTTTAATGACTAAACGCGGTACTTTTATTTTTAATGGTGCCGAGAGGGTCGTGGTCAATCAAATTTATAAATCCCCTGGCGTGCTTTTCAGCTACAAAAACAAAGAGTTTTCTTCCAAAATTGTACCGGAGAAGGGTTCCTGGCTTGAGTTTATCATTGATACAAAAAAAGATTTGATGTATGTCCGTATTGATTCGCGCAGGAAAGTCCTGGTAACAATGTTTTTACGCGCTCTGGAAATGAGCACAGCGGATATTATAAACGCGTTCTTTAAGGTCAGGAAAATTGATTTATCCCGTATTGAAAAGGATGAGGCTGTTTCGAGGCTGGTAGGGAAATACGTGGCCGAAGATGTGCTGGATGATGAAAACAATGTTGTGGTTGGCGCGGTGGAAAAGTTATTTCCAAACAGCATCAATCAGCTTTATCAAAAGGGCAAGACGGTTATTAAAATCATTGATCCTAAATCGGTGGTGGAAAATAGGCCGATTATCAATACATTAGAAAAAGATGACACAAAAGACGCTGTCAATAAAGCGATCAAAAAAATCTACAGCATTCTGCACCCCGGTGAAGCGGCGCCTTTAGAAAGTATCGTAAAAGAGCTTCATAATATGTTTTTCAGCCCTAAAATGTATGATCTGGGCGAAGTTGGAAGATACAAGCTGGTTCTTAAGCTTTATCCAGACGCGACAGCGGAAGAGAAAAAATCCTTTTTAGAACAAAGAACGCTTTCTTTTGAGGATATTGTCAGGACGCTTCATCATTTGATAAAGGTATACAACAAACAAACCAGTTTAGATGATGTGGATCATCTCGGAAATAGAAGGGTAAGGAACGTGAATGAGCTGATTGTCAATCAATTGCTCACAGCTTTCGCGAAAGTCGAGAAATCGATTCATGAAAAACTGTCCTCTCGTGAAATGGAAGATCTGACTCCGCAAAGTATTATTGCTATTAAACCGATTGTATCGGCTTTGAATGACTTTTTTGGGATGAGCCAGCTTTCGCAGTTTATGGATCAAACTAATCCGATTTCAGAATTAACTCATAAAAGAAGGCTTTCTGCGCTTGGCCCAGGCGGTTTGTCCCGGGATAGGGCCGGCTTTGAAGTGCGAGACGTTCACAACACGCATTATGGAAGAGTTTGTCCGATTGAGACGCCGGAAGGCCCGAATATTGGGCTGATTGTTTCTTTATCTACTTACGCTAACGTCAATTCTTACGGCTTTCTGGAAACCCCTTATATTGTGGTAAAGGATAAAAAGCTGACAGATGAAATTCGTTTCTTCTCCGCGACAGAAGAAGAGAATTTTTATATAGCTCAGGCAAGCGCGAAAGTGAACGAGAAGGGTGAGATTATTGAAGATTTTGTTCAGGCGCATATCAGAGGAGAGTTTGAGCTTGTACCCAGTGAGAAGATACAATTAATGGATGTGTCTCCAAAACAGATTCTTTCAGTGTCGGCTTCTATTATACCATTTATTGAACATGATGACGCTAACCGCGCCTTGATGGGATCGAACATGCAGAGGCAGGCTGTGCCGCTTCTACAATCGGAATCTCCGATTGTAGGTACCGGTATGGAAGCTTATGTTGCGCGAGATTCTAGAGCGGTTGTGCTTTCAGAGGGAAATGGAAAAGTGGTCAGGGTAGACTCTAAAAGTATTGAAGTGCAGGATAAGAAAGAAATAAAGAAATATGATTTGGTGAAATTCAGGCGGACTAATCAGGATACAAGTTTTAATCAAAAACCGGTAGTGAATGAGGGAGATGTAGTTAAGAAAGGGAGTTTGCTGGCGGATGGCTTTGCGAGCGAAGATGGAGAAATGGCCCTGGGAAAGAACATTCTTGTCGCGTTTATGCCATGGAATGGGTACAACTATGAAGACGCAGTACTGATCAGTGAAAAGCTTTTGAAAAATGATGATTTTACATCGGTTTATACGACTGTTTTTGAATGTAAGAGTTTGGAGACAAAGCTGGGAAGTGAAGATATTACTTCTGAAATCCCGAATGTCGGCGAAGAAGCGCTCAAAAATTTGAGTGAAGAAGGCATTATTCGCGTAGGTGCTTATGTCAAGCCGGGCGATATATTGGTGGGCAAAGTTACTCCAAAAGGCGAGCCGACAGAAACGCCTGAATTCAGGCTTCTTCATGCGATATTTGGAGAGAAAGCAAAAGATGTCCGGGACACATCGCTAAGAGTGCCGCATGGAGAAGGCGGAGTGGTGGTCGATGTGAAGGTTTTCACGGCGGAGAATGGAGATGAACTGGCGCCTGGTGTGCTGAAGCTTGTGAAAGTCTATATTGCGAAAAAAAGAAAGATTAAACCGGGTGATAAAATCGCTGGAAGGCATGGTAATAAAGGTGTGATTTCTCGTGTGCTTTCCGAGAAAGATATGCCTTTTCTTCCGGATGGAACGCCGGTTGATATTGTGTTGAACCCTCTGGGCGTGCCCAGTCGTATGAATCTGGGGCAGCTCTTTGATAGTCTGCTGGGGTTGGCCGGCTGGAAACTTGGAGTGAAGTATGAGTGCCCTGTGTTTGAAGGCGCTACTCTGAGTGAAATAGAAGAAGAAATAGACAAAGGAAATGCGAAATTGAAAAAAGAGCTTCTTCTTGAAAGAAAAAATTATGGAGAAAGTGAAAAGGATATATTGAAATATTATGAGAGAGTAAAGCTTCAAAAAAGCGGGAAGTTTCAATTGCGTGACGGAAAATCAGGTGAAGACTTTAAGAGGCCTGTTTTTGTAGGGGTTATGTATATTATGAAACTGCACCATATGGTGGACGACAAGATTCATTCCCGTTCAGTGGGCCCTTATTCATTGGTGACCCAGCAGCCTCTCAGAGGAAAGGCCAATTTTGGAGGCCAGAGGCTTGGAGAAATGGAAGTCTGGGCTCTCGAAGCTTATGGCGCGGCAAATCTCCTTCAGGAAATGCTTACGATAAAATCGGATGACACAGAAGGAAGAGTAAGAATTTATGAGGGAATTATAAAAGGGAAGTACGCGTCTTCGCCTGGCATTCCGGAATCCTTTAATGTTTTGGTACAGGAACTTCGAGGATTGGCTCTGGATATTCAGGTATATGATAAAAGTGGAAAACGCGTGCCATTGAACGATAAAGAAAAAGAATTGATAGATATGAAGGTACATTTGATATAAGTGACGTGCGCCTCACCCCCTAACCCCCTCTCCAAGCTTGGAGAGGGGGTTAGGGGGTGAGGCGGAGTAAAATATAATATTGGGGAGAATAAACTATGAAGGGATCGACCAGTTTTGGTTCCATATCCATCCAGTTAGCTTCTTCAGAATTGATAAAGAATTTGTCTTACGGGGAAGTGAAAAAACCCGAGACGATAAATTACCGGACTTTGCGCCCGGAGAGGGAAGGGCTTTTCTGCGAGAAGATATTTGGCCCTACAAAAGACTACGAATGTTCTTGCGGTAAATTCAGGTCGATTCGTTATAAGGGTATAGTTTGTGATAAATGCGGTGTTGAGGTGACGGAAGCAAAAGTCAGAAGATACCGGACAGGCCATATTGAATTAGCTGCTCCGGTCGCTCATATCTGGTACTACCGCATAGTTCCTAGTAAAATAGCGCTCCTTCTGGAAGTAGCGCCTTCTGATATTCAGAGTATTCTCTATTTTGAAAAATACATAGTCATTGATCCGGGTGAAACAGATTTGGAGCAAAATCAAGTATTAACAGACGAAGAATATGAAGAATACAGGGAGAAATATAAAGAAACTTTTACCGCGGATACAGGCGCGGTAGCGATCAAGAAGATTTTGAAAAATCTTGATATGGATGTTCTCATTGATACTTTGAGGGGATTCGTAGAAACGAAGGCAAAATTGGATAAGAAGGTTTTAAAAAGGCTTGAATTGGCGGAAGAGATTAGAAAATCTAACAACAAGCCGGACTGGATTATTCTGGATGTGATACCGGTCATCCCGCCGGATTTGAGGCCGATGGTGCCCCTGGATGGCGGACGGTTTGCTACCTCAGATATAAATGATCTTTATAGAAGGCTCATCAATAGAAATAACCGTTTACGAAAATTGAAATCCGTGAACGCGCCGGATATTATTATCAAAAATGAAATGAGAATGGTACAGGACGCGGTTGATTCGTTGTTTGATAATTCCAGAAGATCCCATCCGGTTACTGGTAATGGCGATAGGCCTTTGAAATCTTTATCTGATATTTTGAAAGGCAAGCAGGGCAGGTTTAGACAGAATCTTTTGGGTAAAAGAGTAGATTATTCCGGCCGTTCAGTGATTATTGTCGGGCCGAACCTGAGACTGCATCAATGCGGACTGCCTAAATTAATGGCGCTCGAGCTCTTTAAACCTTTTGTTATGAGAGGCCTGGTAGAACAGGGTTATGCGCATAATATTAAGGCAGCGAAAAGAATGATAGAAACCGAGCATGAATTGGTGTGGGGCATTCTGGAAAATGTGACAAAAGACCATCCCGTTCTGCTCAATCGTGCGCCGACATTGCATCGGTTGGGCATTCAAGCCTTTGAACCTATATTAATAGAAGAGAAAGCGATTCAACTTCACCCTCTGGTTTGTCATGCTTATAACGCGGACTTTGATGGAGACCAGATGGCGGTTCACGTGCCTTTGACACCGGAAGCGCAGATTGAGGCCTGGATGCTGATGCTTTCTTCCAGAAATCTTTTAAATCCCGCAAACGGTAAGCCTATTATTTATCCTACGCAGGATATGGTATTGGGGATTTATTATCTGACAAAGCCGGAATCAAAAACCCCGGATAAATTTAAATATTATGATTCTCTGGAAGAAGTTTTGTTGGCGGTAGACAGAAGCGTAAGGTCTTACCATGAGAGAATAAAATACCGGGTGGAAGGGAAGTGGGTCGAAACCACTTTCGGCAGAGTTGTATTTAACGAAATTGTTCCGCCGAAGATGGGTTATATTAACGATACATTGACCAGTAAAAAAATAGAAGGTTTAATTGCCTTGTGTTATAAAGTTAATGGGGTCAAAGAAACAGCTCAATTTGTGGACAGTCTGAAAAATATCGGTTATAAATACTCTACTATTTTTGGGGTAACTATTTCCATAGCGGATGTAGAAATTCCAGAAGAAAAATATGAAATTGTGGAAAAGACTGAAAAAGAAGTAGAAAAAACTGAGGAAAATGCCAGAAAAGGTTTGATTACCCATGATGAAAAATACAATCAGGTAATTGACCTCTGGGCGAGCGCGAATGAAAAGATTAAAAAGTTGGTGGAAACAAAGTTAAAAGATAGCACGGATGGGTTTAATCCGCTTTATGTGATGATGGATTCTGGCGCGAGAGGAAGCCGGGAACAGATAAGGCAGCTGGCCGGAATGAGAGGTTTGATGGCTAAGCCTTCCGGTGAAATTATTGAATTGGCTATTAAATCGAATTTTAAAGAAGGGCTTTCCGTATTGGAATATTTTATTTCCAGCCATGGAGCGAGAAAAGGCCTGGCTGATACGGCTTTAAAAACGGCAGACGCGGGTTATTTGACTAGAAAATTAGTTGATATTTCTCAGGATGTAGTGGTTACCGAACCGGATTGCGGTACAGTCAAAGGGATTGAAATATCGGCTATCCGGGAAGGAGATGAGGTAATCAAACTGCTTCGGGATCGGCTTTTAGGGCATGTGAGCGTTTCGAATATTTATGATCCGAGAAATGGCAATCTTCTGGTTCTGGCAAATGAAATTGTTGATGAAGAAAAGACAAAATTGGTAGAAGATTCGGGTGTAGAGTCGGTGAAAATCAGAAGCGTATTGACCTGTGAGTCTTTGCATGGTGTTTGTGGGAAGTGTTACGGGTGGGATTTGTCGGCCAGAAGCCTTGTAAATATTGGTGAAGCAGTGGGGATTATTGCCGCGGAATCAATTGGCCAGCCTGGAACCCAGCTTACCATGAGAACCTTTCATATTGGAGGGACAGCGGCAACTCAGCTGGAAGAAAGTGAGTTAAAACTGGCTTATGACGCTTATATTGTTGAATTGCCGGAGAATTTGATCGCTAAAGAAGTAAACGGTAAGGCGCAGGTTATTGCTCCGAGGAAATCCTACTTAAAAGTACGTAAGATTATTAAGCAATATAAGGTGAGCGAACTGGAGAGCAAAAAAGCCGCAGCGGCAATCCATGGCAAGGAATTTTTGAGCGAGAAGGTGGTTTTTCGCCTGGCTGATGGTGATGAAGTGAAATTTGGAAAAAAAGTGACTGTAGCTGTGGAAAAAGACGATGTTTATATCTTAGAAAGTAATTTGAATGAGTATCCTATTAGAATTGGTGCTTTAGTTTATGTTAAGCAAGACGAAGTGGTAAAAAAAGGCGAAAGGATAGCCGATTTTGATCCTTATAATGAAGTTTTCATTAGTGAGCACGAAGGTGTTGTCGGTTTTGCCATGGAGAAAGTAGGTGATTCACAGGAAAAAAATAAAAACATTCTAGTCGTTTATGATAATAAGAACGAAGAGCTGGAAAGATTTGTTTTAGTCCACGGTACATCTCTGGTGGTTCCGGAAGGAGAGAAGGTTTATCCTGGTGACATTATAGCAAGAAGGCCTGTGGCAAAAAGAAGAACGAAAGACATTATTGGTGGTTTGCCGAGAGTGACTGAGCTCTTTGAATCCAGAAAGCCAAAAAATATCGCGGTGATTGCGAAAGTAAATGGCATAGTGGAAAACATAGAGCAAAAAAAAGGCAAATATGTCATATTAGTGAAGGCAAAAAATAGTGTTTCTTTTTCTCATGTGGTGCCGACGGGTAAAAATATATTTGTAAGGATTGGAGATAAGGTTCAGGCAGGAGAACTTTTGTGTGACGGTGTGATTAGTTCGCACGATATTTTGAAAGTATTGGGTTACACAAAGGTGAATGAGTTTCTCCTTAATGAAATTCAATCTGTTTACCGGCTGCAGGGTGTGGATATTAATGAAAAGCACATTAGCGTTATTATCCGTCAAATGCTGAAAAAAGTGGAAGTGGTTAATCCGGGAGACACAGAATTTATATCCGGTCAGAATGTAGATAAGATTCGTTTCTATAAAGAAAATGAAAACATTCTGCGTCAGGGAGGCCAGCCGGCTAAAGCAAGGCCAATATTGATGGGCCTTACAAAAGCCTCTTTGTTTACGGAAAGTTTCCTGTCTGCGGCTTCTTTCCAGGAAACTCCGAGGGTTTTATCCAGTGCTGCTTTGAAAAGCGCTAAAGATAAACTGGAAGGATTGAAGGAAAATCTGGTGATAGGGCAGTTGATTCCTGCGGGGACAGGTATCCGCTATTATCAGAATATAAAAATAAAGCTAGCGGATTGAAAAGGATATAGCTGTATCTTCTGAATTGTCTAGAAAGTGATTATTTGAACTAAAAATTTGACAATACGACGTTTGCTTTTTATAATATGTCCCTCTTTAATTTGCTTAAATAGGAAGATGAGGTATTAGTATGCCGACAATAAGTCAATTGGTTCGAAAAGGCAGGGAAATTTTAAAGTATAAAAGTAAATCCCCTGCTCTGCAGTCTAACCCGCAAAAACGTGGAGTTTGTGTCAGGGTGACGACTATGACGCCTAAAAAGCCAAACTCGGCTCTCAGAAAGATAGCGAGAGTGAGGTTGGTGAGTGGAACAGAAGTGACCGCTTATATTCCTGGAATAGGGCACAATCTGCAGGAGCACTCAGTGGTTATGATTCGCGGTGGAAGAGTGAAAGACTTGCCGGGGGTTAGGTATCATATAGTAAGGGGAACTCTGGACTCTATGGGTGTGGAGAAAAGAGAAACCAGCCGTTCAAAATATGGCGCTAAAAAAGCTAAATCGTAAGGAAGAGGAATAGTTTATGCCGAGAAAAGGAAATAGGGTTGCGAAAGATAGAGTTTCGCCGGATTCAAAGTACAATAGTCTTGTGGTACAGAAGCTGATCAATCGTCTTATGTTGGATGGAAAAAAAGACACTTCTAAGAAGATTGTTTATGGTGCGTTGGTTTATATTGGTGAAAAAACGGGTGAATCAGAGATGGCGGCTTTTGAAAAAGCGATGTTGAATATTAAGCCTCCTGTGGAAGTTCGTTCTAGAAGAGTGGGAGGGGCTACTTATCAGGTTCCTACAGAAGTTCGTCCGGAGAGGCAGCTTTCTTTATCTCTTCGCTGGTTGGTAAATTTAGCAAGAGAGCGGAAAGAACATTCTATGATAGAGAAGCTGGGTAAAGAGCTTTTAGATGCTTATAACAATACAGGTTCATGTATAAAGAAAAAAATCGACACAATTAAAATGGCTGAAGCGAACAAGGCTTTTGCGCATTATAAGTGGTAAGGGGAAAGAAGTATGGCGGCGGATAAAGTATATCCTCTGGATAGAGTGAGAAATATTGGTATTGCGGCGCATATTGACGCTGGTAAAACAACAGCGAGTGAAAGAGTCCTTTTTTATACAGGAAAGACTCATAAAATAGGTGAGGTTCATGAAGGTGCGGCTGAGATGGACTGGATGGTACAGGAAAAAGAAAGAGGTATTACGATTACCAGCGCCGCTACTACATGTTTTTGGAAAGATTATAAGATTAATTTGATCGATACGCCTGGCCACGTTGATTTTACGGCAGAAGTAGAAAGATCGTTGAGAGTGCTCGATGGAGCTGTGGCGGTTTTTGACGGCGGGGAAGGAGTTGAACCTCAATCCGAAACGGTTTGGCGTCAAGCGGATAAGTACAATGTACCAAGGATTGCTTTTATTAATAAAATGGATAAAATCGGCGCTGATTTTTATAAGTCGGTTGAATCGATGTGGAAGAAACTGGGAGTCAAGGCTATTCCGATTCAGTTGCCTATTGGGGCTGAAAGCGATTTTATGGGTACTGTTGATATTATTACAAAAAAGGCTTATATCTGGCCGAATGATGATTCGGAAGGTTTGAATTTTAATGAAGTTCCTATTCCGGAAGATTTAAAGCCGAAAATAGACCAGTTTCGGATTTCTTTATTGGACAATATTTGCGACGGTAATGATGAATTGATGGAAAAATATTTAGAAGGGCAGGAGTTGTCTGTTGAAGAAATAAAAAAAGGTTTGCGGAAAATGGTGATTCAGAGCAAGCTTTTTCCGGTGGTTTGTGGAAGCGCTTTGAAAAACAAGGGAATGCAGCTTTTGCTTGATGCGGTATTAGATTATCTTCCTTCCCCGTTGGATATTGAGCCGGCAAAGGGGACTAATATAAAAGATAATAAAGAAGAAGTTTGTAAACCCAATGCTACCGATCCTTTTGCGGGCCTTGCTTTTAAGGTGATGGTGGATCCTTATGTTGGAAAGCTGGTTTTTGTAAGGGTCTATTCGGGTACATTGGATAAAGGCAGTTATATTTATAATGTGAATAAACGACAGAAAGAAAGAGTGGCAAGGTTGCTCCGAATGCATGCGAATAAGAGAGAAGAAATTGATTCAGTTTCCGCTGGAGATATAGTTGCGGTAGTTGGTTTTAAAGAAACTGTTACGGGTGATAGTGTTACTGATGAGGGCAGGCCGATAATTCTGGAGGCTATAGACTTTCCAGAACCTGTTATTTCTGTGGCTATTGAGCCAAAAACGAAAGAAGATATTGATAAAATGTCAGAATCTTTAAGGAAGTTGCAGGAAGAAGATCCTACTTTTAGAGTAAAGACGGATGAAGAAACCAATCAAACTTTAATTTATGGAATGGGGGAGCTTCATCTGGAGATTATTGTGGATCGTATGCTCCGAGAGTTTAAAGTGCAGGCAAATATTGGTAAGCCCCAGGTGGCTTATCGTGAAACCATAAAGAAATCTGCTAAAGTTGAAGGAAAGTATGTTCGGCAAAGCGGTGGCCGTGGTCAGTATGGCCATGTGATCATTGAGCTGGAGCCTCTTGAGGCTGGAAAAGGTTTTGAATTTGTGGACAAGGTAATAGGCGGAAGGATTCCGCGAGAATATATCCCTGCGGTTCAAAAGGGTGTAGAGGAAGCTATTAATAATGGTATGATTGGAGGTTATCCAGTCGTGGATGTGAGGGTTTCTTTATTGGATGGTTCTTATCACGAGGTGGATTCTTCTGAAATGGCATTTAAAATAGCGGCTTCTAAAGCTTTTAAAGATGGAATGGCTGCTGCGGATGCTGCTTTACTTGAACCGATTATGAAAGTGGATGTAGTGGTTCCCGAAGATTATTTGGGAGATGTAATTGGCGATCTGAGTTCGAGAAGGGCAAAGGTGAATGGAATGGATCCTCGTGGAAACGCGAGAGTGATCACTGGTCATGTACCGCTTGGAGAAATGTTTGGATACGCTACGGTACTGCGGTCTATTACTCAGGGAAGAGGAACTTATGTGATGGCATTGGATCATTATTCTGAAGTGCCTAAGAATTTGTGGGAAAGTGTTTTAAAGGCAGAAAAATAGAGAGTCTTTCTGAAAACAGAATAGAAAAAAGTGTGAGGAGGATATACAATGGCTGAAGGTAAATTTGAAAGAACAAAACCGCATTTGAATGTAGGTACGATAGGACATGTGGATCATGGTAAAACTACTTTAACAGCAACTATTACAAAGTACCTGTCTTTTTCAGGGAAAGCAAAAGTAAAGAAATATGATGAAATTGATAACGCGCCCGAAGAAAAAGCCAGAGGTATTACTATTAACACAGCGCATGTTGAGTATGAGACAGATAAAAGACATTATGCCCATGTAGACTGTCCGGGTCATGCTGATTATATTAAAAATATGATCACGGGTGCTGCGCAGATGGATGGCGCGATACTTGTTGTGGCGGCTACTGACGGTGTGATGCCTCAAACGAGGGAGCATGTTCTCTTGGCTCGTCAGGTAGAAGTTCCTTCTATTATCGTGTTTATCAACAAGGTGGATCAAATTTCTGCTGAAGACAAGGAGTTGATTGATCTGGTGGAGATGGATATTCGTGAGCTTTTGAATCAGTATAAATTCCCTGGGGATACGACTCCTATCATCAAAGGATCGGCTTTGAAGGCTTCTGAATCTACTTCTACGGATCCGAACGCTCCTGAATACGCTTGTTTGAAGGAGTTAACGGATGCTATGGACAACTTCTTTAAAGATCCTGTTCGTGAATTGGATAAGCCTTTTCTGATGCCTATTGAAGATATCTTCTCGATTACCGGTAGAGGTACAGTGGCTACCGGTAGAATTGAAAGAGGTAAAATCAAAGTAGGAGAAGAAATAGAAATTGTTGGCTATAAAGACACCTCGAAGACTGTTGTTACAGGTGTGGAAATGTTTAGAAAGCTTCTGGATGACGGCCAGGCGGGAGACAATGTTGGACTTCTCTTGAGAGGTGTTGAGAAAGATGCGATTCGCAGAGGTATGGTATTGGCAAAAACTGGTTCAATTACGCCCCACAAGAAGTTTAAAGCGGAAGTGTATGTCTTGAAACCTGAAGAAGGTGGACGAAAGACTCCATTTCATGTAGGTTATAGGCCACAGTTCTTTATTAAAACCGCTGATGTGACGGGAACTCTTGCTGGTATTGATGGTGCGGATATGGTTATGCCAGGAGATAATGTTAATATGACGATTGAGCTGATTGTGGTTGTTGGTATCGAAAAGGGTTTGCACTTTGCTATCCGCGAAGGCGGAAAGACAATTGGAGCAGGTGTCGTTACCCAAATTATTGAATAATAAGAGGTTTTTCGGTGAGTAGAATAAGAGTTAGGCTCAAAGCCTACGATGTGAGTTTGATTGATAAATCAGCTCATTCTATAGTGGAATCGGTAAAGAGTAAGGGAGGCCGGGTCTCAGGGCCTGTGCCTTTACCTACTCGGATAAAAAAGTATACTGTTTTGACCTCTCCGCATGTAAATAAAGACGCGAGGGAGCAGTTTGAGATGAGGATTCATAAACGTTTAATTGATATCCATGATCCAAGTTCTGATCTGGTGAATGCGCTTATGGAACTTCAATTGCCGGCCGGAGTAGAAGTGGAGATCAAACAGTAATAGAATTATGTAGGTGGAAATAAGATGAAAGCTAAAAAATTGGGAATAATTGGGAAAAAACTGGGGATGACCCAGTTTTTTTTAACTGATAGTTTAGTAGGCGTGACAGTGGTAGACTTTTCTGATATGTCT
Organism: Brevinematales bacterium; assembly: GCA_020052515.1. Classification (GTDB taxonomy): domain Bacteria; phylum Spirochaetota; class Brevinematia; order Brevinematales; family JAOACQ01; genus JAGVOW01. Next base: position 55,793 of record JAGVOW010000080.1, on the reverse strand, counting down.
TTGCTTGGCAAGCGTACTGTTGAAAAAGACGGTTATCTGGCCGCTATACTGGGTTGCGGTTTTGACAAGAAAGAAAAAGCAAGGTTTATTCAGGAAGTAAGAGTTCCTGATGCGTCTATTTATGATGAGGAAAAATATCTGGATGTTTTAGAAGGCCTAAAAAAAGTCGATGTGTTTGGGATGATGAAAGGAAGGGGCTTTACTGGAGTAATGAAGCGGCATGGCTTTCATGGCGGTCCGGCTGCTCATGGCGCTAAACATTGGCATAGAAGGCCTGGTTCTATTGGCGGCCATACTTATCCTGCTAAAGTTTGGAAAGGACAGAAAATGCCGGGTCATTATGGGAATTCTCAGATTTGTACTTTGAATCAAAAGCTTATTAAAGTTGATAAAGAGAAAAAGTTGCTTTTTATTCAAGGCTCAATACCCGGTTCTAAAAATTCTTATGTTTGGATTAGAGATTCTATAAGAGGATAGGGTGATTTATGAAGTTAGCGGTAGTTGATGGAAAAAAGAAAGCAAAGGAAATAGAAATTTCTTTTATCTCGAAAGAAAGATCAGAAAAAGTTTTGTATCAGGCTGTTGTTTCCCGGCTTTCTCATGAGAGGGAAGGCAATGCTTTTACTAAAACTAAATCTGAAGTAAGAGGCGGTGGAAAGAAACCCTGGAAGCAGAAAGGATTGGGCAGAGCGAGAGCTGGTTCTACGCGTTCCCCTTTATGGAGAGGTGGTGGAGTTACTTTTGGCCCAAAACCAAGGGACTTTTCGAAGTCTATTAACAAAAAGCAGCGGTTAAAAGCATATGTAGCGATTTTTTCCATGTTGAACGAAAAAGAAAGGTTGGTTGTTTTCCAGGATATAGTTTTTGAAAGCAAAAAGACGAAGGACTTTTTAAGCCTCTTGAAAAATTATGTTGAAAACACTCAAGAGAATATTGTAATGGTAGTTCCTGATTACAATGGAAGTCTTTACCTGGCTTCCCGGAATATTCCAAATGTGACTACGCTTTTCCTTGGGAATATAGATATCCTGCCTTTGGTTTACGCGGATAGAGTGCTGATATCAGAAAAAGCGCTTTTAGAGCTGGACAAAAGGATGAAAGAAGTTTTTAGCGGCGGAGATAAAAAATGAAAGATTTAAACACAGTTTTAATTACGCCTATTATTACCGAAAAAGCAAGTAAAATGAAGACTTCCAAAAAGTATGCTTTTAAAATTGCCAGAAGCGCTAATAAAATAGAGGTGAAAAAGGCAGTTGAGTCTTTATATAAAGTGAAGGTTGAAAAAGTGAATGTTGCTTTGATGTCTCCGAAGTGGAAAAGAGTAAGATCCAGTTACGGCTATACCGATATGTGGAAAAAAGCGGTAGTAACATTAAGAGAAGGCGAAATAGATTTCTATAAAGCTTAAAAAGTATAACAAAGAGGTTTTCTATGGGATTAAAGCGGTTTAAGCCGGTTACAGCTGGATTGAGACATAAGGTTAGTTTGGATTATAAAGAAATTACTGCAGTCGAGCCGGAGAAAAGTTTAATTGGCGGGACGAAAAGGGGTCGTGGTAATGGCCGTAATTCAAATGGGCGTATTACAGTCAGGCATAGAGGCGGCGGTAACAAAAGGTTTTATCGTATTCTGGACTTTAAAAGAGATAAGCTTGAAGTTACTGCGAAAGTGATTTCTATTGAGTATGATCCAAACAGGACAGCCAGGATTGCTTTGCTACATTATCTGGACGGAGAAAAAAGGTATATTCTTGCCCCTAATGGTTTAAAGGTTGGAGATCTTATAGAAGCGGGAAGCAAAGCTGAAATTAAGCCAGGCAACACTCTTCCTTTGAAGAATATGCCTGTAGGTACGGTGGTTCATAATATTGAAATAAAGCCTGGAAAAGGCGGCCAAATAGCACGTTCGGCTGGAACTCATGCTAAGCTGGATGGTAAAGAGGGGAAATACGCGATTCTAAGGATGCCTTCTGGTGAAATTCGTATGATTTTATTGGAATGTACTGCCACAGTGGGTGAAGTGGGTAATGCGGATTGGGGCAATGTTTTTCTGGGTAAAGCTGGAAAGTCAAGGCATTTGGGAATCAGGCCGTTTGTGCGGGGTGTGGCCATGAATAAAGTAGACCACCCGCATGGCGGAGGTAGAGGTAAGCAGAAGGGATATAAGACGCCGGTTAGCCCTACTGGTGTTCCGGCAAAAGGTTATAAAACTAGAAAACGCGATAAGTTTTCAAACCAATATATTTTATCTAAGAGAAAATAATCTTTAATGGAGTAAAGTGATGTCAAGGTCAATCAAGAAAGGCCCGTTTGTTGACTCGAAATTGTATAAGAAGGTAGTAGCGGTTCAAGAATCAGCGGATAAGAAGCCAATCAAAACATGGTCGAGGCGTTCTACCATTATCCCAGAGATGATTGGCTTGACAATTCAGGTATATAATGGTAAAATATTCGTCCCCGTTTATATCTCGGAGAACATGGTGGGGCATAAGCTGGGAGAGTTTTCTCCTACCAGGATTTTTCGTGCTCATTCTGGGACGAAAAAAGTTGAGAAAGAAGCGTAAGTGAATGGAGTATTGCTATGAATGCCAAAGCAAAAGGTAGAAATTTGAGGATTTCTCCTCTTAAGTTGAGAAAAGTAATTAAATTGGTTTCTGGAAAGTCGCTCGAGGATGCTCTTTTTGTTTTGAAAACGGTTCCTCAAAAAGGTGCTAAAATGGCTTATAAAGTCCTCTTTTCCGCTAAAGCGAATTTTAAAAATCGATTTCCTGAATCGGATGATAAGGGTTTAAAAATTCTTTCTATTTATGTAGATCAGGCTCCCGTTATGAGGAGAATGATGCCCAGAGCGCGGGGAAGGGCGGATGTTTTGAGAAAGCAGTCTTCTCATTTAAGCGTGCTGGTTGGCAATGAAGTGAATAAACCGGAATAAAGGGTTGGAGAGGTAAATCATGGGTCAGAAAGTAAATCCAGTTTCTTACAGATTGGGAATCGTAAAAACCTGGGATTCTATTTGGTACAGCGAAAAAGATTATGTTAGTTATTTGATAGAGGATTTTAAAATAAGAGCGTACATTAATAAAAACTATTCTAAAGCTTTTGTTTCAAAAATTGAAATCAGCCGTTTTCCTCAATTGGTTAATGTTATCATTAATGCTGCCAAACCGGGAATTATTATTGGTAAAAAAGGCGCAGAGATAGAAAATATTTCTAAGTCTTTAGAAAAAATTATTCAAAACAAGAAAGTATCTGTTTCTGTCCGGGAGATAAAAAACCCGGAGCTGGATGCTGGCGTAGTAGGCCAGGATATAGCAAGGCAGATTGAAAGAAGAATTGCTTATAAAAGGGCAATAAAGCAGGCTATTAGAAATGCTATCAAATCTGGCGCGAAGGGTATTAAGGTCAGGCTTTCCGGCAGGTTGAATGGTGCTGAAATTGCTCGTACGGAAGAATTTAAAGAGGGAAGGCTTCCTTTGAGTACTTTGACCGCGGATATTGATTATAAGGTTTCGGAAAGCCTTACTGAAATGGGCATCATTGGTATCAAGGTCTGGATTTATAAAGAAGAGAAAGAAAGGAGAAAATAATGCTTTTTCCGAGTCGTACAAAATACAGAAAACAGCAAAGAGGGACTATAAAAGGCAACGCAAATAAAGGAAACTTGGTTACGTTTGGTGAATATGGAATTATTTCTTTAGAGCCAATATGGCTGACGGATCGTCAGATTGAAGCGGCAAGAGTTGCTGTGAATAGGTATTTGAAAAGAGGCGTGAAGCTATGGGTGAAGGTTTTTCCGGATAAGCCTACTACACGAAAGGGCGAAGGCGTGAGAATGGGAAAAGGAAAAGGTATGCCGGAAGGCTGGGTCGCTGTAATAAAACCAGGCCGTGTTTTATTTGAAATAGCTGGTGTGAATGAAACGGATGCGAAAGAAGCTTTTAGATTGGCTTCTCATAAACTTCCTATAAAGGTAAAGTTTGTCAAAAGAGTGGAAGATTAAAACAGGATGGATTATATGACAAAAAGTAAGATTAAGGAATTAAGGGAATTATCTGTTCAAGAGCTGAATAAAACGAATAGAGATATTCAAAACCAGTTGCGTTTGATTCGTTTTCAGGCTAAAATTGAGAAACCAAAAAATCCTATGCAGAAAAGGGATCTTAGAAAAAAGCTCGCGGTGGTTAATACATTGTTAAAAGAAGAAGAACTAAAAGCGGCGGGAGATAAAATATGAAAACAGCCGAAACAAAGAGAAAAACTGTTGCTATTGTTGTGAGCGATAAAATGGATAAAAGCAGGATTGTAGTAGTGGAAAGGCAGAAAAAACATCCTGTTTATGGTAAGTATATAAAAGTAAGAAAAAAGTTTTGTGTCCATGACGCGGAAAACAAGAGTAAGATAGGCGACAAAGTGGTGATACAGGAATCTATTCCCATTAGCAAAAGAAAGAAGTGGGTTTTGCTTGAAATTTTGGGGCAGTAAGAGCGAGGGAGGCTTGAAATGATCATGCTGGGAAGCCGTCTCGATGTGGCGGATAATACAGGAGCTAAAGAAATAGAATGTTTTCATGTGGAAGGAAGTTCGAAGAGAAGGTATGCCTATATTGGTGATACGATTACGGCAAGTGTCAAATCAGCTCTTCCTAATGCTTCTGTTAAGAAAGGAGAGGTAGTAAGGGCTGTAGTGGTGAGGGTCGCGAAGGAGATCAGGAGAAAAGATGGCTCTTGTCTGCGGTTTGATAGAAACTCTGCTGTTTTAATAGATAAGCAGAATGAACCGAGGGGCACTAGAATATTTGGTCCTGTAGCCAGAGAGCTCAGGGAAAAGAATTTTATGAAAATTGTGTCTCTAGCGCCGGAAGTATTTTAGGAGAATGTTTTTATGGAAAGGATAAAGAAAGGCGATCAAGTTATTGTTATCGCTGGAAAAGATAAGTCCAAAAAAGGTGAGATTATCCGGGTGGATAAGAATAAAGGTTTGATTGTAAAAGGGATTAACATTGTAAAAAAGTCGGTGAAGAAATCGAAGGAAAAGCCATCGGGTGGTTTTATAGAAATTGAGGCCCCGATTCATGTTTCTAATGCGATGCTTTTTTGTGCGAAATGCGGCAAGGGAATAAGAGCAGCGTTGCAGATTCAGCAGAATGGCGATAAAAAAAGACTTTGTAAGAAATGCGGCCATAAATTTGAATAGAAGAGGGTGAAAGAATGAGCACGGAAAAGAAAGTGGGTACTGCGAAAGCAAAAAAGGCAACGCAAGTAAAAAAAGAACCTAAGATAGAGAAAGAAGTTGCTTCAGTGGAAGCTTCGAAAATAGAAACTACTAAAAAAGAAAGTCAGCCGAAAAAGACTCAGACAGGCGCGAAAAAAGCTTCTGATGGCTCTTCTGCTGTGCAGTCAAAAAAACCTCATCTAGCACCCTCGGTTTCCAAGAATTATGTAGCTAGATTAAAAAAGCGCTATGAAGATGAAGTTTGTAAGGCCTTGAAAGACTTGTATAAATATACTACACCTATGGCGATCCCTAGGTTGGTAAAAGTGGTTATTAATATGGGGCTGGGTGAAGCAACACAGGATAAGACTATATTAGATCCTGCCGTAGAGGAAATGACAATTATTGCTGCGCAGAAAGCGGTGAAGACTTTTGCGAAAAAGTCTATCTCAAACTTTCACTTAAGAGAGGGTATGCCTATAGGGGTGAAGGTTAATTTGAGAGGCAATAGAATGTACGATTTTGTTGATAAGCTGGTTACAATTGCCCTTCCTCGTGTTCGTGACTTCAAGGGCCTGAGCCAGTCCGGATTTGATGGAAGAGGGAATTTTACAGTGGGCTTGAAAGAACAATTGGTTTTTCCTGAAATTGATTACGATAAAGTAAAAAAAGTTCGTGGTATGGATATAACGATAGTGACTACGGCAAAAACAGATGAAGAAGCTTATCAGCTTTTTAAGCATTTAGGTTTTCCTTTTAAGGAAAAATAGACGTTTAAGAGGTTTAAAAATAGCCGAAAAATTGCACAGCAATTTTTCTCATAGGAGGAAATAATGGCTAAAAAGTCATTGGTTGTTAAGTGGAAAAAACCCCAAAAGTTTAAAGTAAGAGAATATAATAGATGCGAGCTATGCGGAAGGCCGAGAGCTTATATTCGTGATTTTGGCCTTTGCAGGCAATGTTTTAGGAAATATGCTTCACAGGGCTTAATTCCTGGTGTTGTAAAATCCAGCTGGTAATGATGGCGATTTTGGAGAGGAAATTATGGATACGATAGCAGATTCATTGACAAAAATAAGAAACGTGCTTCCTAGAAAGTTTCCGAAAGTGGAAGTGGTAAAATCGGGGATAGTGAGAGATGTTCTCAGCATTATGAGAAAAGAAGGCTATATTGCTGATTTTAAAGATTCTCAGGATTCTCCTTATCGTTATACTGTTTTATTAAAATATGTGAGTGGAAAACCTGCTATACAGGGCTTGAAAAGAATCAGCAGGATGAGTAAGAGAATTTATGTGAAGCGGGACGCAGTCCCGAGAGTGTTTAACAATTTTGGTGTTGCGGTTATTTCCACTTCGAAAGGAGTGTTGACGGACAAAGAAGCAAAATCATTAGGTGTGGGCGGCGAAGTTTTATGTTATATCTGGTAGGAGTGTTGCTATGTCGAGGTTAGCAAAAAAGGGATTAGTAATTCCGGACGGAGTGAAGGTTTCTGTTCAGGGCAATAAATATTTAGTAGAAGGAAAGCTGGGAAAGATACAGCAGGATTTCTTATCTCACTATGTTGATATTTCTGTTCAGGAAAAGGAAGTAATGGTCAATAGAAAGGGTGATTCTAATGTTCATAGAGCTTCACAGGGATTGTATTGGAGCCTAATCCGTAATTCAATAATGGGAGTTTCTCAGGGGTTTTCCAAGACCCTTTTGATCCAGGGATTGGGTTATAAATGGGAATTAAAGGGAAAGGATTTGGTTTTAACGGTTGGTTTTTCAAAACCGGCTGTTTATAAGATTCCTGAAGGAGTTATTCTGAAGGTTGAAAATCTAAATACGCTAGTTGTGAGCGGCCATGATAAACATCTGGTTGGACAGGTTGCGGCGAATATTCGCGCTATCAAGCCTCCAGAGCCATATAAAGGAAAAGGTGTGCGGTACAGCGATGAACAGATTAAATTAAAAGAAGGAAAATCGGCTAAATAAGGCTGGATTCAAGGGGATTTTTTATGTATGATTTAGTAAAAAATAAAAGGAAAAGATTTCTGAAGGCGAAAAGAAGAAGTAAAGGTAGCTTAACGTTTTCTGTTGAACGGCCAAGAATGGTGGTTTATCGATCTAGAAAGTATCTTTATCTTCAAGTGATAGATGATACTAATGGAAAGGTGGTTTGTTCTCTTTCTTCCATTTCTAAAGATCTTAAAGATAAGAAGTTGGGTAAAAACATAGGAAGCGCTAAGGATTTGGGCGCTGAAATGGGAAAGAAACTGAAATCATTAAAAATTAAGTCGATTTGCTTTGACAGAAATGGTTTCAAGTACCATGGCAAAATCAAAGCTTTAGCGGATGCTTGCCGGGAAGCCGGTATACAATTCTAAATATAAGTGTTTGAGGTGAATAATGGCTGAGAGAGAAGGCTTTAAAAATGCCCCAAAAAGCGAATGGGGAGAAAAAGTGGTTAGCTTAAGAAGGGCAGCCAAAGTGACCACTGGAGGCAAGAGGTTTCGTTTTAACGCGATTGTGATTGTTGGAAATGGAAAGGGCCTTGTGGGAATTGGGTACGGTAAAGCAAATGAATTAGCGGATGCGATAAAGAAGGCAAAAGATAAAGCGATAAAAAATGCGAAACCGATACACATGAAAAATACGACGATCCCTCATGAAATAATGGGCAAGTTTAAAAGCGGGGTTATATTTTTAAAGCCCGCTTCTAAGGGTACTGGAGTGATTGCAGGCAGCGCTGTTAGACCGGTTTTGGAATTGGTAGGTATTCGGGATGTTTTAACAAAGTCTTTGCGCTCTAATAACCCGGTTAACCTGGTGAAGGCAACGTTGAGCGCTTTGTACAATTTGATGGATATTTCGAGCGTAGCGTTAAGAAGGGACAAATCCATTGCGGAAATCTTTGGTATTTCTCAGCAATAGTCGTGGCTTTGGAGGAATTATGTCAGTTATTCAGATAAAAGTAGACCGGTCGGCGGTAAAAAAAGCTAAAAGAATAGGCCGCGGCTGTGGAAATGGCAGAGGAAGATATTGTGGAAGAGGCCAAAAAGGCCAAAAAGCAAGATCTGGCGGCTTTATTAACCCTCGTTTTGAGGGCGGGCAGATGCCTCTTTATAGAAGGCTTCCCAAAAGAGGCTTCAAGAGGCCGGAGAAGGTTTTTCTCAATATTTTTAATGTTTCTGCCTTAAATGTTTTCCCGGAAGGGGCTGAAGTCACGGTAGATCTTTTGAAAAAGCAGGGTATTGTGAAAAACATTTCTATTCCTGTAAAGCTTTTAGCAAATGGGGAATTAAAGGTGAAAGGCCTTTCGATTAGTGTGAATCACTGTTCTGAAGCAGCGAAGGCGAAGATAGAAGAGCTGGGTGGAAAGGTTAGCTTGATAAAGGGTTAGTTTTTTACCGCCTCTTGTGGGAGTAATTATGTGGAAAGCGTTTCTTAACATTTTTAAAATACCGGAACTCAGAAAGAAGTTTTTGTTTACGCTGGGAATTCTGGTGGTTTTTCGTATAGGCGCTCAGATCCCTGTTCCTGGTATTGATCTGGCTCGATTGTTGGAAATGAATCAACATGGGGCGCAGGGTGGATTTGCAGATTTTTTAAATTTGTTTACAGGAGGCGCAAGAGAAAACGCCTCTGTTTTTTCTCTGGGTGTTATGCCTTACATTACAGCAACGATTATTATGCAGCTTTTAAAAGCAGTGGTTCCCTCTGTAGATAGAATGCTCAAAGAGGGGCCTGAAGGCAGAAAGAAGTTTCAGCAGTACGGTAGATTGGGTACGGTTGCTGTTACTCTTGTTCAGGGATTTATTTACGCCAGGGGGCTGATTAATGACAATGCGACTGGTGCTTTTTTAGCTGTCGGTGATTCGGCTTTTATAGTTATCTTTACTCTGGCGGTTACTGCTGGTACCTTAATACTTATGTGGATGGGAGAGCAGATTACCGAAAGAGGCATAGGAAATGGAATTTCTCTTATTATTATGGCAGGTATTGTAGCGAGATTGCCGCATTCTATTGTTAGACTTTTTGCTGGTGTTGAAAAAGGCGGTACGGATCCGATGAATTTGGTGATAGTACTGGCTTTATTTGCCGTTATTATTGGCTTTGTTGTCTTTGAAGAACAGGGCTTAAGAAAAATTCCGGTTCAATACGCAAACAGAACAGCTGGTGGGGCTTCTCAAGGGGGAGGGCAGGTTACTTTTCTTCCCTTTAAAGTAAATCCCACGGGTGTGATACCCATTATTTTTGCTTCATCGCTTTTGATTATTCCGATTCAGCTGGCGCAGTGGTTTGGAGAGAAATTTGAGATATTTAAAGCGATTAGCGCTAACATGGCGTTTGATAAACCGCTTTATATGATAGTGTATTTCAGTTTAATTATTTTCTTTGCTTATTTCTATACAGAGATTGAGTTGAATCCACACGATATAGCGGAAAATCTCAGAAAACAGGGTGGTTTTGTTCCAGGAGTAAGGCCTGGCCAGAAGACGGAAGAGTTTTTAGCTTATACCCTTTCGCGCATTACTTTACCCGGTTCCTTCTTTTTGGGAATCATTGCCCTGATGCCTAATATTGTAATTAAGATATTTAATGTTCCCAGCAACCTTGGTTATTTGATGGGCGGTACCTCTCTTTTGATTATGGTGGGAGTGGCATTGGATACTTTAAAGCAAATTGAGTCGCATTTAATGATGCACCATATGGATGGATTCTTAACCAGGTCTGCTTCGAAGAAGGGGTATTAAATGATTAGATTGTCTCTTGTGGCGCCTCCAGGTGGAGGAAAAGGCACTCAGTCGGAAAAAATTTGTGAGGTTTTGAAAATTCCTCATATTTCTACGGGAGATATTTTCAGGGCTATCGTGAAGGGGACTTATAAAGGCAGTTTTCCAGTGGATCAGATTCTTGAGTTTATGAATAAAGGCCTTCTCATCCCGGATGATATAGTGGTAAAAATAGTGATTGAGAGATTAGGCCAGGATGATTGTAAAAACGGCTTTCTTTTGGATGGTTTTCCGAGAACACTAAATCAGGCAGAGCTTTTCGATCGGCATGCTTCTCACTTAAAGCTGAACAAAGTGGTGCAGATAGACGTAAACGAAGAAAATTTGATGAAACGTCTGACTGGGCGACGTACTTGTCCTCAATGCGGGAAAATTTACAATATTTACTATACTCCCCCGAAAGAAAACTCTAAATGCGATGTGGATGGCATTGTTCTTACTCAGAGAAATGATGATAATGAAGAAACAGTAAAGCAGAGGATGGAAGTTTATAAAAAGGAAACGTCTCCTCTGATAGATCATTATTCTAAACAGGGGATTCTTTTCAAAGTAAATGGTGAACAGGGTGTGGATTTGGTTTTTAAAGATATTATGGAGGTTTTAAAGTCTGCATGATGGACAAAGAAGACGTTATAAGGTTTGATGGGACAGTTTTGGAACAGCTTCCTAATGCGATGTTCAAAGTGGAACTCGAGGGGAAAAAGCAGATTTTAGCGCATATATCTGGAAAAATGCGAATGAATTATATTAAGATTATACCAGGCGATAAGGTGACTCTGGAAATGTCGCCTTATGATTTAACAAAGGGCAGAATAGTTTATCGATACAAGTAGGAGAAAGCATATGAAAGTAAGGTCTTCGGTTAAAAAGATGTGTGATAAGTGTAGAGTTATTAGAAGGCATGGGTTGGTTATGATTGTTTGTGATGAACCGAAACACAAGCAGAGGCAAATGGGAAATAAAAGATCTTAAATGATACGGAGGTTGTAAATGGCGAGAATCGCTGGAAGGGAAATTCCCGGAAATAAGGCTGTTTTTATTGGATTGACTTATATTTATGGGATAGGTAATCATACCGCTGATAAAATTCTAGATCAGGCCAAGATTGATTTACATAAAAAAGTAAAAGATTTGACAGAAGACGAGTTGGCGAAAATCAGGGATATTATTGAAGAAAACCACAAAGTGGAAGGTGACCTTAGAACTGAAGTTTCTCTCAATATTAAGCGTTTGATTGAAACGGGTTCTTATAGGGGTCATAGGCATAAAGTGGGGTTGCCTGTAAGAGGCCAGAGGACAAGGACTAACGCGAGGACATGGAAAGGCCCTCGTTCGAACGCTATTGGTAAAAAGAAATAAGGTAATGGAGGAAAGTGAATGGCTAAGAAGGCAGTTGCAGCGACAAAGAAAAGGAAAGAAAAAAAGAATGTGCTGGAAGGCATAGCGAATATCCAGGCGACTTTTAATAATACGATTATTAATATAACGGACGTTAATGGAAATTCTCTTTCCTGGGCTAGTTCCGGAAGCGTCGGTTTCAAGGGCACGAAAAAAGGCACTCCCTACGCAGCTCAACTGGCCGCTGAGAAGGCTGTGGAGCTGGCGAAGTTTCATGGAATTCAGTATGTACATATACGTTTGAGAGGTCCTGGGCCGGGTAGGGAATCAGCAATTCGAGCCTTGGACGCTGCGGGTCTCAAAGTTAAGACAATGAGAGATATCACGCCTATTCCGCACAATGGGTGTCGTCCGAGAAAGAAGAGAAGAGTATAATAGTTGGAGAGGTAAAAATATGGGAAGATATACAGGCCCTTCATGCAGGCTTTGCCGAAGGGAAGCCGGGCGGTTGTTTTTGAAAGGCGATAAATGTTATTCTCAAGCTTGTACGATGAATAAAAAGTCAAGCCCTCCGGGGAAGACTAAAAAATTTAGCAGAAAACCTACGGAATATGCTCTGCAGCTTCGGGAAAAACAGAAAGTAAAACGTTATTATGGTTTATATGAAACCCAGTTCAAAAGATATTTTGAAATGGCAACGAAGCATAAAGGCGTGACGGGTGAAATGCTTTTGCAGTACTTAGAAAGAAGATTGGATAGCCTGGTTCATAAGGCTGGTTTTGCTCCATCAAAGAAAACAGCTAGGCAGTTAGTTACTCATGGACATATTCGAATCAACGGTAAGAAATTGGATATTCCTTCTTATGTGGTGAATGTAGGAGAGGAAATTGTTATTTCTGATAAAGTAAAGAATCTGGATTTGGTAGTGAAATCGATAGAATCTGCTCAGAATAAGGCTATTCCTGCGTGGCTGGAAGTGGATTATAATGCCTTAAAATTTAAGATGCTTTCTATTCCCAATCGGACAGAAATGAATCCGGAGATTGAAATTAACGAACAGTTGATTGTTGAATTGTATTCAAAATAATAAAATAAAAGAAGAAAGGCCCGGCGTTTAAAAAACGGAGGTTTAAATGACTCAAAAGGGATTGTTAAAAGACATAATGCTACCGCATGAGATAAAATATGAAAAGAATTCCTATTCGTCTAATTATGGAAAGTTTACTATTTATCCTTTTGAAAAAGGGGTAGGGGTAACCATTGCCAATTCTTTAAGAAGGATTCTTTTAAGTGATATACCGGGCTATGCGATTACTTCGATTAAAATCGAAGGAATCAGTCATGAGTTTGAGGCGATAAAAGGGGTGAAGGAAGATCTAACAGACATCATTCTGGCTGTAAAGAAAATCCGGTTATTTCTAAATGACGGAAGCGATAAAAAAGTGATTCGAATCTCCAAGTCAGGGAAAGGAGAACTTTTCGCAAAAGATTTTGCTGTCGATGCTACGGTGGAAGTTATTAATGGTGACTTGAAAATTGCTACTTTGAATAACGAAGCGGATCTTAATTTTGATGTGCAGATTGAACTGGGAAGAGGCTATCGCTCGGCAGAAGATTTACTGGATTCTAATTCCGTTATTTCTGTCATACCGGTGGATGCAATTTTTTCTCCCATTGTTCGGGTAAACTATATGATTGAGGATTATCGCGTTGGTGAAAAAACAGATTGTGAAAAAGCTACTATGGAACTCTGGACGACAGGGGTCATCTCTCCTATAGATTCTATGTCAAAAGCTGCGGCGATTTTGAAAAAATACTTCTCTCTTTTTGTGGAATTTGAATCTGAGGAAGAGGAAGTTGTGAAATTGGATTCTTCTGAGGTTGCTGTAAGTGATGATATATTGTCTAAGTCAGTGACTGAGTTGGAGCTATCTGTAAGATCTTTCAATTGTTTGAAGAGCTCTAATATTAATACTATTGGTGAATTATTGAAGTACGATAGAGATTCTTTGATGAAGATCAAGAATTTTGGTAAGAAGTCATTGACGGAAATTTCTGAGAAGCTTCAATTATACGGTTTAAGCCTTAACCAGAAAGAAGAGGGTGAAATAAATGTTCTGGAAAGACAAACTATGGAAGAACTGGAAGAAGGAGAATAGTTATGAAGCATGGGGATAAGCTAAAAAAATTAAGTCGTAATAGATCTCATCGAAGGGCGCTTTTTATAAATTTATCTACTGCTCTTTTAAAGTATGAGAATATTGTTACAACGCTTCAGAAGGCAAAGGCTCTCAGGCCTTATGTGGAAAAGATTATTACGAAGTCGAAGAATAATACGATTCATTCAAAGAGATTGATTGCCGAAGATATTAAAGATAGAGCCATTGTGACCAAGTTGTTTAATGATATTGCGCAGCGTTATAAAAACAGAAATGGCGGATATACCCGAATATACAAGCTGGGGTATAGAAAATCAGATGGCGCTGAGACGGCAATGATTGAATTGGTAGAGGAAGCTCTGGAAAAAAAGTAAAGTTTAAATACGGGTTTTTTAAACAGGCGCGGTTGAATGACCGCGCCTGTTTTTATGAGCAGACCTTGTAACACACAAATTCCCTTAAAATCCTTTACAGATGGTATTAATTCTTATATAATATGTAACTGTTTAGCCTCACCCCCCGCCCCCCTCTCCATTTACGTAGAGGGGATGAGGCGAAAGAAGGGATTATGAATCTTCGTCTTTTTTTATTTCTTTTATTTTTGTTCTGTTTTCAGTTTACTTATTCTCAAACGATTAACGATCTCCTTTCCGAGAAAGAAGTTAAAAGTGGGATGTCTCGCTTTTATAACCGTCAATACGAGGCAGCGGTTCAACTTTTTAACAAAGCTTTGTCTTTTCAGCCCATGAATTTTAGGGCTCGTTATTATTTAGGCCAGGCTTATCTAAATTCGGGTTATGCGAAAAATGCCCTGGATGAATGGGAAAACTTAATCCGTTTGGGCAGCGGCAGTTATCAAGTTAAACAAAAATTAAATGATTTGTACTTTCGCCTTTCTATTGACAAGCATTATGATTATTCTAATCCTTATCTCTTTACAAAAATTTACGATGGTGTTCGGGATGGGATGCATAAAATTATTAGGCCCTCTTTTATTGTATACGACCCAGAATATGATTCTCTTCTGGTTTCATCTCAGCAGGCAAAGTTTATAGTAGAAGTAGATGGTTCCGGTAAAGTAATTCGTGAAATAGGAAGAAAATGGGGTGATATTTCATCTTTTAAGATGCCGACGGGCCTATTCATTTATGATAATAAAATTTACGTGGGTGATTATGCTCTGGACAGCGTCTTTATTTTTACGAGAGAAGGAAAATTTCTGAAGAAATTTGGAGTGAAGGGCTTTGCGGCGTCTAATATATCTGGCCCAATGGGAATCGCTGTGACTAGCGACGAATATATTTTCGTGGTGGACAATGGCAATGACCGTGTGCAGAAGTTTAATTTGCAGGGGGAATGGATCCAGAGTATTGGGGAAGGGGATTTAAATAGGCCTACCGATATTACGGGAAAAGACAATACTATTTATGTTTCAGATACCGCGAACAAGAGGGTGTTATCCTATGATACTTTCGGAAATAGGCTCGAGAAGATTGGTGAGGGAACATTGGAGGAGCCAAGGGGGCTTTGCCTCAAAGACAGTAAACTCTATATTGTGGATGCTAAAAAAGGCTTGTTTATTTATGATATTCAAAATAGGTCGCTGGAGAAATTTGATCTGGACGAAGGAAAATTGGATTATCCTTTTGATGTCTGCCTGGATGACAAGAACCTTCTTTATGAAACTGATTTTAATACTCAGAATATGGCGATTTTTACTCCGCTTCAGTTGAAGTATGTCAATCTGGGCTTAGAAACTTCTCAAATCTGGTTTTCAGATTATCCCAACAACTTGATTCACATTCGGGCCTGGGATAAGATGGGCAAGCCGCTTTATAATCTAAAAGAGGATAATTTTCAGTTATTTGAAGAGGGTGTGGAGATTCCTATTATACGTTTAGGAGCGACCTATAATTATCGTGAAAATCTCTATGTTAAAGTGATTTTGGATAAGAGTGAGGCGATGCGGGAATACGATCCGGAGCTCATTGAAAGTATTACCGCTTTTTTACAGAAGGCTACTGGAGATGATTGGCTGGATTTCATACTGATGGGCGATAAAATGGAAAGTTCCGGGAAAAAACAGGCGGCTCTTCTTTGGCCGATTAACTATATCCGAAAAAACGCTTATAGTGGAAACTATCCTCAGGAAATGGACAAAGCCATTCATCAGGCTATTCAAGAATTGCTGAATGTCAACCGGAATAAAGCGATCGTTTTATTTATGTCGGGAGAATTAGGCGATAATTCTTTTAAAAACTATGAAATAGATACTCTATCGACTTTCGCGAAACAAAATGCTATTCCTATTTATGTGGTTAATTTCACCGATAAGAATCATGGATTTTTCTCAAAAATCGCGGAGGAAACGTTTGGCAAATACTATACGATACAGGATATTAAAGATATTCTGAATATTTATAAACAGATCAAAGAATCAAAACCCCTGGAGTACATCTTGAGTTACGAAGGTTTGAATCTGAAAGGGATTAAAAATTATTGGGTCAATGTTCATATCAAGGTGAAGTACAAGGATCTGGTTGGGGTCGATGATACGGGGTACTATGTGCCGCAGATGGAAAGCAAGCCTTCATTTGGTAGTGGATCAAGCCATTAACGTTTTTTCATTCTTTTTCTTAAAAGAAGCTCGATCGTCTTGAAATAGTCAATCTGGTTGTTTATTTCCGCGTAGTCTAAACCCAGCTTTTTGAATAATTTCCGGTAGTAATTTTGAAATCTATAAATTTCGCTAGCAGTCTTTCCAGATAAAGATATGGTCTCTGTGGTTTTTAACTCCATATCTTCCAGATCTGCCAGGATAGGAAGAGTTTTCCAGATATTATTTCTCCAGCCCTTCAAAGAAGGGCGGCGTAGGTGCTGCTCCATTGAATCATGAACAACAATGGGAATAACTTCATGTTTACGGGATAGCCCTAGCAGAGGTTTCTCATAGTTGGTGTCTAAAAAATCGCTTAGAATGAAAATAATAGCCTTCTTTTTTAGCATATTGAGCATATTTCTAAAAGACGATTCTAAATTTGTTGAACGCTTGAGAGGCTCATAATACCATACATCTCGAATAATACGAAGAAGATGAGAATAATCGCGGCGAGGGGAAATGGCTTTTTCTACATCATCTGAAAAAAGGAACAAACCGGCTTTGTCATGATTAAAAAAGGAGGCAAAACCGAGAAGGGCGGCAACCTCCGCCATCACCTCGCGCTTGGACTTCCCGCTTCCGAAATAGCTCGAGGCGCTCACATCTACCGCGAAAATGACAGTGAGCTGCCTTTCTTCAATATAAGTTTTAATATAAGGCTCGTTCATCCTCGCAGTCACATTCCAATCAATGTCCCGTACATCGTCTTCCGGAAGATAATTTCTCACCTCGTTAAACTCAATTCCTCTGCCCTTAAAGACGCTGTGGTACTCGCTGGAGAGGGAATCCTCTACCAGTTTCCGGGCACGGATCTCCAAGTGTTTCACTCTTGAAATAATTTGCTGGATTGATGTATCTAATTCATTCACGGCTCGTTGATCCCTTTATTTACTTTTTCAGATTCCTGCATATCTATTACGGTGGCTTTCGTTTTTCGGCTTCCAAATTCATCAAAATGCTTTTTTGAAGTTTTTTCAGTTTTTGCTCCACCTAATTCTGTCCGGATATTTCTAAACAATATTCCCAGGCCTCCTAAAATAAAGGCCAGGATAATCAGCACAAAGACAAAAGGAAAAGCGGATAAAAAAACAGCTAAAATGACAAAAACGGCCAGGACATAAAAAGCGGAGTGAAAGAGAGTGTAAAACAACTCATTTCTATTCATCTGAATATTATAAATTTGGAGAGGGAATATTGCTACTTTTTAGGATAATTCATGAATTCCCCCTTTGAAAAGGGGGAGAAAGAAAAATTTGTTTTATTAGCGTTGCTTAGTGGAAAGCCGTGTCCCTCATACGGTTTTCCTTGACAGCCGCTCAAACCCTTTTTATAATCTTGGATACCTTAAAGGGGGCCGTAGTATGAAGAAAATTATTGTTTATGATACGACTTTGCGTGATGGCAAGCAGGCCGAAGGTATTAACTTCTCTATTATGGATATGGTCGCGATCGCTAAAAAACTTGATTCTTTTGGAGTAGACTACATTGAATGCGGGTGGCCTTCTTCCAATCCGAAGGACCGCTCGTTTTTTGATGAGGTAAAAAAAATAGAATTTACTCATGCCAGACCGGCGGCTTTTGGCAGCACCAGACATGCAAAACATAAGGTCAACGAAGACCCAAATATTAGTGACTTAATAAGTACAGGGACGCCGGTGGTGACTATTTTCGGCAAATCATGGGACCTCCATGTAAAAGAAGTATTCCGGGTTTCACTGGAAAGTAATCTCGAAATGATCTATGACTCTATAGCTTATCTTAAGGACCACAAAAAGGAAGTTATTTTTGACGCGGAACATTTTTTTGACGGCTATATTCATAATCCGGAATACGCGTTAGAAGTACTGATGACAGCAGAGAAAGCAGGCGCAGATTCTATCGTGTTGTGCGATACAAACGGCGGAGTTCTCCCTTACCAGGTTTCTGAAATCGCGGCTTTGGTCCGGAAGGAAGTAAAGTCTACCCTGGGAATCCATGCTCATAATGATGGTGACTGCGCTGTGGCTAATAGTCTGGAAGCAGTCAAAAGCGGAGCCCTTCATGTTCAAGGCACTATTAATGGAATAGGAGAGCGCTGTGGAAACGCGAATCTTTGTTCTATCCTTCCAAACTTGATGTTTAAAATGGGATGTTCTTTTTATCAGATTGATGAAAAGAAGATGAAAGGGCTGATGGACCTTTCCCATTATATTTATGAAATTGCTAATCTTACACCGGACAGCCGTCAGTCTTATACTGGCCTTTCCGCTTTTACCCACAAGGCAGGAGTACACGCGAACGCGGTGGAAAAAAACCCGAAGACTTACGAACATCTTGAGCCTGCTCTGGTAGGTAATAAAAGAAGAATTCTTATTTCCGAACAGGCGGGGAAGTCAAATATTCTGGGCAAATTGAAAGAGCTGGGGCTGCAGATTCAAAAACAGTTTGTTCCGCATCTGGTAGAGAAAATTAAGGAATTGGAGAATAAAGGCTACGAGTTTGAGGGGGCGGATGCTTCCTTTGAGATACAGGCTAAAAAGATTTCCGGGGTTTTTCAAGAAAAGTTTACCGTGGAATCTTTCAAAACATTTACTTATGTGAAGGAAGGTATTGCCGCTGTCATTGAGGCAACCGTTAAAGTCCTGGTAGGAAATCTGGAAGAACTGACCGTGGCAGAAGGAGACGGGCCGATAAATGCTCTGGACATAGCTCTAAAGAACGCTTTGTCTGTGTTTTATCCGGTAGTGAAGAATATCAAGCTGGTTGATTATAAAGTAAGGATTTTAAACCCAATGGCAGGGACAGCCGCGGCGACGAGAGTCTGGATTTTCTTCCGTTACGGCGGATATGAATGGGGGACAGTCGGAGTTTCGGAGAATATTATTGAAGCTAGCTGGAAAGCGCTGGTGGATAGTATGAATTACATCTTGATGAAAATTGAAAATGAGCAGGAAAAGTAAGGGAGTAAGAGGTAATGAATAATAAACCCATCGGTGTTTTTGATTCAGGGGTAGGTGGATTGACGGTTGTCCGGGAAATCAAAAGGCTCTTGCCGAATGAGACAATTGTTTATCTGGGAGATACCGCTAATCTTCCTTATGGGGATAAATCGGAAGAGATCGTCAGGAGTTATTCAAAAGCGAATACAGAGTTTTTACTAAAATTTGATATAAAAGTTCTGGTAGCAGCCTGTAATACCGCGTCTTCGGTGGCTTTGACTTTTTTAAAAGAGCATTACAATATTCCTATAGTCGGGGTTATTGAGCCGGCCGCAAAGGGCGCTATTTATGCTACCCGCAATGGAAAAATCGGTGTGATCGGCACTAATAGAACCATTCGGAGCAATGTCTATGCTCAAACCCTTGAAAAAATGAATCCGGATTTATCTGTAAAGCAGAAGCCCTGCCCCCTTTTTGTTCCGTTGATCGAGGAAAATTTTGTGGACCATCCCGCCACGAAATTGATTGCTGAAGAATATTTAAAAGAATTCAGGGAGTCAGGCGTTGATACATTGATTCTGGGGTGTACTCATTATCCTTTGATCATAAACGTAATGCGGGAAATTTTGCCGAATGTAAAATTGGTGGATTCCGCTTTGTTTACGGCGCAGGATTTGAAAGATGTATTGGCCTCGAATTATATGCTCTGTGAGGGTTCTGATAATCCTGAGCACCGTTTTTTCGCGACCGATATTACGGATAAATTGGATATTCTGGCGCGCCGTATCTTGCAAAATGGGACTCATTTTGAAGAAGTAAGTTTGCCGGCGACGCCGTCTCACCCCCCGGCTCCCGCGATGGAGAGACAACCCCCTGCCCCCCTTTGTTAAGGGGGAGAGAGTTTCCAATCATGGGGAAGGAATCCCCGATGTCAGGGAGACAATAATTCACGTCGGGGAACAATAATCCATGTAGATGAGAGTCCCATCCACATGGATGGAAGCTTCGTCAACGTGGATGAAGAGATCAGAGCGATTAAGTAGGTTATAGGCGCGGTTAATTAACCGCGCCTATAACCCTGAGACTGCAAATAAATTATTGAAGGAGATATTTGTGAAACCCAGGAAAGATAAGAAAGACATGACCTTAAAAGAAAAAATCATTGAAAATGTGAATGTTTTGCTTTCGGCTTACGCGATTGCTTTTGTGATCCGGCTTTTTACTATTGAGGCCTATCAAATTCCTTCGCAGTCTATGGTGCCCAGCCTTTTAGTAAGGGATATCCTGATGGTGGAAAAAGTGACGATGGGGGCGCGGGTTCCCGTTCTGAATTGGAAAGTACCCGGTTTTATGAAGCCGGAAAGGAATGATATCATTGTGTTTGTCTCTCCCGCCTGGAAAAGCCCGGGGATTCCCCAGGAATTGGTTTCACTTTTGACTTTGTCTCTGGTGAATCTGGACAACACCTTTGATACGCCTAAAAATCTCGTAAAAAGGCTGGTGGGGCTTCCCGGGGATACGCTTTCTATGACTAATAAAATTTTAATGATTAATGGGAAACCGGTCCAAAATGATTTTGTCATTACCAGCCGTGAAGTTATTTATGATAGGCTGGTTCAAACCGGCCATGCTACCTTCGATCTTTTTCAGGAGGCTTTTGATGGAAAAAAGCGGATTGTTCAGCACCTTTACGGCGACACCGGTTTTAATCGGGAGGAGGTTTATCAGTTCGCGGAAATCAGGGTGCCAAAGAAAGGCGAAGTAATTACCATAAGAGACAAAAACAATTATTATAAAACCCTTTTGAAACTTCTGGTCGAGAGAGAAAGCGGCAAAATCGTATTGGTTCAAAATGGGGCTTTCTTTATTGAAGGAAAAGAAATCAAGGAATGGAAAGTAATGGATAATTATTACTTTGGGATGGGCGACAATCGTGATTTCAGTGAAGACTGCCGTTACTTTGGTTTCATACCGGAGAAAAATATATTTGGAAGGCCTCTTTTCCGTTATTTCCCATTCGATCGCCTGGGGTTTGATGTGAATGAAACGGGAAACTCAGTAAAGAAAAAGAGTTTCTTTTGAAAAACTAAATAAGTATATAGACGATGATAATCAGTATAGGCGCGGTTAATTAACCGCGCCTATACTGATCCCCAAAATCTCCCCAATTACTTTCCGGCCTTCGCGTTTGTTTATCACCCGCTTGTGGAGAATGGGGGCCTCCTTCAGGCCCATGAGACTCGCAGGCGGTTTCCCATTGTTCAGCGCGGCCAATTTTTCCAGAATAATAAACTCATCCTTTAAGGAATCATCACCGGTAATGGCTTGATATACTGCCTGGTTAAACTTGTAAGGCGAAGCGGTCGCGCAGACAAAAGCCGGAGCTTCATCCTCTGTCTGTGCGCGGTATTTCTCAAGGACGAAAAAGCCGACAGCGGTATGCGGATCGATCAAATAGCGGTACTTTTCAAAAACTCGTTTGATTTCAATCCGGGTTTCCGATTCAGAAGCAAAATCCCCATAAATGAGATTCTTCAATGTGTTTTTTGTATTATCATCCAGTTTAAACTCTCCCTTTTGGAAAAGATCCTCGTACCAGCGATTGATTTTAAAAGCATTATGCTTTGTGATTTCAAATAAAAGGCGTTCCAGATTGGAAGAAATGAGTATATCCATCGAAGGACTGGATGTTTTAAAAAACTTTCTTTTTCGGTCATAAACTCCTGTCTGGATAAAATCCGAGAGTACATGATTTTGATTTGAAGCGCAAATAAGAGTTTGAATCGGAAGCCCCATTTTTTTCGCGTAAAATCCCGCTAGAATATTGCCGAAATTGCCCGTCGGGACAACGGCATTGGCGACATCGCCCATTTTAACTACGTTCTTGCGAACCATTTCAAGGTATGCCCGGAAATAATAAACAATCTGAGGGGCGAGCCTTCCCCAATTAATAGAATTGGCTGAAGAAAATTGGAACCCCTTGAAGCTCATAAGAGTGTTAAAATCATCGTCGGAGAATATTTCTTTTACCATGTTCTGGCAGTCGTCAAAATTGCCCTCTACTCCGACAACAGAGGTGTTTTTACCGGTTGTAGAAAGCATCTGCAGCTCCTGCATTTTACTGACGCCGTCTTTTGGGTAGAAAACAATGATTTTAGCACCTTCCACGTCTTTAAAGCCTTCCAGGGCCGCTTTGCCGGTATCTCCGGATGTGGCAACCAGAATAACGGTTTCTTTTCTACTGCCCAATTTTTTAGCGGCGGCTTTTAAAAAGTATGGCATAATTTGCAAAGCCACGTCTTTGAAAGCCGCGGTAGGGCCATGCCAGAGCTCTAAAGCAGCTGTCTTTTCATCCAGCAAAGTAAGCGGAGTAATTTGCGGATCATCAAATTTTTCAGATGTATAAACAGCCGCGATAAAAGATTTGATTTCTTCTTCACTGTAGTTCTTGTTTTTCCCGCCAAAAAATGGAAGTAAAACGGCAAACGCCAATTCCTGGTAATTTAAGCCCAGGAGCTCTTCTGTGGCAAGAGTGGGCAGGTTTTCCGGGATAAATAAACCGCCGCGGGGCACCATCCCCAGCATAATTGCCTGTGCGCTTTCAATGGCGGGAGAATTGCCGCGTGTACTGATATACTGCATCATTTTATCCTTTATTCTTAACTTCCAAAAGGCTTACTACATAGCATTCCACAGAGGAAGGTTTTGTGTTTTCTGATGTTTTCCCCTTGATCCCAATGCGGCCCTCTGAAATTTCCAGAATGCGGGCAAGAGTCTGTTTCATCTCAGTTAGATAAGGCGCTATCTTAGGTCGATCTAGAATAACGACAGCGTCTAAAGAAAGTATTTCCACATCCAAGAGGTATTTCTCTTTGATTGACCTTAAAATCTCCAGGCTGGAAATGCCATGGTTTGATTCTGAGGAATCCGGGAAAAGTGTCCCTATATCCGGCGCGCCAATAGGAGAAAGAAAAGAATCCACTAACGCGTGAATCAAAGCGTCTCCGTCGGAATGAGCCAGGGACCCAAAATCGCTCTCCATCTCGACTCCACCAAGGATTAGCTTTCTTCCAGCGACAAGCTTGTGCAGATCATAGCCTAAACCAATCCGCAACATTATTTTTTGGGCTCTGTAAAGACGATTCTGCCGGCCGATGTCTGAAGGATACTGGTTACCTTGACTGGGATGCGTTTACCGATCAAGCTCAAGCCGTTTGCCACAACCACCATAGTCCCATCTGGAAGGTACCCCAGGCCCTGGTTATTTTCTTTCCCTTCTTTTAAAACATCCAGCTCCATTTCTTCACCCGGCAGTAGAACAGGCTTTAAAGCGTTAGCGAGATCATTCAGATTCAAAATAGGAATGCTGTCTAATTGAGCTACCTTATTCAAATTGTAGTCATTGGTGATAATGCTGGCGCTCATTTCTTTCGCGAGGCTGATCAATTTCGCGTCTACACCTTTTACTTCCGGAAAATCGCGGGAATAAATCTTCAGGTCCAGGGATTGGGTTTCTTTGAGTTTATTCAGGACATCGAGGCCTCTTCGCGCGCGGCTTCTCTTAATCGGGTCTTTGGAGTCCGCAAGGCTCTGGATTTCATTCAAAACGAATTTTGGCAGGATCAAAGTGCCGCTGATGAAACCGGTGTCCGCGATGTCGGCGATTCTTCCGTCAATCACCACACTGGTGTCTAATAGTTTAATGTCCGTGGACTTTTTCTCGCCTTCACTGCCAAATGGAAAATTGAGGGCGTATCCGTGTTTCTGGGAAGCGAGTAGCGGCAAAGTAAATCCAGTGTACATAAAAAACAAAATAAAATAGGGGGAAAGCTTCACGGTGAAAAAAATAGGCGCTATCTGAGCAAATACACTGAAAAGAAACTGCCCGCTATAAAAACCGGCAATAAGCCCTAAGAGAGAATAAAGAAAAATACCCCGTTTTGAGTAAAAAAACTTGTCCAGCGCTACCATAATAAGCGCGGCCAAAGAGCCGTATAAAATCACCCAGAGATCGCCAGATCCGGCGTAGTAAATACCTGTGAAGATTAAAAAAACCAAAACGGCAAGAAGCCTTCTTTTCCAGGCTTTAGACATAAAAACCTCACTTATGCCCTTTTTTAAGGTGGCGGGCAATAAAAATAAAAATTAAAAACAACAAAATCAACACGACAGCAATGTCTGCTATTTTGCTGTATTTCATAATGACTGTCCAATTTTTCCAGAGGTAGAATCCGGAAATGGTTAGAATGCTATTCCAGAGCCCGGCTCCCAAAAAAGTAAAAATAGAAAAACGAAGCACATTCATTTTTGCCAGTCCTGCCGGGATCGAGATCAAATGCCGGATGACTGGAATAAAGCGGCAGATGAAAATAGCGGCTTCTCCATATTTACTGAAAAAGCGTTCAGTTGCTTCCAGCTCGGAATGGTCCAGCAGGAGGTATTTCCCAAACTTTATGACAAAAGGCCTTCCTCCATAGTAACCAATCGCGTAGGAAAGGAGAGAACCTATCATACTTCCCAGTACACTAAAACAGATCACTCCTGCGAAAGAAAATTTCCCATCCGCGACCAGGAAGCCGGCAAAGGGCATAACCGCTTCACTGGGAACGGGGAAAATCATACTTTCCATTGCCATAGCGACCACCACTGTGATATAACCGGTTTCGTTCATAAATCGGGTAATATACGCCGCCAAGAATTCTGTAATTCCCATTCTAAATCCTCACAAAATAGGTGTCCCATGACTATCGACATAAGACTTAAATTTTTTTGTCAGCTCCCGGGTGATTTTGCCAGGGAGGCCTTCTCCAATTGTCCTTCCATCAATTTTTACAACCGGTACAATCTCAGCGGCTGTACCGGTGAGAAAAACCTCATCCGCAATAAACATTTCCGCCCGGGAAAAATATTTTTCCTCCACTGAATAACCGGCTTCTATAGCCAGTTCGATCACAGAAGCCATAGTAATGCCAGGCAACGCTCCAGCGACTACAGGGGGGGTAAAAATCTTATTCTTCTTAACCATGAAAATATTGTCGCCGGAACATTCCGCGACGGTACCTTCATTGTTGAGCATAATGACTTCCTCAACGCCCGCGTTTTTCCCTTCAATCTTTGCCATTATGTTGTTGAGGTAATTCAGCGATTTTATAATGGGGCTTAAAGATTCATTTGAGTTTCTCCTGGTCGGCACGGTGACAACCGGCATGCCTTTTTCATAAAGTTCTACTGGATAAAGCTGAAGACTGTCCGTAATGATAAATACGCTTGGCTCCGTGCAATTCCAGGGAGAAAGGCCGAGATAACCCACCCCTCTTGTGACAACAGGCCGTATATAGCCATCTTCCATTCCATTTGCTTTACAGACTTGAATAATGGCTTTTTTAAATTCTTCTTTGGACAAGGGAATAGAAAGCATGATGATTTTTGCGGAATCATAAAGACGGTCAATATGTTCGGAAAGCTTAAAAATCTTTTTGTTATAAGCCCGAATCCCTTCAAAAACCCCGTCTCCGTAAAGAACACCATGGTCAAAAATAGAAATCCGGGCATTCTCTTTTTCAACCAATTCTCCATTCAGATAAACCAAATTTCCCATAAAAATTCCCTCTCTAAATTACTACATTTCATTCTCCCCTCCCAAGAGAGGAAACGGCTAAGTAGTTACCCTAAATCAATTATACTACATTTTTTTGCAATTTCCATATTGTGAGTCGCTATTACCAGCGTTTTATTCCATTTGTCTTTTAATTCCCAGAGCATTTCTTCTACCATAGCGGAGTTTTTTTTGTCTAAACTTCCGGTTGGCTCATCCGCAAAAACCACCAGAGGATTGAAAACAAGGGCACGGGCAATAGCTACTCGTTGCCTTTCCCCGCCGCTCAACTGATCTGGATAATGCTCTCTTCTTTCATAAATTCCCAGATTGGACAAGAGTTCCAGCGCCCAATCCGCAGTTTCGGGATCGATTTTTTTACCGCCGATCCGTAAAGGGATGAGCACGTTGTCTAAAGCGGTAAAATCTTCCAGTAAATAATGGTGTTGAAAGACAAAACCGATGTTTCGGTTTCTAAAATCCGATAAATCTTTCTCACTCTTATTGTCTATGCGTTCTTGATTGAGAAAAACTTCCCCTGAAGTGGGCCGGTCCAGGCCGCTTAAAATATTGAGCAGAGTGGTCTTTCCCCTGCCGCTTTGTCCAATAATAGCTGTTGCTGAACCCGCCTCAATTTCAAGATTGATATTTTCAAATACCAGCACTTTATCTACCACTGTCCGGTATTCCTTCGACAGTTTCTTGCCCGATAGGATATTAGTCATTTCTTAATACCTCGACTGGCCTTAGTCTGGAAGCCTTAAAAGCCGGTATTACAACAGCCAGAGAGCTTAAAAATACTGATAAAAGAAGGACAAAAGCAAGGTCAGTAAAAATAATCTGCATTGGCATCTTGTCAATATAATAAACGCTTGAGTTAAAAAAGTGAAATGGCTCGGGTGCGGACACCCCTTTTATCCAGGACACAAAAAAGTAAGCGGAAGAATTGATAAAGGTAATTCCTTTTTCAATCCACCTCAAAATATCGTTCAAAGTGATGGCGATGAAAAGCCCGGTTAATATTCCCGAAAGACTGCCGAAAACACCTAGAAGAAAACCATCCAGGAGAAAAATATAAAGTGTTTCTTTTGGCTTTAAGCCCATCGCTTTTAGAATGCCGATTTCCTCTTTTTTATCCAGAACCATTGCTATCATAGTGCTTAAAATATTAAAACCTACTACTATAAAGAAAAACGCGAGAATTACCATGATCAACATTTTTTCATCCTGCAAAGCCGCGTAATCATTGCGGTGCAGAGTTTTCCAGGTGTATGGGTAGTAAGGACAGGCCTTTTTTATAGAGGGAATGTATTTCTCAGCCTCAAAAGGTTCCTCTACCTTGATTGCCAGGCCATAAGCCATACCCGCTGAATCAAAGATAAGCTGGGCGTCCTGAAAAGAAATAAAAGCGAGTGAGGAATCATAATCCCTGTTGCCTACCGAAAAAATACCCCTTACCTTAAATTTATATTGTACACTATAAAATTCTTCGCTGTAAACAGTTACATAAACAAAGCTTCCAATGCTTGCGCCCAAATTCCATGCGAGATTATAGCCCAAAATTACGGAATTAGGCGAGGATAAGTCGAACTTTCCTTCCTGCATAACAAATTGCTTCAAAAAATCTTTGTCTTCTTCTACAACGCGAGACGGGACCCCCATAATCTCTGTTCCTCTTACATTCAGGCTACCTTTGATTAGAGCCTGATTTTGAAAGTAGGGCATAACTGTCTTAACTCCAGGTATTTTTTCGATTTTAGAAATATAATTCTTATAGTCGGGAATACCTTTGCCGGGGCCTAAAACAATAATGTGAGCGTCTTTTGCCATTAATTTCTGCAGGAAGTTACTATGGATGCCATTGGCGGCAGACAGAATGACCACAGCCGCGGCACTGCTGACAATGATGGTAAGCAAGGCAATAACAGCTATAGCCGATATTCCCCGGTCGCTCGCTTTCGGAGTTAGATACTTGGAGGAAAGATACAAAACGATATTCATTTAAGAATTAACCCGCCTTTTCCGATATCCATAGGGCAAGATTATAATATAATATTTGATTTTAGTAAATAAATAATTGACAAAAAACAAGGTTTCGTGATAGAATCTGGGTTGATACAAAGGGGCAGTGCTCAAAACCATTCCGGAGAGGATAAGTTTAATGGAAAATAGAATAGAAGCGACAACTATTATTTTCAAAGGGCGTTTCAAGGCTCTGAGCAGCAGTTCTTACGGTGTTTTTATTGTTTTCCTGGACAATAACAGCAAGAATGTTGAAAAATTTGATGTGGTTTCTTCTCATTTCAGTACTCTTTATGAGAACAATATCAGTATGCCCTGGAGTGAAATGGAAGACGTGATCAATAAACTGAAATGGAAAGGTGAGTTTGCGACCAGTTTAACCCATGACATTCAGGCCAGTATTGAAGATTTATTCCAGCCGGGTACCGGTAGAACACAGGATATATGGGCTAATATCAAGAAAGCTCAGATTAATAAAGTGGCTTCGATTTTTGAAGAGGTTTTAGCCAGACCCACAGGTGATAAGAATATCAAGTGTGAGGTAGTCGTCGAAACCGCTCATAAGGCCGAAATAGAAGATATTCGCCAATCAAAAAGAAGTAAAGATGCTTTAAGGGAAGGTGTGGATAACAATTCCGGATCAAAAACAGACGCGCCGGCTTCTGATAAAACCGAGGAAGGCGCAGTTGTCCTGGAGGTGGCTTTAGTTTTATCTCCTCTATCCGGTATTGCGATTTATGAACTGAAAGAAGGCGATAAAATTATGATCAAGATTACTGAGCAATCCAGCCGTGGCCAGTATTTTATAGATCTTCTAAACGCTTCTGTTGAGAACGAGCTTGTGCCTATACCAGCTTCTGTGGTACGAGTCTCCAAAGAAGGAAAAATATTTACGGTGCTCTTAAACATTGGCCCTTCTATTTATGGCAAATCAATCGATGAAGATACGGTAAAAGTCAAAAAATACGATCTTTCCCAGGATAAATCCAAGAAACAGGAAAAATCATCAGAAGGCACATCTTCCATGTCCGTCAACATGACAGCGCCTGATTCTAGAAAAGAAAAGGCGGCTTTTAATATTATATTTTTTGCTGTAGTCGCGGCTGCTATCGCGATGCTGGGAATTATGCTTTATCTCTTCTTCCCTTAGGGGTTATTCTTTTGTTATAATCTTTATTTCCACTCTTCTGTTTTGAGCTCTGCCTGTTTCTGTGCTGTTGTCTAATAAAGGTTTTTGACTTCCGTAGCCGATGTAGGATAAGCGGTTAGGGGCAATTCCTTTTTTTATTAAATAGTCGGAAACGGTTTTTGCCCTGTTTTCGGATAGATTTTGGTTATAAGATTCTGCGCCTATATTGTCTGTATGGCCGGAAATAATGATGTCCAGTTCCGGGTATTTTCTGAGTATTTCCGCTATCTGGCCGAGGCGTTTTTCAAACTCGCTTTTCAGCGAAGCTTTATTAAAATCAAAGAGGATGTTGCCCAAATTAACAATAATTCCGTCTACAACATTCTTTACGCTGATGCCGCTGGAAACGGGAATCTTATTGCTGATTTCTTGAATAATTTCTTTTTTCTTAGGTTCTGTTACATCGCTCACATAGTCAACTTTTCCTTCTGTGCTGCCGGTATAGAGAGCGGTTTCTCCACTGCGTAAAGTAAACAGAAAAGAATAATCCTCATTGTAAAAAGACGGCGAGAAATAAGCGGGGTCCCAGTAATAAAAAGAATGAGAAAAACCGGTAAAACTGAGAATGTCCGGATCGTTTTTTGGATAATGAATGATATGGTAATCAATAGATATTTTGGAGTAAGATTTATTATTGAAACTTTCTTCCCCTAGATATTTGTAATACACATCCACGTCAAAAAGAAGAATGTTTCCCTTTTCCAGAATTCCTTCATGGATCTCCTCACCTTTTGCCCTCCATGAATCGCCGGGTTTTAAATCATTGGTGGGAAAAGTAGGAATACTTCTCAAAGAAGGCATTAAAACTTGCGGAGAAACAAACATCTCTCCCTGTTCATTTTTATAAAAGAAACTTTCATAAATGTCTTTGAGCTTGAAGGATTCATTTATATTCGCGTTTTTCTCATAATAATAATATTTCCCCTGGAATAACCCAAAGCCATTGGTGATATCGGTTACTTCCAGAGTAGCTTTATTCATAGACTCCACGCTTTTAAAAAAAGAGCCATTCCGGTAAATATCCTGGTGGATCAAGTTTTTAAAACGGTACTTTTTGCCTATTTCATTAACAAAGTGGAATGCAGCGGAGTAGGAAGCGCCAACAAAGCTGAGCAAAAAGAGAAAAAAGAGGATTGTTCTTTTCATCTAATCATCCTTAATGTAAAAAAACGGGGATAAATCCCCGTTTTTTTTACTGATGACTCTTAATGTAATTTACGGCGTCACCCACTGTTTTAATGTTCTGGGCTTCTTCGTCGGGAATATCAATTCCAAACTCTTCTTCTAAAGCCATAACAAGGTCAACAATATCCAAAGAATCTGCGCCTAGATCTTCAATAAAAGAAGCTTCTAATTTAATCGCCCCCTCATCCACGCCCAGCTTATCCACAATAATCTCTTTTACCTTGTCAAAAACATCAGCCATAATAACCTCCTCTATAAATCAGTTCTATTATTTTATTGGCGGAAGACAATTCTGTCAAATTTTCTTTTTATTGCTTTCCTGGGCGTGGGGGTGAAATTGATCGTAGTTTTCTTTGAGTTTTTCAGTAGTCAGATGGGTGTAAATCTGGGTTGTTGAAAGGCTGGAATGCCCAAGCATTTCCTGAATAACACGGATATTTGCGCCATTTTCCAGTAAATGAGTGGCAAAGGTGTGGCGCAACGTATGAGGGGAAACATGTTTCTGCAAAGACAGTTCCTGGATAGCCCGATTCAAAATATACCGTACCATTCTGTCCTGAATTCTTTTCCCGCTTTTAGTCAAAAAAAGGGCTTCATGGATGCCTTTTACAGAATCCAGTTCCTTCCTGAAACTTAAGTATTGAACCAGCATCCGGCGTGTCTTTTCACCCGTAGGAACAATCCTTTCTTTATTTCCTTTTCCCCTTACCCGAAGGATTCCTTCTTTAAAATCCACATTTTTCAAATCCAGCCCGGTTAATTCCGAAATTCTAAGGCCGCTCGCGTAAAGAAGCATCAAAATTGTCTTGTTCCTGAATTCCAGGGCATTTTGTTCCGGTATAGAATCAATCAGGCCTAGAACCTCTTTTTTTTCGAGGATGCGCGGCAGCCTTTTTTCTTTTCTGGGAGAAGAAATCAAGATAGCTGGATTCTTCTGGATCAGCGCGTTCTTCATGAGAAAATGAAAAAATGACTTAATAGAGGCCGCTTTTCGTTCTACACTGGAGGCCTTCAGCCCTGACTCTCCGAGATAAGAAATATAATGATAAAGGGTTTTGTAATTGACCTCAGTGACATCCTGGATTTTTTGTTTTGAAATGAAGCTGGTAAATTCTGACAGATCATTTTGATAGGCAATTGAGGTGTTTTTTGAATAACCTTTTTCGTAGTTTAGATAGGTGATAAATTTATCAATGAGCTCTTCAATCTTCATAAGTTATCACTTCATAAAGTCGACTTTATAAACAAAAGCAATATTCAGTGCGATGCACATAAAATTATCAGTCCGATTGCCATAATAATCATGACTTTCTTTGACGGTTCTTCCCCAATTATAGAAAAGGCCTAGTTCTATGCCGATGGTCTCCCAGAGACAGATAGCTGACACGTAAGTATTTGGGATATTGTAATAAGTCTTTTCTGTGTGGCTGATTTTGTCATTGTCTATCCAGATGTATTCACGGTAAAACATCGGCATGAAAGCAAAAGAAAACTCCCAATTAGGATTGGGGTTCCAGATCAGGTCAATAGTCAAGGGTATTCCACCGGGGTTATTACCGCTGTCATATTGAATCTGGCCGGATTCGTTCGAGTAAATTTTGCTGATGATTCGCATATCTTTTATGCCCAATCCAACCGCCCATTGATTATCCCACCATGGCAGATAATAAGACAGGGTGAATAGAGTCAGGGCAGACACATTGTCCTGAGGAGCCAATGAAATAGTATTCCAATCTAATGTCGGGATTCCAGCCATACCGGAAAAAGTGAAGTCTAATCGAAAATCCCAGTACCTTACAGTAAAACCAACAGTAAGCAAAGATACAGGAACAGGCCGGTTTGTCGTATAGGATTGATTTGCCATTTCGAGATGAACATCTCTGGGGCCGAAATCCGTGGCAAAGCCGATGTGAGTGTAGAACAAACGTTTCATTTCAACTTTTTCTGTTTCATACACAGTTTCCCGAAGCTTTTTGATTCTCACTTCGCTTTCCGCGTCCATCGGAGGCAGGACTTCTTTTACCCGTTCCTGCAGCTCAATGGACATTGCATCGATTGTGTCAAAGATATCCGATGTTATAGTGCCGGTATAATACTTGCGAAGCTTCAGTTTTTTATCGAGCACGTCGTATAATTCTACTACCACCAGAAGCTGGTTACCCTGAATATAGTAATCACCATAGTAATAGTCACCGTAAACGACATAATCTGACCTATTAGTTCTCCCTTGAAGAATCACGTCTTTCGCGTTTTCCGGGAAAACATTGTTGTTGGTTGAGAGCCAGATCCTAAAATCGCTATTTTTTTGAAGCTGAACAGCCACCGATTTTTTAATAATGAGGCCTATATTTTTGTCCTTCTTTGGTGATAAATCCCGCCAATTGGCGACCAGGATATTCCACTTCTCCGCCGCGAAAAGGTTTGTGGCCAAAAACAGAAAAGGCAGGATAAGGAGTCTAAAATTCATAATCCACTCCTATCCCCATCTGAATCTGGCTCAGTTCAAACTGTTCGATAAATAGTCCTTGTGATGGATTAATCAACAAGGGGGTTGTATCACCATTATTCCAGAAATTATGGTTTCTTCCCAGAAAACTGTAGAAGGCATAAACCCGAAGTTTTTCAGTGATTCCAAAGTTTATATAGAAATCAATAAAAGGAGGCCCGTTAAAACTATCGAAATTGAAATTCTGAGGTAAAGTAAACTCACTGTTTTTAAAATTTACCCGCAGGTTACCCCAGGCAAGCGGAAAGGCGCCGCTGACTTTAATATAGTAATTTTTATTAAAATTTAATTGAAGCGTCAGGCAGGGCATAATAGTCTGGTAAAAAATATCTGGCACAGGAATGCTCACCTTTGAACCGGGGATATTCGTATTAGTTGAATAATTATCAAATATAAAATTCATAGAGTTCTGACTGGACAGGTTTGCCTGGCAATAAACACCCTCGACACCAATTATCAAAAGGCTTCCAAAAACACCAATCCCGCCGCCCAGCCTGGCGAAAACGCTTGAGGAGGAAAAATCCCCCCAAATGCCAAAGCTTCCACCCATTCCGGCCCAAGCTGAAAATTGATGATAATTTAATTGAATATTAGCTGCGGCTCCAGCTCCTGGAGAGTTAAAAGTTTGGCCCCTCGTGCCCGAATCCAGATCTTTTTTAAAACCCAGTTTCAATCTGACCCCATTATAATAAGGCGCGGCATAAAGACGCCAGGTCAAATTTACCGGTTCAAATTCACTGAGTTTTACTTTTTCAATTTCCATTACCTGCAGTTCTTTTTTTTCCTTTGGCGGATAAATCTTCAGTAAATTGGAAAAAATTCTCATTGTGGCGGTGGGCAGGAAATCTATGAGCTTGTTCGTCTCAAATGAGACGCTGTTGTCAATTAAAACGGTGCCGGAGCTATTGGCCGAATAAACGCATACTTTGTAATATTCTTGTTCTATCAAGGTGTTAATGAGCAAGTTTCCGTTTAGTTCTTTTATTCCGGCGTTCTCAAGGTCTGTTTTATCTCCTGACAAAAGAACAATGTCTTTTGAGTTTTCCGTTTCGGTGAGTAATGTCTTTTTAAGTATCAGGTCGACCACATAATTTGGATTGTTCCGGTCAACCGTAATGCCGATCTTCTGCGGTAGAAGGTCATTTGCGAACAAATAAATATTTAATCCCGCTAGAATAACTATTAAGATCAATTTTCGAAACATCTTTTAATCCTTTAAAATCTTCCCGAGAGGGGAATATTCGCTTATGGGTTCAAAAAATCTACTTTATAAACAATGCCCAGATAGACGCCAATAGTGGTATTCTCCGCCCGGTAATCATAGCTTTTTTGATTGCCGTTCAGATCGGTTTCCCAACTATGCCATTTGTAGGAATCAATATAAAACCCGCCTTCTAATCCAAATTCACCAAGGAAGACTATGCCTGAAAGGTAAAGAGGGGGGATTGAATAATTAAATTCTTTATAGCTTTTCCCTGAAATAGTGCCATTATTATCTTTTTCATCGCTTACCTCCGAATAAGGCATGACAAAAGGCATGATATAAAGAGAAAGCTCTAAGTTTGGATTGGGGTTCCAGATAAGATTGAAACTCATTTGAAATCCTCTGCCGCCCTCCGATTTGTAATTTGTCGTTTGAGAGTTCAGGGTTGTTTGAAACTCCAGCCTGTTGATAGAACTGACCCAGTGGGAGCCCAAACCAACCGCAAAAGCATTGTCGAACCAGGGCAGATAATAAGAAAAAGAAACAAGCATCAGTGAATTGACTATGTCTCTTGCGTAAAAAGAAGAATCTTTCCAGTTAAAGCATGGAATCCCGGGTAAAAAAGACCCCATAAGGTCAATACGAAAATCCCATAAGCGAAGCGCGAGACCTACTGATAAAGAACTAAAAGGAGCGTTTTCTTTAAAATTGTTCGTGCTAAAAGGACTGCCGCTCAGCGAAATGGAAGTCAGATTTTTTGGCCCAAATTCGCTAAAAGTGCCTATCCGGGAATAAAACATTCTTTTGAAAGTAACTTTTTCCGTTTCATAAACGCTTTCCCGGACTTTTTTGATCCGGACTTCGCTTTCCTGTGTCATTTCCGGCAGGGCTTCCTTTATTTTGGAGAGCATATCAGAAGCTATCGCGTCTATTGTGTCAAATATATCCACGGTCGCTTCACCGCTATAGTATTTGCGCATCTTTGGTCGGTTTTCCAGCGCGTCATAAACCTCAGTAATCACGATCAATTTTTCCCTGTCAATATAATAATCCCCGTACACTATTACATCCGCTTTATTCGTTCTGCCGCAGTCCAGGGCGTCTTTAAAATTTGAGATAAGGAATTTGGTTTTAGAGGAAGTGAGAACATTAAAACTTTTTTCTTTCTGCAATTGGCCGAGAATGGATTTTTTGATGGTGGTGCTGACTGTTAAATTTTTTTTGGCTGATAAGTCACGCCACTCCGCTACAAAAACATTCCATTTCTCAGCAGGAAAAGCAGTAACAGCAAAGCTAAGAAAAATGAATAAAAACAAAATTTTCTTAAAACTCATATTCCAATCCTAATCCTAACCGAAATTCTTTTATTGTAAATCCTTTTATTGAGGTGCCATCGCTTTTGATCTGGATAGGGGCAATCTTGTTATAAGCGTAATTAGACTGAAAAATTAATGAGTAATAGGTATAAAAAACATTCAGCCTGAGTTTTTTGGCTAGGCCCCAATTGAGCAGGAATTTCATATAAGGGCCGCTGCTTTCGTTAAAATAAATGTCTGCAGATTGAAAATCAGGGCTTTTGAAATCCAGATTGGCTTTGTTCCACAAAAACCCTCCAACGGAAAATAAAATATAATAATTTTTGGTGATATTAATCTGGATTCTGCTTCCCAGACAAAAAATATTGTAGGAGACATCCGGGAAATTGACTTGATTGGTAATGCTATTAATAACAAAGGAATTTTGAGCCTGCGAAAGAAAACGGCCGTGAAAAAAAGCGCCTTCTATGCCCAGGACAATGACGCTTCCAAAAAAACCAAAGCCTGCGCCTACATTGGCCGAAAAGTTGCCGAGTGGGATGCCGCCGGAAACCCCCAGGTTAAAATTCCATTGGTGGATGCGGAGAAAAAACTCGGAAGCCAGAAAGTAAGTGGCTTTATTGTCTTCAAAATTATTCTGGTCAGAACTGCTTCCATTTGAGTCTGAAAGCCGCATGGATATATTCTGCATTCCAAAACCCGGCATCAAATAGATGTTCCAGGCCGGCTGAATCGGCTCAAATTCGCTTAATTTAATTTTGACGGTTTCTATCGTTTTCAGTTCATCTTTTTGCTTCGGCGGGTAAAGGGAAAGAATGGCTTTGAGAATCCTCTTCGCGATATCGTCAATATTCGCGGCAAAATTTTCCGCCCTGAATTTGATCGATTGATTCAGTAAGAGAGGCTCTTTATCTATCGAATAAAGCTCTACGGTATAGGTGTCAGTGTTCCTGGCCGTTTTCAGCAAAATTCCGCCATTGATTTTTTCTATTCCCAATGTCTCCAGGTCTTCTTTTTGTCCAGAATAGAGAATAATGTCTTTTGTGCCCAGGCTTTCGCTTAAGAGGGCCTTCTGGAGGATCAAATCCACACTATAATTGCCGGAGTTTTTATCCAGAGTGACCGCGATTTTCTGGGAGATAGTATCAATTCCCAGGACAGAGGAAAGGAAGAAAAATAGAAATAATAAGCAGAAAGAAACTCTTTTCATGAATGAACCCCCGCTTAATAGTATTTTAAAGCTCTCAATTGTTTTTTACAAGGTTTTTTTTGTTTTAGCCGCATAGGCGCGGTTAATTAACCGCGCCTATCGTTGAGAGTGAAATTCACACTCCATTGTATGGATTCATTCATGTAAAAAGGGTATTCCGGGGTTATCCAGATGTTCGGTCGTATCATCCCAGGCGGTTTTTATGTTTTGCGCGTCTTCTTTGGTCAAAAAAAGCTCTTTCTTTGTTTTTAGCAGGTCCAGAGTTTCTTTTATCGGCAGGATAACGGCTTTCCATTGGCCGGTTTTTTCATTGTTGTGCCACATGACCCAGGTGGGAATGTAGCCGATGCTTTTTAAATAAGTTTTGCCGGCGTTTTTTTCTATCTGGTATCTCAGCAAGAGCCCGCAGTCAGAATAGCGGTTTCTCTGGGAAGAAAGAAAATTGCCCATAGAATAGATTATGAAAACTTTGTTAGTTTGCCCGGAAGAATTTGTCGTTTCTAACATTTCGGCCGGCTGTATCACATGGGGGTGCGAACCGACGATCAAGTCCGCTCCAAAAGACGCGATTTTTTTAGCGGCCTTTCTTTGTTCTTTGTCAGGATACCGCTGGTATTCTGTTCCCCAATGAAAAAACACAATGGTAAAATCGGCGCCCTTTTGTTTTGATTGTTCAATGTCGTTTTTTATTTTTTTTAAATCAATCAGATTGACCATCCAGTCTTTGCGCGGCGCTTCTTCATTGACGCCGTAGAGGTAACTTAAAAAGGCGATTTTAATATTGTTTTTTTCCAGAATGAAAACAGTTTTACTTTCCTCTTCTGTTTCATAAATTCCGAGATAAGGGAGATTCATTTTTTTAAAAAAGCGTATAGTTCTTAAAAATCCATCTAATCCCTGGTCAAAAAGGTGATTGGTATGCAATAGAATATCGAATCCCGCGTCTTTAGCGGCCAACGGGTATTCGGGAGGATTGTTATACCTGGGATAGCCTGAGAAATTTGTGCTGCCCTCTTCGGCAATAGGCCCGCCAAACCATGCGGTCGCGATGTCCGCTTTTTCGATAATGGGCTTTATACTTTGATAAGAATAGGAGAAATCTCTTCCACCATTTGTTTGAAATCCGCCATCGATGATTCTCTGGCTGGGGAAAATATCACCTGCCGATAGGATTTCTACTGACGATATTCCGGAAGAGGATTCTTCGCCGAAAAGCATGGAAGCTGTGAATAAAAAAAATATTAACCCATAAGTACGTAACGATAGCTTATATCCCATAAGCAAAACAAATATAGAAACGAGTTCCAAAGGTATAATTGTAGTCGCTATTAATGAGGCCGTAAATAATCCGGATCCCCACTTTCGCGAAAAGGTCCGCGGATATCTGCGCGGTCAATTCGGGCCCCCCGAAAAAGGAAAAGAAATTGACCTCTTTGTTGGACATAGGAACATATAAGCTGCCTGCGGTATTAATAATATATCCGGATACAAAATTATTGTAACTTAAGCCCATACTAAAAGAAAAGCCCTGAACGTAAAGCTTTAGCGCGCCGCTCATTTCAATGTAGTCTCTTACTCCATTGCCATAATAAGCCGTTCCTGAAAGAGTGTAATTTGTTACAGGAATAGAGGCTTTTGCCATCTCCATTTCCAGGCCAAAAAAAGGATTAATGACATTTTCAAAAAACACCGCCGTACTCCAATCGCTCAAAAAAGAAGAGATAAAAAACTCACCCCCAAATTTAAAGCCAATTAATTGCGAATAAAAACCTTTGGATTGATCCTGGGCAAAATTTAAATTCATAAATAATAACACAAAAGTTGCAATAATACCAAGCCTTTTCATATGACCTCCTGCGATATTTGTATTTTCGGAAATAGAAATCTATAACTTTATAATGATCAAAGTCATGTCGTCAAATTGTTCGTTTTCGCCGGCAAAATTGCTTACCTCATCCATAATTAGTTCTACCAATTCTTTTGAAGACTTCTCATGGTTGTTGGAAAGAATGGACTTCATTCTTTCCATGCCAAATTCTTCCTCATCATTGTTGATTGCCTCTGTGATTCCATCTGAGTAAAGAATAAATATTTTGTTTTTTTCCAGATGATAGGTTTCTGAAATATAATTTTCATCAGGGAAGATCCCTACTGGTTTTGAGTTTGCCCGGATGGAGCTGAAAGCCTTTTCTTTCCTATCATAAATCAGCATAGGGTAATGCCCCGCGTTTGTGTAAAAAAGAGTCTGAATCGAGATGTCCATAAATCCGCAGAAAACTGTCGCGAAACTCATCGTTTTAGAAAGCTTACCATAGGATTGATTGGAAGTCATTACTTCATTAATTTTTGCCACTATGGCATTGGTAGTAGTGGAAGAATACTCCTGGCTTTTGGCGATCGTGTGAATGACCATCGCGATCAAGGCCGCGGAGAAACCTTTCCCGGAAACATCCGCGATAAGAATTCCCATCGCGTTATTATTGATTTTTTCTATCAAGAAATAATCTCCGCTTACGCCTTTTGCCGGTTTCAGGTAGGCGTATACATCCATCGAATGAAAATAAGGGATTTCCTTCTGAAAAACAGAATCTTGAATATTTGAGGCAAGGCTTAAATCACGCTTTGTGATTTCGGATTCTTGTTCTTTGTCAAAAAGGATAATGTTCTTCAGGACAATCTGGATAATTTTTTTGATCCGGGATAAAATCATGGTTTCTTTCGCTGTATAAATGGTATTGTCTAATTTGTTGCTGATGTGAATCAATGCTGTCAGGTTGTTTTCAAAGAAGATCGGCAGGATCAAAGCAGCCTCGTATTTTTTGCAGTATTTTTCAGTAATATCCTTTATGTTTCTAAAACCTGGATCGGCGTTGATCCATTCCCGGTTATAAACATCAAGGGAAGGAGAAATATGCCGGAAAAAGGTTTCTAACGCTGAGACGCTGTAGTTTTTCTTGCCGGAAGAATAGACTATATTAAAATTTTCACCTTCTTTATCAAAATAGAGAAAATCGCAGTTTTTGCAGTTTATATTTTCGATTAACAATTCAATGGAATTTTTCGCAAGTTCTCTTATAGAGAGTGACGCGCCGATTTTGTCTAAAAAAGCCTCGGTAGCGTCTTTTGAATAAATCTCTATGCCCAGCATTCTTTTAATTAAGTTTCGGGAAGAGTCATATATCCAGAAGAAAAGAATGAGAATGGGCGACATAATGATTAAATAGGAAGGAAAGGTATTGTACGACAGCCAGCTGTTTAAAATAAACAGGAGAATTATCAAAGGAATAGAAATCACAAGGCCTATTAAAAATTCCTGGCCAAAATAGAAAAATTTTTTCCTTAGGTTTTCAAAACGGTAGCTGATCACAGAATAAAGAAAAAATCCTCCCCCGGCCACAAAAGCCGCGGCTATTAAAAAATAGACGGCCTGATAAGGTAAAAAACTTCTTCCCCAATAAGCGAGATAAAAAGTAAGCGAAAAAAGAGCCACGCCGGCCAGAAAATAACGCACTTGTTTCCTTTGATAAATCAGCTCCAACTTCCGGTAACCAAAGCCTATTCTAAAGATAGAAATAATCAGCAGGGAAAGGGAAAATCCCAGGATGATATCTTGAAGAAAATTATAACGGACTAAGAGCCTGTATCTGCCAATGGATGAGCTGATTTCGGGGAAATATTGAATAACGTTTAAGCGTAGTATAATCATAACAACCATTGCCAGGGTTACGCAAAGCGCGGCAATGATAAAAAAAAGATTTAGTTTTTTGTTTCTGCCGGTTGGAAAATAATTCGAGAAAAGCAGGAAGAAAAATCCCATAGAAGAAAGGGATGCGTTCTCAATTTGAAGCATCATGAAGGCCATAGGGTGTAAGAAAGGCCTCTGCATAAAGTATTCAATCAATCCTGAGCTGCCCATAATGATGGACGCGCACAGAAGTATCAGCGCCGCGGCAAAGTTTAGAAAAGAAGCGCTTCTCAAAATACTTTCAATAGACATAGCTAGCAAAATACAAGCTGCCGCGAGCAGAAACAAATGGGCTAATTGCATGGATACCTCATTGTTTAGTATAAAACGCGAAACAAAAAAAGTCCACACAGGATTTATTTGTGTCTTTTAAAGCGCCAATAAGTTCGATAAGGGGAATATATAATTGAAAAACGGAATTTTTCCGGAAGGGCATCTTCTCCCCCCTTGAATAAAAAACTATTGCAGCGCAGAAGTCTAAAAAATCCCAGCAAAACTCCCCGGAGAAAACCAAATTTAACAATGGCTGTCTTTGTGTAATTCGAACATGATGGTTGGTAGATACAGCTTTTTGGCAGAAGGGGAGAGACCAATTTTTGGTAGAGATAAATAGGGAAAGTCAATACTTTTCGGAAGAGCTTTTGGATTGGGAAAGCCATTGAAATATCCTTTGAATTTCTTTTTGCTGGGATTCCTTTTCAGGCCTTCTTTTCAGGACAAAGATCAAATCTAAGGGCGCAGCAAAATTCACCTTTTCTTTTCTAAAAAATTCTCTCAGTATTCTTTTTTGATGATTTCGGAAAACAGCGTTTCCTAAACGCTTCGGAATGGCTATTCCTAAACGGAAG
Source organism: Brevinematales bacterium (assembly GCA_020052515.1). Taxonomy (GTDB): domain Bacteria; phylum Spirochaetota; class Brevinematia; order Brevinematales; family JAOACQ01; genus JAGVOW01. Next base: position 14,910 of record JAGVOW010000080.1, on the reverse strand, counting down.
ACATTTGAAAGGGAATAAAACACCCGGTATAAAGAAGAGTTATAACAAGACCCTTGATGATAAAGATTCTCAAATTCATATTTTTTGCGAATCCTTTCTGCTTTTGAGAAGCCGAAAGGTTTATTCATCAGAAACAGTAAGTTTCTTTCTGCCCTTTGCGCGTCTTCTGGCGAGGAGCGCCCTTCCGTCTTTGGATTTCATTCTACTGCGGAAGCCATGTTTCCTTGCCCTTTTGATTTTACTGGGTTGATATGTCCTTTTCATAAATTTCTCCTATAAAAAAAATGCCGAGACGTGGAATTGAACCACGGACACAAGGATTTTCAGTCCTCTGCTCTACCTACTGAGCTATCTCGGCATCAAACAGGCTAATATTTTAACTTATTTTTCATTCTGTGTCAAAAAAAAAATAGTTTTTTGAACTCCCTGTTCATTTGACAAAGATAAGATTTGATTTTAAAATATTGAAATAATTTTTATAGGGGAGGACTCTTTTGGCAGCGCATATTCGATTGAAAAGGATTGGTAAAACAAAAAGACCTTATTACCGGATTGTTGTATTGGACAGCAGGGCTCCTCGTGACGGTGCTTGTTTAGAGACTTTGGGTTATTATCAGCCTATTGAAAAGCAAAATCAATTTAAGCTTGATTTTGTAAGGTATGAAGATTGGCTTTCAAAGGGAGCTAAAGTAAGCGGCATAGTCAAGAGTATCGCGAAAAAGCTGAGAAAATCCGGCCCGATAAGCGAAGCGGCTAACTAAGTAAGGAGCGGGCCTTTGGAATTTCTGCTGATTGGCAGGCTGCATAAGCCTTATGGCCTTAAGGGCCAGATAAAAGCGCAGTTTTATATTGATAAGGATGAGGATTTAAAGAGTTTTTCTCACTTTTATATAAAGAGGCAGTCTCTTTATCAAGAGATAAAATTTGATTTGATCAGCTTACGGGGCGGAGAAGCGATTCTTTCTGTGTCGGGTTTTAGCGATAGAGATGGAGCCGAAGCTCTGAAAGGCACAGAGGTTTTTGTAAAAGAGGAAGAATTGCCCAATTTGAAAGGGAACAACTTTTATTTAAAAGATTTGCTGGACCTGGAAGTTTTTCAGTATGAAAAGAAAATTGGAAAGATACACAATGTTTTTGAGGCCGCCGGTAGAAATCTGCTTCTGATTCAGTTGGATAACGGGAAATCTCTGGCAGTGCCGTTTAGCGGTGAATATGTTGTGAAAGTGGAAATCAAAGAAAAGCGGGTTGTGTTAAAGGAAATAGAAAGATTATTCTAAGAGAGCTTGCGTGGTATTTCATATTATTACATTATTTCCGCAGATGGTAAAGGGTTATCTGGATGTGGGTATACTTTCCCGGGCTATCGCGGAAAAACGTATTGAAGTAGAAACGCATAATCTTCGGGATTTTGCTTTAAATCGTTATGGCCAGATAGACGACACTATTTTTGGGTATGGGAAAGGGATGCTTTTTCGGCCGGAACCTGTTTTTCAAGCAGCCGAAAAAATTAAAAAAGATCATCCGCAGAGCAAAGTGATTTTTTTAACTCCCCAGGGAAAAAAGCTGGATCATAAAAAAGCCCGGCAACTCTCGAGAGAGAAAAGCTTGATTTTAATAGCCGCGCGTTATGAAGGGATGGATGCGCGGATCGTAGAAAGCATTGTGGATGAAGAAATTTCCATAGGCGACTATGTTTTGACCGGTGGGGAATTGCCGGCCCTGGTGCTTCTGGACACGGTTTCCCGCTTTATAGAAGGGGCCATCAAAACGGAATCGGCTGATGAAGAGAGTTTTGAAAAGGGCCTTCTGGAATATGATCATTATACGAAGCCGTTGGAGTATAATGGAATGAAGGTTCCTGAAGTTTTAAGGGGTGGTGATCATAAAAAGATAGATGAGTTTCGTTTAAAGAGCGGTATACGAAAAACCTATTTCAACCGTCCGGATTTATTGTTGGATTATGATTATCCGGCGGATGTGAAAGAGACCCGGAATATTTTGAAAATATGGCTGAGAAAGAATAAATCCTTAAGGGATTATTTAAGAGACATAGAAAATATTTCAAAGGAGTGGAAAAATGCCCGAAGAAATTCAAAAGACAGAAGAAGCGGCTGTTGAAGCGAAGGATACAGAAAATACAGTTTCTGAGGCTAAACAGGAAAAGGCCGTAGAAGCCGCGCCGAAGCCGAAAAAGATGAGAAATACCATAGAGAATGTGGAAGAAGCCCTCCTGGCAGAGGGAAAAAGCAGCGCGGCGAAATTCCCGGCTTTCGAATCAGGGGATACAGTGAAAGTTTATGTCAAGATTGTGGAAGGCGACAAACAAAGATTGCAGCCCTTTGAGGGCGTTGTAATGGCAATCCGGCATGGCGGTATCCGCAAGAGTTTTATGGTCAGAAAAATCAGTCATAATGTGGCTATTGAGAGAGTATTTCCTTTTCATTCTCCTTATGTTGAAAAAGTGGAAATAATCCGCAAAGGAAGAGTGAGAAGGGCAAAACTGTATTATCTGCGCGGGCGCTTCGGCCGTTCCGCTGTGGTTACTGAAAAAGTATAGCGCTTATGGCTATTCCCGCCGTAGAAGAAATCCTAACTTTTGAACGAAGTCTCTGGGAAAAGGGCTTTCGTTGTGTGGCGGGAATAGATGAAGCGGGCAGGGGACCCCTTGCCGGGCCTGTTGTTTCTGCCTGTGTCGCTTTTGAGCCTTTCTGCATAATTGAAGGGGTTTATGATTCCAAAGCCCTGACAGCGTCTAAAAGAGAGAGGCTTTACAGCCAGATTCTGGATAAAGCGGTCTGCTACGCGATAGGCGTGGTAGACCATCAGACAATCGATCGGATCAATATTTTTCAGGCCTCCAGGCTTTCAATGAAAAAAGCCTTTGAGGCCCTTTCTCAAAAGCCGGATTTTGTTTTGATTGACGCGGTTCGTTTAGATTTACCTGTCCCATCTCAATCTATTATCAAAGGCGATCAAAAAAGCTTCTCCATCGCGGCGGCTTCTATTGTCGCGAAGGTTTACCGGGACCGCTTAATGGAAGGCCTTCATCAGGAATATCCAGACTATGGCTGGAATCAAAATAAAGGCTATCCTACAAAGGCCCATCGGGAAGCGATTCACAAATATGGCTACTCTCCCTATCATAGAAGAACTTTTCATGTTGGAAGTGACTGATGTTTATCGGTATTTTAACCATTGACCTTTCTATCCCTTACCGGGAGACAATTAAAGAACGGCGGAATGTACTGCGAAGCATCAAAGACATGGTACGCAAGAAGTTTAATGTTTCCATCGCGGAAGTGGACAATGAGGAAGAAATCTCTCCCCGCGCCAGGCTCGCTGTCACGGTGGTTTCCAATGATTCTGGTTATCTGCAAAGTGTTCTGGCCAATGTCTATAATCTAGTCGAAAGTTTTCATCCCGACAAAATAGTTTCTTATCAAACAGATTTTCTAATGCATGAGTAAGGGAAGCGCCTGTACTTCGCGTCTTTGCGAGACAGAATTTTAAACTCAATTCCACATGGATGGCGCGGATTAAAGAAAAGTTTAGTGTCCTTTCGTGTGTTTTGTGGGCTTTACTTTCTCAAAATTGGAGAATTTCTGTTTTATTTGTTAGAATATGAAAAATTATATCAGGAGGCTAAATGACTAAATTTGAGAAGGTTGAATATTGGATAGACATATCCGAGTATGATATGGAGACAGCCGCCGCTATGCTGGAAAGTGGACGCTATCTTTATGTCGGTTTTATGTGCCAGATATTTAACATAAATCGGAGGAGTTGTTTTCATGGATAAAGAAGCAGTTATCGCAATAGTTAAAAAATATGCTGAACTCGCGGCAGGGCTTATGGAAATTAAGAAAGTGATTCTATATGGTTCTTACGCATACGGCAACCCAAAGCCAGCAAGCGACATTGATGACCGCATTGAACCGATACTTCTGAATGAAAAGAATGATAAAAGCGGCTTTCTGGAAGAATTACAAAAATCCGGCATATTGGTTTATGGTTGTTGATAATGAATTTGAAATAAAAAAGTGAGAGGGGGATTCCCGTGTTTGTTTTGCTTTTTTTGAGATTTTTAGTTTCTTAGCTCATAATATAATCTATTGGGATTTCGGTTAATTCTATTGATTTTTTCGTAGGAGTATTAAAGTGAAAACTCTTTTAATAACTACATCTTTTGAGGATTCCCATCGTAATAGTGCAGTTCAAGATAATTCTCATTACCCACTGGGTTTAGCATATCTTCATTCTTACCTGGAACAATACAATCATGAGGTTGAAACTTTGTTTTTAAATGATTATCCTTATGAAAATTGTTTTAATATAATTAAGCAAAAATTGGAATTATTTCAAGCAGATGTGATTGGGTTTAATATATTAACGCCAAATCGAATTAGTAGTTTTGAGATTATTGAATATGTTTATGATATTAAAAAAGATGTAAAAATAGTAATTGGTGGAATTCATACAACTTTGATGTACCAACAGATTTTAAAGAAATATCCATTTTTAATCGCTGTTTTAGGTGAAGGTGAAGAAACTATTAGAGAATTAATGGATAAGTTTTCAAAAAAAGAAAGTATATCTTCTGTTAATGGGATAGCGTATATAAATAATGGAAAAGTAGTCAAAACAGAAAATCGGAAATTGATTGAAAATTTAGACAAATTGCCCTTTCCAAAACATGAAATATTTTTCTCTCAAAACCGGACATTGGGAAATTTATTGACAAGTAGAGGATGCCCTTTTAAATGTAGTTTTTGTGTATTGGATAGCATTTCACAACAAAATGTTAGATATAGGTCATCGAAAAATGTTGTAGATGAAATCGAATATATGGTAAAGAAATTTCCCCAATTAACAACAATATGGATTCATGATGATAATTTCTTTTTAAAAAATGACCGTGCGATTGAGATATGTAATGATATTGTCAGAAGAGGAATTAAGAAGAAATTTATTTGCAGTGGAAGATTTAAACCATTTACAAAAGAGTTAGCTGATGCTTTAGAAAAAGCTGGTTTTATGCATATTTTGTTTGGGTTAGAATCCGGGTCAAAAAAAATACTGGACACTTGCCATAAAAAAATTTTAAGAGAAGATGTAGTTAAAACAATGAAAGTTTTAAAAAATTCAAAAATAGAAGTCACAACCTTTTTAATTATTGGATTGTATGGCGAAAATGATGATACGATTAGAGAAACCATAAGATTTGTGAAAAGTATTCAAAAAATTAAGTACATCTATTTTGATGAGATAGGAGTGATTCTCACTTATCCAGGCACTGAAATCTACGATATAGCTAAGAAACATGGATTAATAGATGATAGCTATTGGTTAACCGGTCAGCAAACACCGATTTTTACTGTTGAGCATAGTATAGAAAAATTGCTTAATTATAAAAAGAGAGTAATTAATTCTATCGCGTTTAAAAAAATATTTTCTTTATCTGGATTTATTCATCAGTTTGATATGATACCGGCTATTATTAAATACGCGATTAATGGAAGTTATTTTTCCAAAGGGACTATTTATAACGCGATTCTCCAAATATCTCCAAAATTTATTAAGGCTATCTTATCTTATATGAAAAAGAGTTTGGTTAGGTCAAAAACATTTAAATAATCCATGTTTTATTTGACGAGAAATATATCTCAGAAAGGAGAAAAATCCCTTTAGAAGATTCTTTAATGGTATGAAGAGAAATAACCAAGGTATATGTATGAACCAGAATTGTGGATACTTCCAAAAAAAACGAACCATTAAAACAAATACTTCTATTTTTTCCTGAATTTTTCGAGGGCACATTCCTTTTATATCATTTAAGTTATTGCTAAAACGATTTAAACAAAATTTGTTAAATATTTTTCGCTCAAAATTCAAATTTTTAATTTCTGATAAAATTGATAAATGAATTAACCCAACTTTCAGTTGGTTTCCAAAATGCCCTTCCCATCTATTGTTGCTAACTCTAACAACAATTCCTGTAATTGAATCTATATATGCTTTTGGTTTTAATGCTAATATATGAATCATAGCCCCAATATGTATCCATTGAGTTCCATAATACTTTTTCACATCTATACTTTTCCACAAATCTTTATTAAAAGTTAGTGAGGAGACAGGAGATGTGTTCCAAAAACTTCTTTCTAAAAATTGGTTTCCATCATATAAACCAGAAACTAAGTTATTATTATTGATTAACTCGTTATTTTTTATATCTAAACAAATAATATTCTGCAACAAGATTGAAATATTTGTATTTTCATGTAAATATCCATAAATCCTCTTCAATGACTCGGGTAATAAATAATCATCATCTCCTAAAATTTTCACAAAACGACCTTTTGCCCTTTGAAATAAAAGATCTACATTTTTATCATAACCAACATTTATTTCATTGACATAATACGAAATAAAATCCGGATAAAGTTTTTGATACTCTTTCATAATCTGGTTCGTTAAATCAGTGGAGGCATTGTCAGAAACCAGGATTTCAATTTCTTTTTCGATCTTTCCGTCAAATTGATTAATAATACTATCAATTGCCTGTTTAATAAATTTAGAACCATTATAAGTTGGAATTCCAATGGTCAGTAATTTAGCATTTCGCATGATCTTCCTCTTGATAAACTGAAATAATTCTTCTTATTCCCTCTTCAATATTAACTTTTGGACTCCAGTCAAGATCAGATATTTTCTTTGTGTCCGCCTTAGATTCCATAATCTCATCGCTACGATATGGAATTACCCCATAATTTAGAAGTGTTTCGCTTCCAGAAATCCTTTTTACCATTTCGCTAAAATATCTAATTTCATTACTTATCCCACTGCCAATTTCAAAAACCTCATACTGAAAACTGTGCTTTAATGAATAGTTAATAATTGCTAAATAAGCATCAACCACATCCGAAATATAAATAAAATCCCTTCTTTGATGTCCATAAGTTAAATCCATTTTATCCACTTTTTGAATGGCTACTTTCTGTATTAAATTTTCAATAAATTTTGTTGAATTGTCATACTCTCCATACAAATGTTCCAATACCATATTTACTATTTGTATTTTTGAAGACAATTTATTCAACCAGCTTAAAAAGCTTTTCTTTGATAATGAATAATTCAATAAATAATTATACGAAAAATTTTCTTTATTAAAGTAAGAATCGGTATTGATAAAACACTTTACTCCTTTTTGAATAGCCAGTTCAATAATTTTTATAGGAAAAAGCAAATTGGTTTCTAAGACCTGATAAATTGAATCATGATTTCTTCCATAATCGGTCGCGACATGAACAACGATATCAATTTTATTTTCCTCAAACACTTTATCAATAGTAACTTGATCAATATTATAATAAACAATATTAGAATTATTAATTTTACTAATTCTTTTTATATCTGAAAAACTCCGCTTCAAGCAAATAATTTTAAAATCAGTATATGCCGACAATGCCTTTAATAAATGGCTTCCTAGAAAGCCGGTACCACCAGTCAATAAAAGCGTAACTTTATCCATCATAGAAAAAAAGCCTCCAGAATAACCCTGCTAACTTCTAAAAGTAGTAACGTGAGCGGCTCCAAAACTCATTGTATTCATATTAGTATAAAATGAGATAATGCAATAGTCAAAAACCGGAATATGCTTTGATTAGACATATCGCCATGCCTTTTAAATATTTTTTCCAAATCCAGTGTCTTTTTTATATTGCAGTTTCAATAATAAATTTCTAATAATAAAACTAACTTTCTTCATCCTGAAAACAACCGCCGGCATTATCTGATAAATACCTTTCTTTGAATAAAAAGGAAAACAATAAACTTCTTTGGACATCTTGATATATTTATAATATAATGGTTTATTATTTAAAACAAAAGCATTATAAGCGGCGGTTAAATAACCGTCTGACTTGTTCTTCCTATAGTCTATAAAAGAACTTTCCGGCAAAGGGATTTTTACATCAGCCAAAAAATCATCCATTACATGATAAAATTCCGGCAGTTCGGGGCTGGAATTCCAGAAAGCGGAACCCTGGCCTTCTGTTCTTCGATAATTTAACAGTGTTTTATTAATAATGGCCAGGCTATAACCCTTGTTCAGAATTTTTAGCCAGAACTCCAGGTCTTCATTGGACGGGTATTTGTCTGTAAAACCACCGGCTTCAAAGAAAACCGGTTTGGTGGTCATAAAGCTGGGGCAGGCGAAGAAATTGCCGTGCTTCATCAGTGACGGCAAGAATTGATCTAATCCTCCCATAAGGCACTCATGTTTTTTATCAAAAAAAGCGAGTTTATTAAAGAAATGGTAAAAAGGGTTTTCTCTTTTCACAATTCGTGAGGAGTCTTGAAATTCTCTTAATTTTACAAAAACGCCCCCCATTTTTGGGTTGTTTAATAATACTTTTATTTCTTCCTCAACAATCTCCGGCTCATAAATATCATCAGCATGGTAAATCGCGATAGTTTCCGAAGAGGCTTTTTCTACAGCGGCGCGAATATTTTTTACATAACCAACATTGGCCTCATTTCTAAAATATTTAATTTTTTTATCATTTTCGGCAAATTTTTTGACAATATCGCCCGTATTATCAGTGGAGGCGTTATCGGAAACTATTATCTCGATATTTTTATAGGTTTGCCCGCAAAGGCTTCGCAGGGTTTCTGCGATATACTTCCCGGCGTTATAAGCCGGGATGCAGATGGATACTAAAACACTCATTCTATAATTACCTCAATTTACTGATTATTATATTTTTTTAATAAATTGAATTTCAACTTATTAATAACAGAATAAAACTGATTGATAATAAATCTTCTGGTTTCTTTTGGGAATATTCTATAACTTATTATGATATATATAAACACAAGCATTACACCGCACATTATCTTAATTAAAACAGAAGATATATTCAGTTGAATTAATAAACTTAGCCCAATAAATGGCAATAAAATATAAACAAAATGCTTGATAATAAGCGAGATATCAAACTTTAATTGGCTTTGGCTTCTTTTTTTTAATAACAATGGTGACAACCAGGTTTGGGCAACTAATGAACCTAAAGCGGCTCCTGCGGTAACTCCTGTTAAACCAAACTTATGAGATAGTAAAACAACAAAAATAATATGTAAAACCGCTTCTGCCCAGCCTATAAAAGCAAACCCTTTTGTATAATTAAAGGAAATGATCATAAAATTATTTAAACTTACCATACAGCTTAAGTAACAATACATTCCCAGAAAAAAAACAGCCGCAATACCGGCGAATCCTTCTGGGCCGACCCAAATATGAATAAAATCCTTAAAAAATAATATTCCCCCTAGCCACATCATTCCTCCTATCAAAATTGTAAACGCAAGGAAATAATTGTATGTTTTATTGAGCCAATTCCAATTATTTCCCGCAAACTCTTTACCTAAAATTGGGGAAATGGAGCCGTAAAACATAGAAGAAATGTTGATCATAATAATAAACAGCTTGCTGGTCAGAGAAAATGGGGTGACATACCGGACGCCCATCAAATTCGAAATAATAAAATTATCCGCGTTATTAATAATTAAAGTCGCTATACCAAACAACGTCAATCTTACGCCCGTTGATAGAATTACTTTATAACCTGAGTCGGTGCTAATTTCATGGGATACATCCGTTCTGTTTTCAACGCTTTCTCTTTTCTTTTTCAGAAAAACAAACAAAAAGAAAAAAATGAGTTTTGATAAATTTATACCAAGATTCAAAAGACCGATAGAAAAAGCGAAAGTCACCAATGAGCCATGAAGAGCGATTACTATCAAGAGGCTGATGAGATTTACAAAACTTCCAAAGATTCGAAAGATATTGTCAATATAGAGTTTTTGAAATCCTGAAAAAGCCGATGCGATTAAGGAAAAAGGCCAATTCAGGAAATAAAACAGGGCAAAAACTACTATGGAAGAATAGGTTTCTTTCATTAAATCAGGTGGTATTTTTCCTAGAATTCTAATCCAATCTTTATAAAAATGGTTTAATAACAAAAACAATCCCAGACCGATCAATACGGCTGAAATCAAGAGTACAAAAGAACGCTTCAGGATTTTTAATTTTTCGGAAAATTTCGGGCTTTTGGCCATCAATACCGAGGCTGAATTTTCTATTCCGAGGCTCGTTACACTCAGATAAAAAACCACAGAAGTAACAAGCGCCCAAATCCCATATTTCTCCACTTTCCAGTAATTCAAGCTCAAAGGCGGTAAAATAAACCCAATTATAATAGTAGTAAAAGTCGCGCCATAGTTTGATACTAGGTTTAATAGATAATTTTTTTTGTTGCTAAGCATTTTGAAAATCTTCTACAATATTCTTTATAATCGTTTTCACAAATTCCTCAGCGGAAAAAGCCTTAATCTGTTCTCCTTGTAAAAATCTCTGGATATTATCCAGATAGCCCTTATATTCAGCTTCACTCATATTCTTCATATAGCTGTACAATTCCTCATAAGTCTTGAAACTCCGTTTGTCAATAAAGGTATTAGCTGGTATAAAATCCGTCACATTCGGTGCGCCCCAATAAATGGGCACACAGAACGCGAAAAAGCAGTCAAATATCTTTTCGGTAATATAACCCGGAATATCGCGGGCGTTTTCATAACAAATGGAATAGCTATAATCTTTCAGGATTTTTTGTTTTGATTCGACCGTACCTTTGTAGCCTGGAAATCTCCGATGGAATAGATTTCTTAAAAACTCAAGCCGGTTCAATCTCCCAAAGGGTTTTTTGAAAGTCATTTTGTCCCATCCGATACCGTAGAGGTCAAACTCTTCGGGGTGATTTTTCTCAAACCAGCGGATGGCTTCTACCCTTTTGCTGTATAGCTCCTTCGGGTGCCGGCAGGATTTATTTCCCGCGATGACAGCGCAAAATTTGGTTTTATTGTTTGAAGGAGTATTTTGCCGCAACTGTTGAGCGTAATTCATTTTAATATAACGCTTTCCGTCTACTAACGTATCATTCCATGTAAAAATCTTCTGAAAACGCTTGTGTTTGTTTATGTCCCAGTTGTCAGGCCGGATCAGCTCCGTCTCATATAATAGAAGAAAAGATTTAGCTTTTTCCTGAAGAGTCGGGAGTTTTGACGGCATTTCATTGTATAGCACAAATTCAGAATCCGATATTGGGTTGATGTCCTGTGTGGATAAATCAATAGAATGTTTTGCCCTCAATTCCTGACACAACAGATAAAATGGATAAAGACAATTGTCTCGGTTTAATATAGGATTATCAAGTTGAAAGATTTTTTTGTTTTGATAGGAATGTGAAACAACAAAAGAGGCTTTTCTCACTTCAACACCTCCCTGAAAACATCAGACAGGCGGTTTTTGTAGTTGTATTCTTGTGTCCGCTTAACCCCCCTTCTTTTCATTTCTTCCCTTTCTTTCGGATTATTGAGATAATATGCCACTTGTTTCTTCAATTCATCCGGATTCGAAAAAACCGCTATTTCCTTTCCTATATTATAATAATCTTCCAGGCCCAAAGCGTATTGAGTTAATTCAAAACCGCCAAATCCCGGGATTTCAAAGTTACGGGCCTTAATTTGTTCCACATTTTTTATAGTATCCGGCTGAATGAACGACTTAATGTTCCTCAAATAATTTTTCAAGCTTTTGATAGGTTCAAAAATATTGAATTTAAAAAGCCCGGCTGTTTTTTTTCTAAACCTGAAACGGTGATAACGGTAATCGGTAGATTCGCTATTGGAAAGATTTAAGTTGATTTTTGATTTGAGAAATATTTCCCCCATCCGCTCAAGCGGAACTTTGCCATTCGGCCAGCCGGCGCCGAAACATTCTACCTGAAACCCGGCTTTTTTCAACTCATCCACCATCCATTCACGTGTCCAATTCTTCCCGCCCACGAACGAAATGTCATAAACATAAGAAACCTTCTGAATATTTTGATCAGAAATCTGACTTGCCGCCCATTGAGATAAAATAACATTTTTAACCCCAATTTCAGCGTATTTTCTTAAGCTATGTTTATCAACGGTTACGCTATAAGTCAAATGAGGGGCGATATGCTTTGTATAGCTTTCAAATCTCCACTGATCATCGCAAAACCAATTAATGGTAATATATTTCTTTGATAATTCTTCCAGTGTGTTAATATTTATTTCATCTTTCATTAAAATAAAGAATATTGCGTCAGGCTTTTCTGCTTCAGCGAAACGCAAAAGCCTTTTTTGCAATTCATCGATACGGTCCGGAAATCCGTTATCTTCCAGCCAGAATGCCGTCACATTATAACCCAGCGCTTCTAAAGCCGGCAGCATGCATAATTTTTCCCCGGATTCCCCTTTTTCTTTGATGCCATAATCATATCTGAGAAAAGCGGTTAATATTTTTTTTTGCTTCATCTGTCCTCTTCGATGTTTTTATCAAAAGGAATTTAATCTATACAACACCCTGCCCCTGTCGCTTCTGTAAAAATAATCAGTTTCAACGATAAATGGCTTTTCAGGGAGCGCCATTGAATCGAATCTGCCTCCTGACACACGCTTAAATTCGCTTTTATTTTCCAGCCATTTTATAAATGGGCTATTCCTGATCATGTTTACATTTGAAATACTTCCCTGTATCGGCCCGATGGAAAGGTAATTTATTTTCGCCTGTTTCATGCTGCTTAAACAGGAATTAATGTCATTCATATTTAATTGGATGCGGGATACCCTGTTTTCCAGCCGGCTGCCGTATAGGGGATAATAAATATCACAAAAAGCAAATCCAATTCTTTCCTGGGCCCCAATATTTTTATTAATGTAATCAATTACCTCTCCATAATTACTTTTAATATTAATAGAACGCGCCGTTGTTGAAATTGACAATAAGATTGCGCAGGTCATTAATAATAAAACTGAGCCGATCGAGTATGACAAGAGTTTTTTCTTATTAAGATTTTCCGCGAGTGTTTTTTTGAAGAATAGTATAAACCATGCCGCGGCAGCAATAATAGTTAAAATTAAATACGGCACTATTGTTTTTAGTATATTGATAATCAAATCAAAAATTATTTTTGGATTGGATTTTAAAGCGGTAAAAAAAACACTTTTTTCAATATTTAACAGGATGCTTCTGTCATATTTCACAGTGTCAATGACAGCGGTATTCATCATTCCAAGAAAGACGCTTGTGATTAAGAAAGTTAATAAGATTGCGTTCTTCGTTTTCCATTCCTGGAAAGCCAGGGCCGATAAAATCCCGATAATGATCATAAATGGAAAGCCATAACGGAAAGCCGCGCCGATCCAGGGCGAAATAGGGTTGTCCGCCGTGAATGGCGTAACGCAATACATTAAAGCCGCCGCTAAAGCTAAAAGAACCATCATAACAGTAATTTTCTTTCGTTCGAAATCCTTAACAAACAAAATTTTTAGTGAAAACAGGGAAGAGATGATCAAAATAATAAACGGGAACTGCAGGCGTTTGATGATCGCGAACATTAAAATTTTCCAATGGCCTGAATTGAAAATTTGAAAATTATGCGCGAGGGTCCAATTGGAAAGGTCTGATACGCTTGTTTTCCCGGCGAATAGTTGAGCTCCAAAAACTGATACATTAACAAAAGCCAGCGGGTTTCCTGTCTCGATCCAATTTTTAATATACCAGAACCCGCCGATGAGCGGCAGCAAGAATAGCGTCATTAATAATAAAAAAGCAGAAGGTTTCGCGGTTTTCCCCGCGTTCGGCTTAAAAATCAGCGCCATAAACAAACAAAAAATTAACAAAGCGCCGTAAGGGATCCCAGACGCTTTGATCCCCATCATCATGGCTATCGATAATATCAGCATTAAGGCATTGTTAAAAGCCCCTGTTTTGTAAAACAAAAGAAGAAAATAAAGTCCTGCCGCGAAAAACAGGGCAAAAGCTAAATCAATGTGCATCGTATTAATCATATTTAAGCATTCAGGAATGCAAAGAACTAATAAAGCCGCGGCCATAGCGTATTTTCTCAAAACGCCCAATTCCCTGCAAATTCTCAGTATCACCAGACCAAGCGCCAGCCACGAAAACAGATTGGGCAGCGCCGCCGCGAAATCCCGGCCGAAAGGGAAAAAGAATAACGCGCAAAGGATTTCCCAATTATAAGGATAGGGAATTTGAACAGGAAAGAAAATGAACTGCCTTTGATACCACTCTGCCATTGCCGGCAAGTGAAAAGCCAATGTGTCGCTATCGCCCATAGGGTACGCCAGAAATTTCCAGAGCAAAGTCACGGCAAGAAGAGCGGCAAGCAGCAACAAAATTTTCTCAAACAAGGCCAAATCTTTTGGAAAATTTAAAAATTCTTTCATATTTAGTTTATTTATTTTTAAAGCGGTCAGCCCTGTGATAAATAACAAAATCTCAGCTGTGAAAATACCGGGGCCATTGAACAAATGAAGCAATCCGGCAAGGAGTCCAATAGATATTTGCAAAACGCACCAGAAAAAAAAGACAACAAACAGATTGTGAGAAAATTCTTTTCGTTTTTTTTCATTCAAAACATCTGTGAGGCAGAAACTTAAAGGAACAGGTCCTGCAATGGCCAGAATCAACAAAATCAATCCAATCAGTATGTCAAAAATAGCCATGATTATCTACCCCCTAATTGATTCGGCCTTTGTCCCTTATCCATTCCTCAGAATATTATAATACACCATACCAAAATGTTCAATTCTATGACAAATTTTTGCGACATAAAACTAAGCCCTGATTTTAAAGTGCGTTATAACAGGAAAATGTACCCAAAGTCATATTGACAGATTCCTGTCTTTTGTGTTAAAATAAACCACCTGAGAAAAAAGGGGCGCGCGGGGGCGCGGGTTGCTGTCGAAAAGATAAGCTGCGCGGGAAAAAAATAATATTTCCTTCCCGCTACGCGTACCATT
>JAGVOW010000032.1 GCA_020052515.1 Brevinematales bacterium | reverse complement strand
TCTGTTGTGCTTTTGCTTGCTTTTTTTGTCTCTTTTTTTATTTATAATTATCCGTTTGGCTGTTTCTGGGATGAGAATTATCACATCGCTTCAGCGCAAAAGTACAATGAGGGCGTGGTTTTCATGGAGCCGCATCCGCCCTTGGGTAAAATGCTGATCGCGCTGGGAGAGGTGCTTTTTCAACCAAATACGGGAATAGACACTTCTTCTTTTGTTTCTACGGATTATATTCAAAATTTTCCGCCCGGTTATTCCTTTATCGGAGTGCGTTTCATCCCCGCGCTTCTATTTGTATTTTCCTCGCTTTTATTTTTCTTGATCCTGTACCGCCTTTCCGGCGAGCTTCCGTCCTCTTTTTTGTTCAGTTTTTTTTATCTTTTTGAAAATGCCCTGGTGGTTCATAACCGCTCCGCTATGCTGGAAGGGCCGCAGTTATTTTTTATTTTATTGGCGGTTTTATTTTTCTTGGGCTTATTTCAAAAGGTATCTCAAAATCGTATCTTAGATTATTTTAAATTGAGCGTTCTAATAGGCCTGGCAATTTCTGTTAAATTAAATAGCGCAGTGCTTGTTTTTCTCTTGTTTTTTTTAATTTTCAAAGACTATTGGGAAAAGATAGAATGTTTATTTTTTCAAAAATATGAAATAAAAAATCGAGGGTTGAGCTTTAAAGATTTGGCGGAAATGGCTGGTAAAGCGGCGGTTTCCATAGCAGGGATTTTGCTTGTTTTCTTCCTTATTTATTATCTGCACTTTGCGATCGGCAGGCATGTGGTAAAGGAGCGGTTTTATTCCGCTTCTGAAAAATATAAAGAAATATTAAATCACGGACAGACTGCCAACCCACTCTATTTTTTTACCATGCTCTCTGACAATTTCCGCTACACACAAAACTATGAAAAAGGCGTGCCGAAGTGGGACTCGAAAAAAGTCGGCGAGAATGGAAGCCCGGCTTATCTGTGGCCGTTCGGTTACAAGAGCATCAATTACCGGTGGGCAAAGGATTATGGTAATGTCTCTTATTATTATCTGCAGGGTAACCCGGTTGTCTGGTATAGTGTTTTGATAGCGGTAATTGCCAGTGTTGTTCTGGTTTTTGGGAGATTGTTCTTTAAAATAAAACCAGAGGGCTTTGTTTATATTTTGATCTTTACCCTCCTGTATGGCGCCTATATGGCCGCTGTTCTTCGGATAGAAAGGGTGATGTATCTTTATCATTATTTTATCCCGCTAGTTTTTGGAATGATCCTTTTTTATCTTTTGTTTTTGGCTGTTTTTAAAGAATTAATCGAAAAGAAGGATAAGGTATTATTCGCCGGCGTCATCTTGTTGGCAATAGAAGTCCTCGCGGTATTTTTATTCTTTTCTCCTTTTACTTATGGAATACCAATTAGCGCGCTGGATTTTGCCAGAAGAATGTGGCTGAAAATCTGGGATCTATCGTACATTTGTTTTTAGCGACCCGGCCCCCTAACCCCCTTAAAGGGGGCTAGGGGGCCAAGGAAAGAAAATGATTTTGCGGAGAAATATTTTTATTGTCGTTCTGATTGCTCTTGCTTTGCTTTTAATATTGAGGATGCTGTTGCCGATTAGTTTTTTCAATCCCATTAAAATGAAGCTTTCCAAGCAAATTGGGGTAATTTTGCAGTTAGACCAGCCAAGGAATGTTGATTTTACTGTGACCTGCGTAATACCGAGCATTGATTTTTTGGAGGACGCGGAATTGACGCATAAAAAATTAGGGCCTTTCGGTTTCAAGCAGGATTTCTTTATAGATTTTTATACTCAAATGAAAGTGAACCGTGAGGGTTATTATGTTTTTCGCCTTGTTTCGGATGATGGTTTCAGGCTCCGGATTGATCGGCAGAAAATAGGAGAGTTTGTTTTCAGCAGGTCTTTAACGACCAATGAGTTTTTGCTTTATCTGCAAAGAGGGAGGCATTCTTTTGAGTTGAATTATTTCCAGGGTTTTGGAAAAATGGGCCTTTCGGCGGAATACCGTCTTAATGGAGATTTGCGTTTCCACAAAGTAGGAGAGAGCTCTTCTTCTGTTTGTTTTGAATAAATGTTTGCTTTTTTCGATCTATTGGATTAAAATAAAAGTAAATGGGGCTTTTTTTAGTGAGCTGGAAAGCGATTTGTTTAAGGAAAATTAGTCTGTTCCGATACTTAATTTGAGTTTCCGCAGGAAACAACTCTTTTCAGGAGAAGAATATGGGTGAACCAGAGGATATTAAGGTAGAATCGGAGGAACAACCTCAAGAATCAGGTACTGGAGCCACAGGGTTTTCAATAGGCAAGTTAATAGAATGGGTTTTGTCCAATATGATACCGGTAATCGTAGCGGTAGTGCTGTCGGCAGTGATCGCTTTTATTATGATACGGGTGAGTGTAGCGAAAAAGAGCGAAGAGATTTACAAAACTGTTCAACTGGCCCCTAAACCAGCTCCTTATGGTGTCTTTGCGATTGAAGAATTTAGAGTTAATACCGCTGATATAGATGAGACGCATTTTATTCGTGTGAAAATTGGCCTGGCTTATGACGAAGGTAATAAAAAGCTTTTCGCGGAACTTCCTCAGAGGAACCAGCAAATCAGAGACGTGCTTCTTCAGATACTCAATTCAAAGCAAAAGCAGGATGTGGATGAGCAGATTGAGAAGGAAAGGCTGAAAGACGAAATCAAAAAAGCGATTAACAATATTCTGGTAAACGGCGAGATAGAAGATGTTTATTATGAGGATTTTGTAATTTCCTAGATAAAAGGGGCCCTTTTTATGACTGAAATTCTTTCTCAAGATGAGATAGACGCCCTTCTTACAGCGGTTTCAAGCGGAGAAAGTGTTCCCTCAGAGCCTGCGCATGGCGGCCCTGCTAGAACGCCTGGGGCCCCAGCCACCAAGAGGGAAAAGAAGAGGCTGAAAGTTTATGACTTTAGAAGGCCGGATAAGTTTTCTAAAGACCAGATTCGTACTTTGCAGATGATGCATGAAACTTTCGCCCGCCTTACTACCACTTCTCTTTCCGCTCAGTTGCGGACGCTGGTGCATGTTCATGTTGTTTCTGTTGACCAGTTGACTTATGAAGAATTTACTCGTTCTATTCCTTCTCCGACTACCCTTGGAATTATCAATATGGATCCTTTAAAGGGAAGCTCAGTGGTAGAACTGGATCCCAGCATTACTTTTGCTATCATAGACCGTCTTTTCGGCGGAAAGGGAGAATCTTTAAAAGCGAATCGCGAACTTACCGATATTGAGCTTTCTGTGATAGAAGGCATTATTGTCAGGCTTTTGGGGAATTTGAGAGAGTCCTGGGCCAATGTGATTGACCTTCGTCCTCGTTTGGGAAATATTGAAACCAACCCGCAGTTTGCCCAGATTGTCCCGCCGAACAGCATGGTGGTGTTGACTACCTTTGATACAAAAGTAGGTGATGTTGAGGGAATGATGAATTTTTGTATTCCCTATATTACGATTGAGCCGATTATTTCAAAACTTTCGGCGCAATATTGGTACTCAAGTATTAGAAAAGGCATCACGACTGAAAACCTCAATTTGATTAAAGAACAGATCGCGGATGTCCCAATAGAAATAGTGGTAAAACTCAGTGAGACCATTCTGAAATTCAATGAAATAGCCGCGATTCAGGAAGGCGATGTAATCCGGCTTTCTGACCCCACTAAATCCGATGTGGAAATCCTGATTGGGGATGGTATTAAATTCAAAGGTAAGCCCGGCGTAGTAGGCAAGAAGCGGGCAATTCAAATTAAAGAAGTCCTTTCTACTATAACCGAAGATATGCTGCAGGATATTCTGATGGGAGAAGAGGATTAATCCCTCTTCTTTCCTAAAGAACTTGTTTGATATGCCGATATATCAATCAGTAAGGCTGTTCCAGACCGGGAAATCATTTGACGGAGGCTAACATGAGTGACGGCACTCTTTCTCAAGATGAGATTGACGCATTATTGCAAGGCACTGATGAATTAATGTCAGAAAATATGGGTAATACAGGCGGAGCCGGGTTTGCCCCCAGTAAAGGTGTTTCCGCGGAAGCCCTTTCAGAGACAGATAAAGCCAATATTGGAGAAGTTTTGAGGGAAATCGGCCAGGCTCAAGCGACAACTCTTTCCACTTTAACCAATCTGAACTGTGTTTTTGGGTCTCCTTTTATTGACTCCGGCCAGCTTGAAGTACTGAAAAAAGATATAAAAGGCAAACTAATTCAGGCAAAGGTAAATTTGTCCGGAGGAATAAACGGCGAATGGGTTTATGTGGTCCCGGAGAAAAGCGTTCTTACCATCACTAATATCCTGATTGGCCAGGAAAACAATACCGAAGTAACAGATTTGGTAAAGAACACTTTTGGAGAATTACTGAGTCAGATCACCGGTTCTTTAGTCAGCGTGTTAAGCGATAAGCTGGGCAAGCAGGTAACAATCAGCACGCCTATATTAGATTATTTGAATGATGGGTCTGCCGTTACTTTCTCGACTAGCCAGTATGTTGTACGTTTAAATTATATTTTTAATGTTCAGGATAAAGGGAGCGCGAAGTTTTATGCGTTTATGGCGCTTTCTTTAGCGAAAAATATTTCCTCTTCGCTTTCTTCAGCAAAAGCGGCAGTTTCTTCTTCCTATGGCGCTGATCCTCAGCAGCAGAGCGGCGTGCCGGTTAGGTCGATAGGTTTTGAGCCTTTACAGGTGGGAGTTGCTTCTGAAGCAATGGGCAATATCGCGTTATTATTAGATGTTCCTATGCGGGTGACAGTAGAGCTGGGAAGAACCAAAATGACCATCAAAGAAATCCTTGGATTAGGCGAAGGGTCTATTATAGAGCTTGATAAACTGGCTGGTGAGCCGGTAGACATATTGGTTAATGACAAGCTGATCGCTCAGGGAGAAGTCGTGGTAATAGACGAAAACTTCGCGGTACGTGTGACGAAGATTGTCAGCCCGATGGAGCGGATCTTTGAAAACCAGGAAAATAAGTTCTAAAGAAAACTTTTCCCCTGCCGCATTGCGACGGGGGATTTTCATTTGTGGTACAACACTTTTTGTTCTTGTTTTGCAGCTTCCTCTTTAGAAACAATACGCTCTACCAGGCGAATAGCCGCGTCTAAAGAAGTTCCCAATCCCTGAGAAGTAATAATATTGCCGTCTTCAACGACCCGTTCGTCTAATCTTCTGCCTGAGTGGATTTCTGAGGCGCTGCCCGGAAAACAGGTGAAATTTTTATCTTTGAGTATTCCCGCTTTTTCTAATATGACCGGCGCGGCGCAGATCGCGAAAACCAATTTACCGGCATCAAAAAATTCTCTAACCGTTCTAACCAGGGCTTCATTTTTTGCCAGCTCTGATGTTCCAGGGCCACCGGGTAGAAGAATGCCCTCATACTGGTTTATATCGATGCTGTCTTCTCCGGTAAAAACTTTTTCTGTTTTATAAATCACATTGCTTCTGCTGCGCATAGTATCAGATCCTACACCATAAATGTCCAGATTTACTCCTGCCCTTCGAAGAATGTCAATTTGCGTGACCGCCTCAACGTCCTCGAAATTATTGCCCAGTATAATACAGTACTTCATGAAAACCTCCGCGCCTCACCCCCGGCCCCTCTCCAAGCCTGGAGAGGGGTGTCGAATCAAGCAAGGCTTTTCTCTATTAAATAAATATAATTATTATTTTCAATAAGTCAAGCCGAAAACTCACCCCCCGTCCCCCTCTTTTTCCGCGGAAAGAGAGGGGGAGAAAGGCATAGGCGCGGTTGATTAACCGCGCCTATGATCGAAGGCCGGGATGAATTCACTGATCAATTTTCTATTTACTAATAGTGGGAACGCTTCTGAGGACTTCCTGCGCGCCAATGCTTCTCGACCCTTCTGTAAGAGCCGGATTCGCTCATCTTGTAGACCGGTTTTACCGGCTGAGAACTCTGTAATATGGGTACTTTACCCATAGAATAAGGATGGTCCTCTACTACGGGGATCGTTTTAGCGATCAGCTTGTGAATATCACGAAGGTAAGCCTTTTCTTCAGAGTCGCATAGAGACAGCGCCGTTCCGCTCAAACCAGCCCTGCCGGTCCTACCGATACGATGCACATAGGTTTCAGGTACATTGGGCAGGTCAAAATTGATCACATGCGAGAGCTCATCTATATCAATGCCGCGGGCCGCAATGTCGGTCGCTACCAGCACCCGGGTCTGCCTGGATTTGAAGTTCGACAGGGCGCGTTGACGAGCTGCCTGTGATTTATTGCCATGGATCGCTTCCGCCTTGATTCCGGCAATGCCGATGTCTTTGGCGACTTTGTCAGCTCCATGTTTGGTGCGGGTAAATATCAAAGCAGTTTCAATTCCCTTATCTTTCAAAAGATGGATAAGAAGCGATTTTTTTTGCTGTCTATCGACAAAATAAACCGATTGGTTAATCGTATCCACAGTGGAAGATTCAGGAGTCACCGCTACCTTCACCGGATTGGTTAATATTGATGCCGCGAGGCTTGAAATATCAGAGGGCATGGTCGCTGAAAAGAGCAGAGTCTGCCTTTTTGCCGGTATTTTTGCGATTATGCGCTTGACATCATGGATAAAGCCCATATCCAGCATACGGTCGGCCTCATCCAGCACAAATATCTTTAATCCCTGAAGATAAACATAACCCTGGCTCATCAAGTCCAGAAGTCTTCCCGGCGTGGCGATCAATATATCGACACCCGATCTAAGGGCACTGACCTGCGGATTTTGTCCCACTCCGCCGAAAATGACGGTATGCCGAAAGCCGGTATGCCTTCCATAAGCAGCAAAGCTTTCTCCAATCTGAATTGCCAGTTCCCGGGTCGGTGTCAGTACCAGTGTCCGGATGGTCCGGGGGCCTTTTAATCCGTTCTTTTCATTATGCAGAATCTGCAGAATGGGGATCGCGAAAGCGGCTGTTTTTCCGGTGCCTGTCTGCGCGCAGCCGAGCAGGTCTTTTCCCTGAAGGATTACCGGGATCGCCTGTTCCTGAATGGGTGTAGGCGTTGAATACCCTTCATTTTCCAGCGCTTTCATAATAGGCGCAATGAGGCTTAATTTTTCGAATGACATATTATTTTTCTCCAATTGATTTTCCTCTGGAAGAGACGTTAAAATTTCTATTTTGATGAGATACCGTGGAAAAGTTTCTCTTCTATTTGAATATAACGGCTTGCTTTATTCAGCAAACGATTTTACTGATAAAGCTTGACAGTCCAGATTATTAAAACACAATAATAGTATACACACTATTTTAATAAAAGGAAAGAAAAGGAGCAATTAGAAAAACGGCGTTTCCAAATTACACTAATATTTGCATTGCAATGTAATTTATTGTATAACATCTTTATGTATAATAGAATGATTTATCAATCTTTTATTGATTCTTTTTTTGACGGCAAGGTATTGATTTTAGTAGGGCCAAGGCAAACTGGTAAAACGACATTCATTAATAAAATTCTGGATAACCAACACCTTCTGAACAAAACCATTCAGTTCAATGGTGATTACTTTGAAGATAGAGAACTTCTGAATAGCCAGAGTTTAAAAAAAATTATGCCCTATATTGAGGATAAGCAAGTTGTATTTATTGATGAAGGACAGAAAATTGAGCATATCGGAGTAATGTTAAAGATTATTGCCGACTATTATCAAGGGGCCAAACAGATTGTCATAACCGGGTCATCCAGTCTTCATATTCTGGATAAAACAGAAGAACCCTTAACCGGCAGAAATATTGGTTTTTGGGCAATACCCCGCGTTGTTGAACGAGACCGCCTATGAAAAAAAAATACAAATTATGCAGGAACTCGCGACCAGCAGTTTATATAAAGATATCCTGGAGTTTCAGGAGGTAAAAAATTCTACGGTTATTCACAGGCTTTTAAAAGCCCTTGCTTTACAGGTCGGCTCGGAGGTGTCTCTGCATGAAATCGGCACAATGATAGGCATTGACTTAAGAACGGTTGAGCGTTATATCAATCTGCTGGAGAAAAGCTACGTTGTTTACAGGCTTCCGCCCTATTATACGAATAAGCGTAAAGAAATAAGCAAAAAGCAGAAAGTATTTTTTTATGATAATGGAATACGCAATGCCCTGGTAAATAATTTAAAACCATTAGAACTCAGAACGGACACCGGACAATTATTTGAGAATTTTTTTGTTTCCGAAAGATTAAAATTCAGGTCTTATAATAAAATTTTTGCGGAAACCTATTTCTGGAGGGACTATAACGGCTCGGAAATAGATTTGATTGAAGAACGGAACGGACAACTTTTTGGCTTTGAAGCTAAATGGTCAAAAAATAAACTCTCACCAATAAATCAAAAATGTCATTGACAATTTTTGGGTTTGGGGTAAAATACAAGTGCCTCACCCCCACCCCCTCTCCACTGCGGCGGAGAGGGGAGTAAATTGCTCCCCCTTCTCCGTTCCGGCGGTTTCGCAACCGGAATGGAGAAGGGGGCCGGGGGGATGAGGC
>JAGVOW010000100.1 GCA_020052515.1 Brevinematales bacterium | reverse complement strand
TTTGAGAGGGCATATTGGTTGGATAAATCCAGGCATTCGACCTTGCCATTGCCGCTCCAGTCTCCGGCAGACGTGATAAAAAGCTTGCCGTCAGACAATGCTAACGCGTTAGGATTTTTGTTTACAGGGATATTGGTAATCAGATGATAATCAGATTTATCCAGAATGGTAATGCGTCCATGGCCATAACTGTTTGCCCATCCGTCATAGGAAGCAATGTAAATGCGGTTCCCATCTACGGCAATGCCCTGGGGGGCTCCCAACGGATAATCAGAAGAATAAAGCGAAACGGTTGTGGACAGAGAGAAGCTTGATTTATCTATTACAGCGAGGCTATTACCGAGATTAAGCGTCGAAAAAATTTTACTTCCATCCACAGCCAGATTATACGGGCTGGTGCTTGCGGCGAGATTGACCCATTTCTGCCCGCCCATTTGTAAATTTAAACGAAGCACTTTATTTCCTTCCGCGGGAGCGCCCAACGGCTCGGAAATCGCGAAGTAAGCAAAATCTTCCTCTACCTTTATTTCATTGACAGGGCTGGTGGGGAAATTGCAGACGGTACGAACTACGCCAGTGTTTGTATTCAGCGCTTTCAGAACCATATTTTTTTCATCAATTACTAAAAGACTTCCTTTTTCGACCGGCGTAAATGGTATCTCTATCAGATTTTCCGCGCAGCCGCTAAAAACAAGGGCTAACATTGCCAAAAGCAAAAATCTATTCATAAAAATCCTCCCTATGACTTTACAAGCTAAAATGGTCCGTCCCGGAGCGTTCTTCAGTAAGCGACGCGCGCTCCCGCGCGCAACTTCCTAAAACTTCCAATCTATTCCTCCCCGGAAGTTTCTTCCCATTTGCGGATAACCCTGCACTTCCTGGTACTGAGCGTCCAGAATATTTTCCACGGAAAAGAAAAAAATCCAGAGGTTTAGAGAGATGTCCATAAAGAAATAAGGGGGCAGCCAGGCTGTATTTGCTTCGGTGGTAAAACGCTCGCTCACCTGACGGGCCGTGAGACTCGCGCCCCCTGTTTTTTTATAATCCAGGACAATACTTCCCGCTATTTTATAAAGCGGAGTATAAATAATGCGTTTCTGATAATAAGGCGAACCGAAGTCCTGATTTATCGAGTAATTCCAGCTATAAGAAAGTCCCATCTTGCAATATAAATCTTCCCAGTATTGCTCAAAATTTAGCGCCGCGTTTATAATCCGGCAGAAAGATTGTCGAATATTTTCAGGCTCCCACTTACCATTATCCTGTGGAATCCACAGAATTTGATTGTGCAAATAGGTTTCCGAGTAGGAAAGGCTTAAGTAAAATGGATCAAATAAGATAAGGCCTCCGGTTTTCCACTGAAGGCCGTCCTCCGGTAAAAGGCTCGAATTTCCATGACTGAAAGTATCTTCGGGCCAGTAAAGCTCATTAAAGGTTGGAAAGCGAAATTGCCGGGAAATCGTGGAAAAAATCTGGAAATGATCGAAAGGGTAAAGCACAAGTGAGGCGCAAGGTATAGGCGCGTAACCTTCCGAGAACCGGCAGAGATTGTTGATAGAAAATCCAATGTCGCAGAAATCAAAAGAAAATACATTGTCCCAGACTAAATTAATTTCATCATCCAGATGATGGCCGATCTTTGTGCTGTCTACAATAAAAAAATTATTAATGGCTCGCGGAATCGTTTTAAAAAAGCCCCATTCGAAGGCCTTTTCCGCTGATAGGTGAATGGTTTGATTCAAATGCTGATCCGCGGAATAGGCATCCGCGTAATTATTCTGCCAATGAACATAAGAAGCGTCTAACTTTTGTCTTCCCTGCTGATAGGAGGCGTCTAAGGTAGATAAAAAATCTTTTTGCCTTCCGGTAGAGGTGCCTGTCCCGCCTGATTTCTCAGTATGAGTGCCGCTGAGTTTGAAGGGGCCGCTTTCCAGTTTTCCCAGAAAGGAATATTTCCTGTAATCCAGATTCGATGTCGTATTAGTCGCGCCCCAGGAATCAATAGTCTGAAAGCGATTGCTGGCAGAAGAAAAAGCCCCCCCCAGGACAAAACCAATGACTTCTGGCTTTCTGGAAAAAACTATTTTACCCCCCCAGTTTTCATAGCTTCCTCCATAGACCTGTAATTGATTTTCATTTGCTTCAGGCCGGGGCAATTTAAAATTGACAAAACCAGCCGAAGCGTTCATTCCGTAAGGGAGCAAATTGTTTTTGTATATTTCCAGATTTTGAGAAAATTCAATGGGGAGAACACTTACATCAAAGGGCTTGATCTGTGCGTTTTCTATGACTACTCCATCCAGGCCCAGGGCTGTTTTTTCGGAATTACCGCCGTCTATTGCGGCCGTGGCCGTCTGGCCGGCAGATCCGTAGGATTTGATTTGAACAGAAGAAGTCGGGAAATGAGACTGAATAGAGGCGCTATTCTGGACAGGAGTACTGTCAAACTCAATGCCCGGCCTTTTAGGAATGGCAAAATCCGGCGCGGAATTAGAAAGAGTTGTGTTTAAATTGACTTCGGAGAAAATGTTCCCGAAGACAAAAAACAGCAAAGATAAAGCAAAAACCAGTGATAGGACAGTATAGCCCTTTCGCATGAGAAAACCTCTTTCCTTGCGCCCGAGGAAAAATTCTGGATTTTCAGATAGACAGGTTTCCTGACTCAGGGCTTTCTACTTTCCGCCTTCCCACCCCTCACCATTTTGTCTAGCTGCACAGAAGAAGCAAACAAAATGGTGAGGGACAGTGGCAAACGGATTTCGTTGAGACAACTTGCCTCATCCCTCTACAGTGCCGGGTCGCGCTCCGGAATTTGACCGGATTCCCTAGAAGCCTAACTGAATAGGTATTTATTTTAATGTTTCGGAAATGGAATGTCAAAAAATTTGAAAAACTAATTTCTAATTTTTATGGATAAGAAAAAATACAACGCTTTTTTGAGTTTTTTCGACCAATGCAATAAAATATGAGATGTCCTCGAATCGAATAAATGCGATCCGGGGACATCCCGATGCTTGCGCGCGTTTCGTTTTTTCATCTCCCTCCCCAGGGTTTTTGAATTGCGAGGATGCGCGCTGTTTTTATAGAAATAAATTAGAGCATAGATTTTGTTTATATATTTTACCACCTATTTATGGTGGTATTATATGATACAATAAGGGGCTTTCTTTGTCAAGCAAAAATAAAAATATTTTTTCTGTTGGAAGCAACCTCAAGATATTGAGGCATTATAAAGGGTTAACATTAGGTCAGTTTGCTTCGCAGATAAATATAAATTATGAAACTCTAAAATCCTATGAAAGTAATTATATTAATCCATCATTATTAAACCTTATAAAAATCGCCGATTTTTTAAATATCTCAATTGATTTTTTAATTCTTGGAGAATTAACTGCTTTTCCCAGAAACCTTGAATTAATTACACTGGCGAAAGAAGCAGATAGTATAAACCAATCTGGCAGGGATCATATTAGTTTATCCGCCGTCGCTTTTTTGCAGACAAGAGATAGTATTACCGATATAAAATATGACAACATTGAATTAACCGGCGATATTCACAGAAACATAAAATTTTTAAGAGGATTACGGGACATAACTCAAAAGCAACTTTCCGAGTTTTTAGAAGGAGCTCCCTATCAAATCTCTTTTTATGAAAAAAGTTCAATTCCTCCTATTGACAGATTGATTAAGCTGTCCCGGTTCTTTAATGTTTCCATTCATTCTCTTACGACTGGAAAAATGTTAAATTTCGAGTTTAAAGACAGAAAGTTTGGTGATGTAATTCTGAAAGCCGATCGTTGCCTGACTCTGGAACAGCATAAAATTCTGATCACTCTGATGGAAGCCGTTTTGAAGAATTCTTAACCTCTTTTTTCACACAGTCTGTCTGTGATCTCTGTGTGAAACTCTGTTTTTTGACTTATTCTCATCGTCTGGATAAAATAAACAATACGGTACGTTATGATGTTCAGGAAATAAAACTATGAAAAAGGCCTTTTTGTTTTTCTGTTTATTTTTATCGATTTCTTTTTCCTATTCCGTTGAGTTTATGAAAACCGACGCTATCAAGCCTGGAATGAAGGGTTACGGCCTTTCTGTTTTCAAGGGCTGGGAACCGGAGCGCTTTGAGGTTGAGATTATAGACGTTATGAAAAATTCCCGGCCAAAAAGCGACATTATATTAGCCAGAGTGAGCGGAAATGGGCTGGAGAAAAGCGGCGTGATCGCTGGAATGAGTGGGAGCCCTGTCTACATTGACGGAAAACTGATCGGCGCGGTGGCTTATACCTGGCCTTATTCAAAAGAACCGATCTGTGGGATTACTCCTATTTCCAGTATGGTGGCCGAAAAAGAAAACGCGGATCTGGATTTTTCTGCCGCATCTCAGGAGAGCAAAGGCGATTTCAAGAAAATTGCCACACCGTTGTCTATCCATGGCTTTAATGGTGAAGCGAAGGATTATTTAAAACAATTATTGGAAAGCAAAACGAGCGGAGAATCCTACCTGGTTTCTGACGGTGGGGGTGAAATAGCTCAGGTCAGTTCCAATTCTTTGAAAGAAGGCGATGCCGTGGCGGTCAATCTGGCAGATGGAGATTATTCAATTCAGGGCGTCGGCACGGTCACCTATGTATCTAATCATGATATTTTTATTTTTGGCCACCCTATGGATCTGGCCGGGAATGTTTCCCTGCCTATATCCCGGTCCTACATTTACGCGGTTATTCCTTCCAGTATGCTTTCGTTTAAAATGGGCTCTTCTTCCCAGCCGATGGGATCGGTTGTTTATGATGGGCAGAGCGCGCTTTATTGCCAGTCGGGAAGAAAAGCGGATATGGTTCCGGTAGAAATGACCATAAAAAACCGGGATGGCAGTTTTAATTATCATTTCAGGGTAGCGGACAATCGGCGTTATTTCCCCGGAATTGCTTCATCCGCGGTATCTTCCGCCTTTTTAAATCATGCCGGATACCTGGATGATAAAAGAATTCAAATGGGCATTCAAATGCGTTTTCAGTATCAAGGGCATTCTTATGAAATAAAAAATCGGTTCCGGTTTGCCTTTAGTTCTGGTTTTTTTAATGTTTCCGCGTTATTAATGGATTTAAACGCCTATTTTTCTATTTTATACGAAGGAAGCTTTGGCCCAATGGAGATAAAAGACATCCGCGTAGAAACAACTATAGAAAAGGGCTTGAAATATTATACTCTGGAGAATGTAAGCCTGGATAAAAACACCTATTATCCCGGCGAAACGATTCAATGTAAAATGCTCCTGAAAGAATACCACGGAGATTATATCAGCAAGGTATTGCCAGTGAAAATACCTGCTTCAGCGAAAAGTGGGCAATATCTGGTTTTAGCGGGCAGTGAGGCTAGTTTTTATGATGAGATTGGGAAGCTGTTCCCTTCTTATTTCGCTGTGGAAAACATAGAAGATCTGCTAAAATTGGCAAATTTGAAACAGGATTTTTATTTGTTGACTGCGGGGTTAGTTTCTCCCAGAAGCGGCGCTGTAGTAGAGGATAAAAAGATGGAAAAGCTGCCGGAAAATTATGTCGGCTTTTTTAACCGCTCTGCGGAAAAGGCAGCGCCTGTTCTGTTCCCCGATTGGGAAAAAGAAGGCCTGGAATTGGACAGCGCTGTATTCGGGGCTTCAAAGGCAGTAATTAATATTATCCGTAAACAGTCACAGAATAGGGAGTAATGTATGCCGAATTCTCAAAATCCTTCACCGCTTCTGGATAAATTCTGGACTATTCCGAATGTTTTGTCCGTATTCCGCATTTTTCTGATTGTACCTATTTTAGACCAGCTTAAAAACAATACGCCGGAGTCCGATTTTTGCGCTTTTCTATTGATAGGCGTTGCCTATTTAACTGATTTTCTGGATGGTTTTTTAGCCAGAATATTGAAAAGTTCCAGTAAAATCGGGCAGATATTGGATCCACTGGGCGACAAGCTTTTGGCCATTACGGTATCGGCTGTTTTGTATTTCGGGCACAAAGCGCCGCTTTATTTTTTTGTTTTGATATTATTCCGTGATTTAATTATTTCATTTGGCGCGATTTACGCTATGAATATCAAAAAGATGATTATGCTGCCTATATTAAGCGGCAAAGTAACCACTTTTGTCCTGGGTATCGTGCTGGGACTTTATCCCTTGAGTTTTTCTTTTGTTATGCAGTACGCGCCTTATAATGCGATCATAAAGAATGTAGTTGTTTACGGTACGTACCTTGCTTCTGTTATGCTGATTCTTTCCGGCAGCTTTTACTCAATCAATTATTTACGTAATTTTCTTTTGAAAAAACGGGAAACCCATAAGTAAAAGGAGTATACATGAAGTTTGTTACTTTTTTACTGGATGGAATGGCGGACCAGCCCCTGGAAGAATTAGGGGGGGAAACGCCGCTGGAGATTGCAAAGACTTTAAATATGGATAAACTGGCAAAGAAGGCGGCTTTTGGAACATTTTTAACTTTGCCCAAAGAATTTCCAACCTCTTCGGATGTGGCTAATATGTCTGTATTGGGTTGGGACTTATCCAAATTTTACACTGGCAGGGGAGCGATTGAAAGTTATGGGGCGGGATTTCCTTTAGACAGCGATGTTGTTGCTTTCCGTTTGAATCTCATTACAGTAAAAGACGGAATCCTGGAGGATTATTCAGCGGGGCATATTTCACAGCGGGAAGCGGATGAACTCATTGATTTTCTACAGGAAAAGCTGGGTAATTCTAAAGTCTTGTTTAAAAAAGGAGTCAGCTATCGACAGCTTCTGCATCTGAAGGGAAGCGAATTCAGCGCGGACATTTCTTATGAGAAGCCGGATTCCTCGCATGGAATGGAATGGAAAAAGATTCTTCCAAAGGCCGATCATCCGAAAGCGGAGTTGACGGCCGATTTATTGAATGAATTAATCCTGAAATCCAGCGAAATTCTTTCCTCTCACCCTATTAATCTCAAGCGAATCGCGGAAGGTAAAAATCCCGCCAATTTGATATGGCCATGGTCAGGCGGTAAAAAGCCGGAAATGCCTTCCTTTTTTGAGTTGTATGGTAAAAAGGGAGCTATTATCTCCGCCGTGGATGTTATTCTGGGAATAGGCCGGCTGGGCGGTATGGAAGTCCTCCGGCCGGAAGGCGCGACCGGCTATATTGATACCAATTATGAAAACAAGGCCAGAGCAGGCGTGGAAGCCTTTAAAAGAAATGATTTTGTCTACATCCATGTGGAGGCGGCCGATGAATGCGCCCATCTGGGTGACCTGCCGAATAAAATTAAAGCTATTGAAGACAGCGACAATAGGCTGATAGGGACTTTTCTTGAGGAATACACAAAGGAAATAAAAGAGCCTCTCCGCATTTTAATCCTTCCCGATCATCCTGTCCCCATTCGATTGCGCAAGCACACAAGGGATCTTGTGCCTTTTATGATTTCTGGAAGCGGAGTGGACCCTGATGTTTCTATTCAGGAATATAGTGAAAAAAGCTGTCTAAAAGGCAGGTACACTGGATTGAAGGGAAGAGAACTGATGGATTTATTCTTTCAAGAGGGGATAAAATAGTAATTATCAGCATTCTAATGTAGCCGCGGGCTTTAGCCCGCGAAAATCAAGCGCAAGCTAAAGCTTGCGGCTACATTAGGGGGAAATGGTGATATTTCTTAGAAGAGGTTTTCAACAATGAAAGATCAGTACAAAGAATTCCTTAAACTGGCATTTTCTTGCGCTGAGAATGCCGGTAAAATAATTAAAAAAGGCTTTTACCGGGAAAAACGCATTGAGCTCAAAAGCTTTGCCAATCCTGTGACGGAAACCGACAAAGCTGCTGAAAAGCGGATTGTGGAAATGATTTTGAAGCGTTTCCCTGGCCATTCTATATTAACGGAAGAAGCTCTTTCTAAAGAGGGATCAGAGATAAAGTGGATTATTGATCCATTGGACGGCACGGTTAATTTCACGCACCAGATTCCCTTTGTTGCTGTTTCCATTGGTATTGAAATAGAGGGAAAAATTGTCGCGGGAGTTATTTATAACCCGATTCTGGAGGAAACTTACTTTGCTTCTTCCGGGAATGGGGCTTTTCTCAATAAAAGGCAGATTTTCGTGTCAAAAACAACCGAGCCGGCAAAATCACTCCTGGTGACCGGTTTCCCTTACGAAAGGGAAGGAAGGATTGAATTTCTCATCGCCCCCATCCGGGAAATCAATAAAAATTACACGGGTTTCAGGCGCCTTGGTTCCGCTGCTATGGATATGGCCTTTGTCGCTCGTGGAAGTTTCGAGGGGTTTTATGAGGAAAATCTGAAGCCGTGGGATACCGCGGCGGGAAAAATCCTCATAGAGGAGGCGGGCGGAAGAATCTCGGACTATTACGGCGGCAATTACTCTGTTTACAAGAAAACCATTCTGGCCAGCAATGGGCTGATCCATGAAAATATGTTTTCTTTTCTAAAGGGGATTCCTGAGCCGAAGTAAACGACGAATAACACGAATGGACACGAATTGGTGAAGATTAGTGTTATTCGTGGTTTGAAATTTGACATGTGGTATAACTATGGTTATATTAAATTTATGGTTTCTATTCCCGAACTTTTTAAGGCAGCAAAAACTATGAAAAATTCAAATTTTGTTTTAATTTATGTGTTTCTGATTTTACTCACTTCTTGCGCCGCACAGCCAAAAGTCACATCTGTTTTTTCTTTTTGGCATTCAAAATCGATAACTTATAGCTATAAATTTAAAGCTCCTGAACAAGAAGTGATTGTTACTTTTGAATTGTCAATGATCAGTAATGGAGAAATGATTGTTAAGTCTTATGATGAAAATAAGGAAACACAATTTGCCCATTATCAAAAAAATGGGGGTATTTTATTTACTAAATATTATAAAGATGGAAAATTGTTTCTCAAGTCAGATTATGATTATAAGAATAAAAAAATTGTTTTAAGCGGAAGCCGGAAAGTAATCTATAATTTGAAGCCGGATATTCTGGAACAAAATGGCGGACTGCCATTTATTCTTTCACGATATCTTCAGCCGAAAGGAAAAATATTTAAATTTAAAATACTTCAATCTTCACAAAATCGATTAGCGGAAATGAATTTTAAAGAAGTTGCCCGGGAGAAAATAAGTGTTTTAGGCAAGGCGGTGAAAACGATAAAGTATGAACTGGGTCTCGCGGGCATTGTTGAATCAAAATTATGGCCATATAAGTATTATTATTGGTATAGGGAATCTGATAAATTATTTGTGAAATATACCGGTATAAACGAAAAAAGACAGGAAACGACTCTGATTCTTAATGCTATGAAATAAAACAAGTTAAAAAAATAGCTATCCAGCCCAGGAGCTTCTATGAATCCGACAGCCAGCGATATTCTTCTTCAGACTTTTGGTTATAGTGCTTTCCGGCCTCTTCAGGAAGAGATCATCCAGTCTGTAATGGCTAAAAAGGATGTACTGGCGATTTTGCCTACCGGAGGCGGGAAATCCCTCTGTTACCAGATACCAGCCATATTGTCCGGAGGCCTTGCCGTCGTCATTTCTCCGCTGATATCGCTGATGAAAGACCAGGTAGACCAATTGAATAAGGTCGGAGTTGCCGCCGTAGTACTGAACAGCTCGCTTCGCCCTGAAGATTATCAAAAAAATAAGGCGCTGTTGATAAAAGGGCAGGCAAAACTGCTCTATATCGCCCCCGAATCACTCTTCAAGCCGGATATCCAGGCCATGCTGAAGACGGTTAAACCCTCGCTATTCGCGGTGGATGAGGCGCATTGCGTCTCCGTTTGGGGCCATGATTTCAGGCCAGAATACAGGCAGTTGATCCGGCTTCGGGGTATTTTCCCGGGAGCTGTCTGGATTGCTCTGACGGCAACCGCTACGGACCGAGTGCGGCAGGATATTTTGAAGTGTCTGGGGCTGGTCTCGCCGGAAGTGTTTGTGGGAAGTTTCAACCGGGAAAATCTTTTCTTAGAAGTCTGGCAGAGAGCCAATGGCTACGAGCAGATCAAGCAGATTCTGGGGCGTTATGCGTCGCAATCCGGTATTATTTACTGTTTTTCCAGAAAGCAGGTGGATATTTTGTCGGAAAAACTCGCCCGCGAAGGCTATTCCGTAAGGCCCTACCATGCGGGATTGACCGATGAACAGCGGCATGAAAATCAGCGTCTTTTTGTGAATGATTCCGTATCCATTATCGTCGCGACCATTGCTTTCGGCATGGGGATCAATAAGCCGAATGTCCGTTTTGTAGTTCACTATAATCTTCCCAAGAACTTAGAATCATACTATCAGGAAATAGGAAGGGCTGGAAGGGACGGCCTTCCATCAAACTGCATCCTTCTTTATAATTTTGGAGACCGGCACAAACAGATGGTCTTCATCAATGAGATCCAGAATCCGGAATTAAGAGATTCGGCGATTAAGCATCTGAACGATATGACGGCTTACGCGGAGCATCTGGATTGCCGGCGGATTCCGCTTTTAAGGTACTTTGGGGAAACCTTCCATTCGGAAAATTGCAATGGCTGTGACAATTGTACCGGAGAAAAAGCGAAAGGAGCCGAATCGGATTTAACAGAGCAGGCGCGTTTGTTCCTTTCCGCGATGACGGAAGTAGACGAACGGTTTGGGGGCGAGCACATTATTGATATTCTCCGCGGTTCGGAGAATGAAAAAATAAGGAAGTTCAGGCATCATGAGTTGGCTTCTTATGAAGCAGGAAAAAAAAGATCAAAACAGGAATGGCAGGCGCTTCGGGACATCATGGTTCAATCAAGACTGATCAAGAAGGATGTTGAAAATTTTGGGGTCCTGAAAATCCTTCCGGAAGGGAAAACGGTGCTAAACGGGGGCAAAAAATTTGCCGTGTTTATCCCGGAAAAGGAACAAAAACAGGAAACTCCCAGAAAGGCTTCTGGAGGGGCACTTGTTTATGACGAGGCGCTGTTTGAAATTCTCAGGAAGCGCCGGAAATTTATTGCCGACCGGGAAAATGTCCCACCGTATATCATTTTTCCCGATACCACATTGATTCAAATGTCCCAGATTTATCCCCGGGACAGGGCGCAGTTTTCGCGTATAACGGGAGTCGGCCAAGTGAAGCTCGAAAAATACTTCGGGGAATTCATTCCTATTATCCTGGAATATCTGGATAAAAATCCGGATAACATTCCTTCCCGCGAAGACTTGCCTCAGCCTCTTCGCCGGGAATTACCGGCAAGCAAGAATCTTCCAAAGCATATTGAAACCGGAAGGCGTTTCAATTCGGGAGAATCTCCGGAGAGCCTTGCACAATCTTATGGAGTAAAGAGGGAAACTGTCCTGGAGCATCTCCTGCGTTGCTTGAAGGAAGGATATTCGATAAACGCCGGTTTTATCCGTAAACTTTCGGCGCTGCCTGCGGGTGAATCCGCTCAAATACTGGAAGAATTCAGAAAGCAGAATAACGGCTTATTAAAGCCGGTTTTTGAGGCATTTCAAAGCAAGTACAGTTACGAAGAACTAAGGGTTCATCAACTTTTATTTTTTAACAGAAACTACGAATAGACACGAGAAGAAAACGCCCCCTCAACT
The DNA here is from genome assembly GCA_020052515.1 of Brevinematales bacterium. Classification (GTDB taxonomy): domain Bacteria; phylum Spirochaetota; class Brevinematia; order Brevinematales; family JAOACQ01; genus JAGVOW01. Next base: position 16,161 of record JAGVOW010000100.1, on the reverse strand, counting down.
CATTTATTTGTTAAATGCAGCCTTATAAAATCTTCTAAGGGCTTTTTATCAATCAGGATATCCTTCACGATATAATTCATATTTTTATCAAACTGCAGGACTATTTTCGGGTCGTAAGCGCTATTCCGAAGTATCTCATCCGCCTTTTGAGCGTAATTCTCCTGGATGTAGTATTTGAACGCGGGAAGGCGGAAATAAACAGCCGAGCGTTTCCCCTTTTCAGAAACCATCCAAACCATTGCCTCAATGTAAAGAGCGTCCGTATCCGGTTTATTAGTGCTAATCTCTGTAATATCTTCAAATAGGCCATGGTCAGCTTTTTCATTCAAGACGCAGAAAATTTTTTGCCCTTCCAGCTTTTTGATTTTTTGGCTATCCTGCTTCTTTGGTGTTGGTACGAAGACATAATTCTGGGATGCTGACACCACAACAAAACGGCCTCTGAGAGGATCATAAGGGTCTACAGCCCGGCAACTCAGGTAAGCGATCCTGTCCTGATTCTTAATGTTCATGACCTTTGACAGCATAAGGCCTATGACAGCCATCTGGCCTATTATAATAACTAAGAATAAAATTAAATATATTCTACTTTTCATATACTTTTTCCTTTTGATTTGAAATTTTCGGAAAGCGCATGGTTGATAATATAAATCAATATTCCACAGATTATAAATATTACACCGCGCCAGAGCAGGCTCATGTTTTCATCAAAAAACCTGGAAACAATAGTAATAGTGAGAAAAACCATACTGGCATTGATCGATAAAAGGGATTTATTCCGGCAGCCAATATAAAATCCGTTGACGCACAGGCAGAGAATAAATAAATTTATTGCCCAGCTTGCCAGCAGGGTAATTTCATAGATTGAAATAAGGAAATAAAAAATTGCTATGATAAGGCCGAATGAGGCAATGAAATAATTGAGAGCTTTCTTTTTAATGATAGAGAAGATCAAAAGGGCTATAGAGGAAAGGCCTAGAATACCGGAGAGGATATAATCATAAATAGACCCTAAGTCATGGAATTTAATTTCATGCCTGTAATAATTCCAACCAATGTCTTTCCAGGGCCATTGCCAGGAAAATATAAAAGCCAAAACCGCGGTCCCGATAATTCCAGCGACAAGCAAAGGCGAGTAAAAAAGGGATTCCTCCTTCTTTTTATTCTCAAAAAGGCCGGAGTATAAATAAAACACCGAAAAAAGGCTGGAATAAACAATAATCCACAAACCCGGCACATTCTTCTCCAGAGATATTCCAAGACCTGTTACCAGACCGAAAATCAGGAAGTAATTGTACAGGGTTGTCCTCGTCTGGGATTCCTTCCGGAAAACCAGAGCGTAATGAGGCACCAGAGCCAGAAAGAGAGGGGCAAAATACAACCCAACCTTACCATCCATCTGCATAACACTGCTATAAACAATAATCAAGACCAGATATAAAATAGCTGCCGATAAAGAATCCAGCAGGTAGACGATGAGAAGAGAAGAAATGCTCCATATCAAAAGAAAAGACTCAGTATTTTGCGGGAGATTATAAATCTGGGCTATCGCCGCGACAGTACCGCCGAAAGCCAGAGCCCAGAACAGGGCAAGCCCTTCTTTAAGCCCTGCCTGAAGGGGAGTTTTGCTGAGAAAGAGGCGGTAAAAGCAAAGGCCGGCCGGTATCAGGGTGAGAAGCACGGCTAGAACAGTCTTTACTGGCTTCGGCATTGCATTCCAATTAAAACCAATCAGAAGAATGATCCCCGCAACCACAAGAAGCGATGCCAGGACTGTTAAAACTGCCGATAGGGTTTTGCTTGCCTGGTTCTCATCCAGATGGCTCGCGTAATAATCATGAAGCTTCGTTTCTGTGCCGTTGTCAATCACTCCCTGGGCTTTCAGGTCCTTAACTTCTTCCAGCAGCCATTGAATCTTCTTTCCATTGTATTTCATTGTAACAACCTTAAATTTTTATTCTAACAGACAAAAAGGATTATAATGAGCTAAATTAAAAAGCGCAAAAAAAATTTACACAGAGAAAAGACAAGAAATTTAGAGTGATTTGGAGGCAAAAAAACCGTCCCCGAATTGCGCAAAACGGACAAGCCGTTTATAATTATTAATTGCAATCGGGGACGTTCCCTTAAATACGCGCCTGCGCTCCGTTTTTCATTTACCTGGCAGGGTTTTTGAATATAGGGGTGCGCCTGCGCCGTTTTTTGTTTTTAATAGACAACAAGCAAGACCATTAACCGATTTATACATCTGAAAATTTCTATTCAGTGTATCTGAATATATAGTAGCATATTTTTTCTCATTTGTCAAGAGGTAGAATGGAAAATTTTAAGAAGCTTAGAAATATTAATAATCTAACAGTTGAGCAATTAGCTAAAAAACTGGAAATCAGTGAAAGAACGATAGCCGCTTATGAAGTTGGGAAATTTTATCCGTCATTTAAAGTACTCATAAAAACAATTGATATTTTTGATTTTTCTTTGGACTATCTTATTCGGAATAATGAATCCCTCTATCCGCGCAACCTGAAATTGATTAAACTAGCTACAAAATTAGATATCAGAACTTTCTCGGAATCGAAAAAGAATATAAAAATAACTATTGAATCATTGCTTATTGGAAAATCGGCATTAAAATCGGCACTACAGCAGGATTCAGTCGATATAGAGTTATCCAATGATTTTCATTCTAATCTGAAAAATATTCGTAATTTAAGGAATATGACCCAGGCCGATTTGGCAGAAAAACTGGGTATCACCAGAACTCTTCTGTCCCAATATGAATTGAGAATATATCCGACTGTTAACAAACTTGCAGAATTCTCAAGACTCCTCGATATTTCTATTCATGCTCTTGCGACAGGAGAAAAGCTTTCTTTCGAATTTCAGGACAGAGATTTTGGTGAATCTATTCTTTTAGCCGACCATTTTCTTTCGCTGGAAGAGCACAAAATGCTGATCCACTTAATGGAAGCTGTTTTGAAGAAATAGGGCACGGAAAAGTTGACAAAAAAGACGCGATAAATTAAGATAATCTGAAATTTGATTGAGGATTATCTTAATGTGGGTTCCCCGTTCATTGGAAAAAGATATTGTAGAAACTGTCTCTACGCGTCCGGCGATTTTATTAACAGGGGTTCGGCAATCAGGGAAAAGCGCTTTGCTGAAAAAGTTGTTTCCAAAAGCGGTTTATGTAACATTGGATAAAATTTTGATTGCTGAGAGCGCGGAAGAAAATCCATCGGCGTTTTTACATCAGTTTGATAATGTCTCCTCTGTTATTTTGGATGAAATACAATATGCGCCTTCCCTGTTCCGCGAGCTGAAAATTATCATTGATGAAAACAGAGACCAGTTTGGAAAATGGATTCTCACAGGAAGTCAGAAATTTACCCTTATGAAAAATGGCAGCGAATCTCTTGCCGGAAGACTATCCATTCTTAACCTGGAGACGCTCAGCGCTGAAGAATTGAGGAACAGCCATTATTTTAAGGATGTAGATGATATTCTCTGGAAAGGGGGCTATCCCGAAGTCTGGGTTTATCCAAAAATCAATCCGGCACAATTCTATGAAAGTTATATTCAAACTTACCTGGAAAAAGATTTAAGGCAGATTATTCAAGTATCTAATTTGAGGGATTTTCAAAGATTCGTAAGAGCATGCGCTGTTAGAGTGGGCAATTTAATCAATTACGCGGAACTTGCGAAAGATATCGGTATCAGCTCAAATACGACAAAGAGCTGGATTAATACCCTCGAAGCGAGCGGCTTGATTGTTTTGCTTTCACCTTACGCGGCAAATATCGGCAAGCGTTTGATTAAAGCCCCTAAAATTTACTTTTCAGATCAGGGTTTACTCTGCAATCTGCTGAATATCTACCACAAGGAAAATCTAAAAGGGCATATCTATGAAGGGGCTCTGTGGGAAAACTTTGTGTTTACAGAATTAATCAAGACAGGTGCTTTAAGGCCGTCCAGAAATATCTTTTTTTATCGGGATCAGAATAATGTGGAAGTGGATTTTCTGGTGGAATCGGATAACCAGTTGACTCTTATAGAAGCAAAATCAGCCGAAATAGTACCGCCGCAGAAACTGAATTTTCATAAAGTCACTAACCTTTTCAAGGGCCGTGAATTAAAATCTGTTCTGGCCTGTAAAATAAAAGAATCTAGTCCCCTATTAAAAAAAGAGTATAGCATTATCAATCCTTTAAGAACAGCTTTCTCAGAAATCCCTCTCTATCAAAAATGAAAGAGCCAACCCTATCAGATATGATATATTACAGTAATCTCAACCCAAGATGAGTGATGGTTTACTCAATTATTTCAGGCTTTCTCGAAGGTACATTTTTTGTTGAATTATGGCATTATAATTGCCGTGATATATTTTGTTAAAAAGTGACATTATTTCTTATTTTTAAATATAAAGGTAAAAATATTATTAATTGGAGTATAAAGATGTTTCAGGGAAAAAATATTGTGGAAATATTGATGCTGGGCGGGTTTACCATGGTTGTCATGATTATCTGTTCTATTTCTTCACTCACGGTTATTCTGGAGAGAGTCATTTATTATTTCAAAAATTCCCGTATTAATAGGGCTGATTTTATGGTAAAATTGAAGACTCTATTGAAAAATGAGGGCTGTGAAACGGCATTAAAATTTTGCGAGGGCACAAAGGCGCCATTTGCCAGGGTCTCAGCGGAAGGCATCAAAATGGCTGATAGCGGCTTAAAATCTCTGGAAAACGCTATGGAACGGCAAATCAGCCTGGAAGTAAAGGACCTCGAAAAATACACCAATATACTTGGCACTATCGGAGGGACTGTGGTGTATATCGGGCTTTTTGGGACAGTCCTGGGCATTATAAAAGCTTTTCAGGATATCGCGCTTTCTGCTGGGGTGGGGGCTGGAATGAGCGCGGTTATCACTGGAATAGCGGAAGCGCTTATTTCTACAGCCACAGGAATCTTTATCGCTGTTCCGTCGGTCATGGCATACAATTTTCTGATGAAAAAAATTGAAAATATGACTCTGGACATGGAACTTTGCGGATCGGAGATTTCAGACTTTTTCAGGGCAAAGTGAATAGTATGGAAAAAAGTTTCATGAAAAGAAGGCCAAAAAAGAATAATTTGATGGTGGATATCAATATTACGCCTTTTACGGATGTGGTTCTTGTGCTGTTAATTATCTTTATTGTAGCGACACCCTTTATTTACCAAAATAAGATCAGTATAAATCTTCCGAAAGCCAATCAGGAGAAAAATCTGGAAAAGCCCAGGAAAATAATCGTATCCATTACTGAAAATGGGGAAGTTTATATAGACAACAAGAAATATCTTCTGTCAATTGATTATAATATTATTAAAGCTAAGATTTTGTCATCTGTGGGCAATGGGGAAAACGCGAATGTGATTATTAACGCGGATAAAAACTGCAAATACGATTATGTCATGACTATCATCAGCGCGGCTAAGGAACTCAATATCCATCGTATTATGCTTGGGGCTGAGGCAAAAAAATAATGGGGGGCGTTCATAATATGAGAATTAGATTATTTTTCGTTATTTCATTGCTATTACATTTTCTGGCGGCGGCGATCTATTCTCTTGGATTGAAATTTCATTTTGATAATAATGATTATTCCTCTTACTTTATGGTACAGGACGCGCCAGCCCCAAAAGTTGAGGAAAAAAAAGCCCCCGCGGTGTTCAATGATGAAGGTTTAAAGATTTCAAAGAAAATAACCCAGACCAATGATCAAAAAAAAGATCTGCCGCCAAACGCTTCTGTGGATGGACAGGAAAATGGAAAAGGAAGCTCTACGGGTTTTTTGCCTTCCTATATGGTGGGAGAGCTCCCCATCGCGCTGACGCCCATTGATCCTTCCTATCCGGAAGAAGCTAAAAGGCTGGGAATTGAGGGTAAAGTAGTATTATTTATTTACATTGATGAAAATGGCATAGTGAAGAAAGTCGAAGTCAAAAGCTCTCCCCATGATTCACTTTCCCAATCCGCGCAGAAAGCTGTTTTTGAAACAAAGTTTACACCAGCGAAGATATCTGGAGAAAAAAACCCGGTGGTACTTCAATTAGCGCTCAGATTTAAATTGGAATAGAGGCATAAATATTTGCCGATTAAAGCCATTTCCCCTCCCGTGGAGGGGCCAGGGGTGGGTTCTTTGTTCTTCTTTACTACCGAGACGACCCACCCCCAACCCCTCCCAAGAGGGGAGACAGGTTGACTCAAATTGATCGGCTGAATAGTCAAGATAATACAAAGAAAAATTTAGGAGAATAAAAATGCGGAAATTATTGTTTATTTTGGCGGCTGTTTTTTTAGCGGGCAGTCTTTTTGCCTACAATTTGACAGTTACGGTTTTAGTAAAGGACAGGCTTTTGCCTGACGCCACGGTGGCTGTCGCGGAAAAAAAGCTTTCTGACATGTCGGATGATTCCGGAAGAGTGTTGTTTAAAGATATTCCTGCCGGCAAATATACAATCATCGGAGTAGCGGCTGGTTATGAAAAGGCCGTTCAGGAAATTAATATCTCAAATGCAGACTTGAATATTAATCTGAATATGACCCATATTGTATTTGAAATGGGGGAAGTGACTGTCAGCGGCAAAAGAAACAGGGGAAAAGTCTCAACAGAAACCTCCATTCATCAGGATGAAATTAAAAAAACAGTCCAGGGATTTATGAATGATTCCGCCAGGGTTATTCAGGCTATGCCGGGAGTATCCTCTTCGGGAAGCACCTTTGACAGCGCGATGTATATTCAGGGCGGGGCGAATTATGAATGGATCGCTGCGATGGATGGGGTTTTTATTTTGAACCCGAACCGCTGGGGCGGCAGGATTTCTATGTTTAATCCCAATATTGTTGATACAATCAATCTTTATACCGCCGGATACCCCGCTCAATTCGGCCAGGGGCTTTCCGGGGTCATAATGGTCAATTCTAAGAACGCGAATAACGAAAAATGGAAAGGCTTTGTGGATTTATCCGCGGCTACCCTGGAAGTGCTGGCTGAGGGCCCTATTTCGAGCAACGTCACTTTTCTCTTTAATTTCAGAAGGACGTTTTATGATTTTATCGCGCCTTTATTTATGAGCGGCGATTCGACTGGAGTGCAGTTTCCCTACCTCTGGGATGGTATTATGAAAATAAACTGGGATATAACCCCCAATGATACCCTCTCTTTTATGGCTTATGGAAGCCTGGAGGGAATGAATTGGAAAATGTCGGGGTCGTCTGACGGCGCTGAAGGTACATCACAGGATGGGGCGTTTTTCTATGAAGACTGGAACACGATCGCGAGTTTAAAGTATAATCATGAATTTGGAAATGAAGACGCGTTTGATATAATAGTTGCCGGAATGCCGAGGTTCGGCAAGTACCGTTTATCCGGAAGCCCCACATTCAGTATGGATTTTGATAGTAAAGAATACGATTTTCAATTGGCGGGAAATTATTATCTCAATTCCATTAAGGGAAATAAATTTCAAACAGGATTCGCCGCGATATTCGCTCTGGGAGAGTTTACCGGTGTGTCAAAGAGTTATTATTTAAATACCCTGGGCGTATGGACCAATCAGTCATTTGAAGAAAAAGTGAGTAATATTTGCGGCGGATATGCGGGGGCTTATATTATGGATAATTGGGAAATATTACCTTCCATCATTCTGGAGGCGGGCATCCGCGGGGAGTATTACAGCCGCGTGAAATCACAGGCTTATGACCCTCAGTGCGGGATCAAGTTTGAATTGTCAAAGGAATGGGATGTGTATTTCAGGAGCGGGCTTTATCAGCTTTTCCCAATGGAATTTATGAAAACAGACCCAACTTACGGCAATGCAGATTTAACTTCTGAAAAAGTCATTCATTATATTGGAGGGATTGATTTCTCCGACAAGAATTTTTCATTCCGGCTTGAAGGATTCTATAAGAATTATTATGACCTGATAGAAGATGATAGTGATTATCACTATAATAATCATGGCGTCCGGAATGTTTACGGAGGCGATGTTTACTTGCAAAAGAAAGCTGTTAAGGGAGATTGGGTTTCAGGATGGCTTGCCTATACTTATGTAAACGGGCTGGAACTGGTAACGGAACGCTCGCCGGAAAAAATTGATTCGCCTTATCCGACTCCTTTAAACACATGGTTTATGCCAACCTATTTGAGGGCTCATACATTGTCCACTTTGCTTGAATTAACATACAACAAAAATGACGGTACGCCATGGCTTAATTGGATGGACCAATGGAGGATTTCTTTTGACTTCCGGGCTCTCTCAGGCAAAGCGTACACTCCTGTTACGAATTTTATCAGCTCGGATATTCCGGGAGTGGGTACAATGTATTATTTTCAAAACGGCGGCTATAATAGCGCCTGGACGCCCCCTGTCCTCAAACTGGATATAAAGGTTACATTTCAAGGCTCGCCTTTGTCATTGCTAAATATTTTCGGAATAAATATTGATTCAACTTCCTATATATCTTTTATAAATGTTTTCAATAATGAAAATATAACAGATTATGCGTATAGTATTAAGAATGGGCAGCTGCAGCAAGTGGCGATTAAGGATTTTCCATTTATGGTCCTTGGCGGTTTCCGGGTGGACTTTTAGCAAGTAAAAAACAAAGGTGAAATAGCTTTTCTATCAAAAATGAAAGAGATCATACTATCAAAAACGATATATCCCAGTAATTAAAGCCCCCCTCCTCACGTGAGGAGGGGGCGGGGGTGGTTTTTTAATAAACACCTGTTTTGTTAAACATTACCAACCCTGGCCCCCTCCTAAAATATAAATCTCACCAAATAAATCGCTCAATTTCAATAAATGGCATAACCTTTGCAATAACAAGCTGTTAACTTTGAAAAAGGAGCTTTTTATGAAAGAACATATGCTTTTACAAAGGTATATGCAGGACGTTTCAAAATTTTCCAGAATTTCTCCGGAAGAAGAAATTGAGCTGGGGAAAAGAATTGAATCAGGAGACCTGAAAGCTAAGGAAAAGCTTATTAATAGCAATCTACGTTTAGCTGTAAAGCTATCTTTAGGTTTTTGCAGGGGAAATATTTCTATTATGGATACCATTCAAAACGCGAATATTGGTTTAATGAGGGCGGCGGAAAAGTTTGATTACCGTAAGGGCGTCCGATTTTCGACTTACGCGGCGTTCTGGATTAAACAAACCATTGCGAGAGCACGAATCAAGGAAAATAGTTCTCTGTCTATTTCTTATAGGAAAGAAGAGAATAAGAAAAAAATGAGAAATTTTTTAATGGAAAAGCTTACTTCAACCGGCAATGTCCCTTGTGCGGGAGATTTGGCTGAGGAATTTAAAACGAAAAAATCAGAAGCGGTAGAAGCGCTTCAGTCTTTTTCTCAGAATAGCGTTTTACACTATTATGAAGAAGATGGATTAGAAACGGATACATTGTCCGCTATGCAGGATAACCGCTACAATCCTGAGACTATTGTAGAAAAGGAAGCTCTTTCTTTAGATATTCAGAAGGCGCTTTCCTGTTTACCGACAAGAGACAGCAAGATTATTGAAAAACGTTTTGGTTTAGGGACAGGGCAGAGGGAAACCCTCAGTCAGATTGGCGCGGCACATTCTGTTACGGCTGAAGCGGCCAGGCAGATTGAAAAAAGAGTTTTAGTATGGATGAAGATGCGTTTTCCTGCCCTTGCTTTTTATTACTATGTCGCTTAAAGCTTTGTTTTATTCCCATTCAATAGTAGCAGGCGGCTTGGATGTGATGTCGTAAACTACGCGGTTTATTTCCTTGATATTTCTGACAATTCGGTTGGCCGCGTTATCTAATATTTCATGGGGAATTTCCGCCCAATTGGCTGTCATTCCGTCTACACTGGTGACAGCGCGCAGGGCTATCACGTTTCCATAGGCCCTTTCATCTCCCATAACGCCGACGCTTTTCACAGGCAAAAATACGGCAAAGGCCTGCCAGACTTTTTCATACCAGCCGCTTTTCTTGAGCTCATCTATGAAAATATGATCTGCCTTTTTCAGAATGTCCAGTTTTTCCTGAGTCACTTCTCCCAGGATTCTGACAGCAAGGCCTGGCCCAGGAAAGGGATGGCGAAGCAAAATATCGTCAGGAATTCCAAGCAGTCGGGCGATTTCCCTTACCTCATCTTTAAACAGAAATTTAAAAGGCTCAATTACTTTTCCCAGCTTTTCCAGGCTTTCGACTTCTTTTACCCGGTTGTGGTGAGTTTTAATCGTCTGAGATGGCCCTTTAACGGCATTGCTTTCTATGACATCCGGGTAAAGAGTACCCTGGACTAAAAAATCAAAATCCTTTAAATAGCCATAAAAAACGTGCACAAACATTCTGCCGATAATTTTTCGTTTTTCTTCAGGAGATTCTATTCTTTTCAAATAAGCCAAAAATTCCTCGGAAGCGTCCACATAATCTACTTTCAGTTTAAGCCTTTCCCGCAAATTGGTGAGCACTTCTTCCGCTTCATTTAAGCGTAAGAAACCATTGTTTACAAAAATAGAGGTTACATTTTTGCCCAGCGCCTTTTGAACCAGTACAGCCAGAGTAGTCGAATCGACTCCGCCGCTTACGCCAAGAACCACTTTTTTGCCTTTGCATTTAGCCCGCAGATCTTCAATTTCATTTTCAATGAAGTTTTTCATATTCCAGTTTTTCTGGGCTTTACAGATAGTAAAAATAAAATTGGATAAAATCTTCTTACCTTTTTCCGTGTGCGCCACTTCTGGATGAAACTGTACCGCGTAAATTTTCTTTTTCGCGTTTTCAATCGCGGCTAACGTCCCTTCTTTTGTCCTTGCTATGGCCTGAAAACCTTTTGGTAATTTTGTTACAGAATCTCCATGGCTCATCCAGACTATGCCTTCGTTTTTAACCCCTTTTAGAAGCACAGATTCTTGATTTTCTATTAAAATGTTGGCTTTGCCATATTCCCGGGAAACGGCCCTCTCTATTTTTCCTTCCAGAATGTGGGAAATGAGCTGCATTCCATAACAAACTCCCAGAATCGGTATGCCTAACTCAAAAATCTCAGGAGAGACTAAAGGGGAGTCTTTTTCCGTTACACTGGCAGGGCCGCCAGAAAGAATGATTCCTTGAAGGGAGAGTTCTTTGATCTTTTCTATTTCCAGAGAATACGGGTAAATTTCTGAATAAACACCCAGTTCCCGAATTCTGCGGGCGATCAATTGAGTGTACTGAGATCCAAAATCCAGAATCAAAATGCCTTTTTCCATTTTCCCTTCCCAAATTCGCGATTTGTTTTCTATTCTATAAGGTATTTGCCGCAGAAAGATTGAATTCTTTCCAGACTGACAAACAGCTCTACAATCATGACTTCGTCAAAACAGCGGTGTGGAGGGCCGTTAATGGGATAACGGGAATCTGTATAAAAGAGATCCAGCTTCCTTCCAAAATTCGCGATATTATCAGCGGGCAAATTTGCTGTTACCATAGCTTCAATAATTTTAACGCACATTAATTGATTAGAAGCAATTTCTTTGGATATCTGTACTGCTTTCAGAAGCTTGACCGCGCTTTGCTGAACGTGAAATGCCGCTCCTTCGTAATAGCTTTTTTCCATCAATATTCTAGCCATTTCTTCATCGCGCCTGGAGGATTCGATCCACCACTTTACCTGTTCATTCATAAGCTTCCCCGCAGTTCCAGCCCCTTATTGACTATCGGAAAATCGATCTTGAAACTAAAACTACCCTAAACTAACATTTCTCGCGTAAAAGCGTCCCGGGTACTGAGTAACCAATGACCTTATTTCTAATTTAGTCAAAATATGGTTTAAATCGACAATAGAGTATCCCGTTGACAGAGACAATTCTTCAATATTTTTCTCAGCCGACAACTGTTTTAAAACAGCATTTTCTTCGCCGCTGATGTCCAGGACATTTTCTTCTAATCGGCGGATTTTCTCAACTTTTTTCCCCAATAAATCCACAGCGATTTCTTCCGGGTTTAAGACTATTTTTGCGCCTTTTTGAATGAGCCGGTTGGATCCGGTGTTTCTTGGGTCTTTTGGGTTTCCTGGAATTGCGTATAGTTCTTTCTTCTGCAGTTCCGCGTATTCCGCTGTGATTAAAGCTCCTGATTTTTCAGGGGCCTGAATTACCAGCACCGCCTCTGATAGGCCGCTAATAATGCGGTTCCTCAAAGGGAAATTTTGCCTGAGCGGCTCTGTGCCGGGAGGGTATTCTGAAAGGATAGCGCCTGAAACCTTAATCGCGTTGTATAATTCTTCGGAGCCGGCTGGATAAATTATATCTATTCCACAGCCCAGAACTGCGGCGGTATATCCGCCTTTTTCAATAGCGGTTTTTTGCGAAATAGTATCATGCCCCTTTGCCAGGCCGCTCACGATTCCAATATTAAAATCAATCAATTCCCGGGTGAACCATTCGTTAATTTCCTCCGCTTCCCGGGAAGTGTTTCTGGTCCCGACTATTGCGACAAGCTTCATCGAGTAATTGAACTCACCCAGTAAATAAAGCAAAAAAGGCGCGTCAGGAATTTCCTTTAAACGGGAGGGATAGGCTTCTTCGTCTTTTGCGATCATTTTGATATTTTTTTTCTTGCAGACATCGATTATTTTTTCACCTTTTTCCATCATAGAATCTAAAGATTTAATCGCTTCGGGGTTTCGAATTCCCAAAAAGGACATTTTTTCCTGAGAAGAAAGCTTAAAAAAAGAAGAGAGGCTTCCACAATCTTTCTTAATCTTTTCAAACCTTTTTGGCCCGATAAAAGCTGTGGAACTAAGCGCGGCGTAATAAATTAAATCTTCCATGAAAATCTCTATTTTTGAGTAGACAGCTCAAGGCATTTGTGAATGGCTTCCAGAACCTTGGTAATCATAATAGGTTTCAACACAAACTGGTTAACGCCAATGTCGATGCATTCAATGAGCAAATCCGTATCGCTATAAGCGGTAGTTACAATAATAGTGGTATCTTTCTTTATCTTCTTTATTTCCCGGGACATATCCAGTCCATTCATAATAGGCATTTTTATATCAGTGATCACAACATCATGCTTTTTCTTCTTAAAAAGTTCCAGCCCCTCTTTTCCGTTTCTGGCTAAATCCAGCTCTTTCACTCTGATCTTCAAGGCGTTTCCAACAGTTTCCAGAGTCAACTCTTCGTCTTCAACATAGAGGACGCTGATATCAAAGGACTTTTTTGAACTACTCATGCTAGCCTCCTCCCCATGTTTTTTGATTTTTTTCGCGAATTGCTATATATTATACCACAGCTTTTTTTTTAGTAAAGCAAAACTTTATTTAATATTTAATTTATTTATTGTAACTATTCAGCTGATTAAGCCATTTCCCCTCCCAAGAGGGGAGATAAATTATGGAATGGTAAATTTTATGAAATCTAATGAGCTCAGGAAATCCTTTCTGGATTTTTTTAAAAGCAAGGGGCATACGATTGTTCCGAGCGCTTCCCTGGTTCCCGATAATGATCCCACTCTTTTATTTACAAATGCCGGTATGAATCAATTTAAGGATATTTTTCTGGGAAAAGGTAAAAGAAACTTTGTCCGCGCGGTGGATACTCAAAAGTGTATGCGGGTTTCCGGAAAGCACAATGACCTCGAAGATGTAGGCAAAGATACCTATCACCATACTTTCTTTGAAATGCTGGGCAATTGGTCGTTTGGAGATTATTACAAGAAAGAAGCGATCCTCTGGGCATGGGAACTTTTAACAACTGTCTGGAAACTTCCCAAGGAAAAGCTATACGCTACCGTGCACAATAGCGACGATGAAGCTCTGGTGCTCTGGAAAGAAACAACAGACATTGATGAAAAACATATTTTAAAATTTGGCGACAAAGAAAATTTTTGGGAAATGGGCGCCGCGGGCCCATGCGGTCCATGTTCGGAAATACACATTGACCGGGGGGAAGACGCCTGCGACAAGAAATGGGTAAGAGGCCATCATTGTAGTGTAAACGGCGGCTGTGCCCGCTATATTGAACTCTGGAATTTAGTTTTTATTCAATACAACCGCAAAGAGGATGGAAGTCTTGAACCGCTTCCCAGCCGCCATGTCGATACGGGTATGGGTTTTGAGCGCATAGTCTCTGTCGTTCAGGGTAAAAAATCAAACTACGATACAAATCTATTTTCCCCGATTATAAGCAAGATAGAAGAACTCTGCGGCAAGAAATATCAGGAAGAAACGGGAATGCCGATGCGGGTTATTGCTGACCATATCCGCGCGCTTTCATTCGCGACAGCCGATGGGGTGATGCCCTCGAACGAAGGAAAGGGCTATGTTATCCGGAAAATTTTGCGCCGGGCTATTCGATACGGGAAGAGATTGGGTTTTGATTCGCCTTTTCTGCATAGCATTGTTGATGTGCTTTCAGAAACCATGGGGGAGGTCTTTCCAGAAATCAGGGAAAGGAAAGAAATGATCAAGGGCCTTATTCTTTCTGAAGAGGAATCCTTCTTCAAAACATTGAACCGCGGATTGGAAAAATTGGACGACATTGTAAAAATTGCCGCGCAGTCGAAAAATAAAACCATAGATGGCGAATCCATTTTTATGCTTTATGATTCTCTAGGCCTTCCCATTGATTTTATTGAAAATGTGGCTGAAGATGAAGGCCTTAAATTGGATAAAAAGCGTTTTGATGAGCTGATGGAAGGGCAGAAAGAGAGGGCCAGGGCAAACTGGAAGGGAGAAGCCTTTGACTTTTCTGTTGTTTCCGGCAAGGCTGTTCCAACAAAGTATGTGGGAGAGGAAATGCCTGAAAGCAAAGCGTCTATCCAATGGATCGTTAAAAATAATTCCCTTGTTGAAACAGCGGTGGAAAATGACGATGTCGTGCTGATTTTTGACCAGACGCCATTTTACGCCGAGAAAGGCGGGCAGATAGGAGACATCGGGGTTGTTGAAAAAGATGAAATGCGCATTGCTGTCGCTAATACAAAAATATTTGAAGATGCCGTACTTCATTATGGCCGGATTATTAATGGAAGCTTTAAGAAAGGGGACACGGTTTTTCTGAGAGTAAATCAGGAAAGAAAGAATGCCATTGCCCGGAACCATACAGCGACGCATTTGATTCACAAGGCTTTGAAGAATACGGTGGGAAGCCATGCCGCGCAATCCGGCTCGCTGGTCGGCCCGGAAAGGCTCCGCTTTGACTTCACTCACTCAAAGGCATTGTCAAAAGAGGAAATAGAGAAGATAGAAAATGAGGTGAATCAGATAGTTCTCCAGAACCTGCCGGTGCAGATCAATTGCATGTCTAAAGAAGAAGCGGTCCAGACCGGCGCTGTCGCTATATTTGAGGAAAAGTACGGCCAGGTTGTAAGAGTGGTGGAAGTCGCCGGTTATTCGAAAGAACTTTGCGGCGGGACGCATGTGAAGAGAAGCGGGGACATTGGCCTGGTAAAGATTGTACAGGAGACGTCTATTTCCGCGGGCACCAGAAGAATAGAAGCCCTTACCGGCTTAAATTCCCTGGAAAATTACCGGGATTATTTTTACAAAATGAAAGAAATTTCCACGCTTTTTAATTGCGCGGAAGAAAAGATTCTGGCAAAAATAGCTTTACTTCAGGATAATCTGAGGCAGAAGGACAAAGAAATCGAGGAATTCAAAAGAGAAGCGGCAAAGTCCGGGATAGAAGAGCTTTTTAAAAAGTCGATCAAAGTTGGGGAACATGAAGTGATCATCGAGCGGGTAAATTTTGAGGCTGACGCTATGCTTCAAGCCATTGACGCGTTTAAGGCAAAGGTAAAATCCGGCTATATTTTCTTGATTTCCTCGCCGTCGGAGGACAAAGTCGCTATCGCGGCGGGCAGTACTAAATCTTTAATGAATATTGTCAAAGCCGGGGACATCGCGCGCGAAACAGCGAAAATTGTCGGCGGGGGGGGAGGCGGAAGGCCCGAACTGGCGCAGGCTGGCGGCAAAGACCCCTCGAAAATCCCGGAGGCTCTGGAAAAGGCAAAAGAGTGGCTGGAAGTTTTGAAGAAGTAATTTCGGCCTCATTCCCCCGCAGGTTGTCGCTAAATTGAAAAATGTAGCCGCAAGCTTTAGCTTGCGCTTAATTTACGCGGGCTAAAGCCCGCGGCTACATTAGAATTATTAA
>JAGVOW010000071.1 GCA_020052515.1 Brevinematales bacterium | reverse complement strand
CGTTGAGTCTGCGGATTTTTTCCTCTGCCTGCTTGCGCTTGGTAATATCAATAGAAAGAATGAAGATGCCTTCGGGCACAGGTTGGATGCTGAGTTCAAACCACGCTTTGGATCCGTTCGGATAAGTAAATTCATTATCAATACGCTGTGACGCTCGATTTTCTTTGCAAAGCCGTAATGTGGTGAATAATTCCGTTTTTTCAATTCCAGGATATACTTCCATCATCGTATGACCCAGCAACTTCTCTTTTTTAAGTATGCTATGTAAGATTGCGGTTTCATTGATATAGATATAACGCCATTCATTATCAATAATCTGGCAGCCCTCCATCATATTGTCCAGAGTGGTATGAAAACGTTCCTCGCTTTTACGAAACGCCGCTTCAACCTTTTTGCGCTCTGTAAAGTCCCTCTCTTTTGTTATAAAAAACCGGCCAATACCCATCACTCCCGCAAACATGAGCACAGATATTAACAGGCCTAACCATTCGGGAACCGCGACCTGCGAAGCGGTTATTCCTCCGGTAATGAGTCCCACCAGAGTTAAAATACGTCTTACGGCCTGCAGGATCATTGCCGCGGCGATAAACGCCCAGGACAATATTTTCCCGGTAACTTTTATTAAGCGTAATGCGAGAAGAGCAGCCGCAGATTGAAGAAGAATCGATAATGTTACTATACAAATAACGATCATATTTTCTCCTTGAAAACAAGATGGTAATCCTCGTGAGCTTTTTCCGGTTCTAAAAAATTATCAAAAAAGACGGTGCCATTCGGAAAAACCTGAAGCTATAATTAACTTTTCAGTAAGTGCTGACATCTTTACCCCCTGTAAACAAATCTGTAATTTAATAGGATTAAACTACATCTCGGTTTTGATGCCAATGAGTGTTTTCTTACGAGAATCATTACTCTTTGTCCGAACTCGCTGGAAGGTGAGAATTATTAGAGTTGATAATTCTTTCAATCATGTAGTCAGAATAGATATATTACATTGCAGCTTAAAAAGAAAAACAGATATATAAAACACACCCGAATGAGTTTACATAGATATATAGCGGTTCAGATGGTTTTAAAATCTATTAATTACCACAAAGAATATGATCGTTTTGAGAATAGTTTGAGGGGGAGTAAAAAGATGATAGTTGAAATGAAAATAAAACGATCTTTTTTTATACTAAGCTATTTTAGTCCCCTTTCGATTATTAGTCAATAAAAAATATATTAAAATAGTAAATATATTTAGGGCAGTTCTAAAAACTGCTATTAACTTTTGTTGTCATTCTGAACGCAGTAAAGAATCTATAGGTGTTCAAAGAGCTCAGATTCTTCGTTTCACTCAGAATGACAGCTTTTCTTCAGTTTTTAGAACTGCCCTTTATATTTGAGTTTCATACTATATAGTTTCAAGATTACCGGGTCTTTTAAGTTGGGATTTGTTTGGATTAAAGGTATTTCTTATGATTGGATATGTGATAAAGTCAATCTTAATAATTATGCTGAGGATATTAATAAAAAAGAGGCCCAAATAAATTGGGCCTCTTTACGAATTCTCCCCCGGTAGGGCTCGAACCTACGGCCCGGTGATTAACAGTCACCTGCTCTGCCAACTGAGCTACAGGGGAACGCAGTTCTTTATATCTTGAGCCGCCTGGGTTTCGAACCCAGGGCCCTCACATTAAAAGTGTGATGCTCTACCAACTGAGCTAGCGGCCCATCTGGGACTAAATTCTTAAGGATAGTATTATAGCAAAGCTTTCATAAACTGTCAAGAAAAAAAGTAGGATTTGCAACCGCTGTCTTTAGATCATGCATTCAGTTTAAGAAGGAAGCTCTTCCATTCCAAGCGAGTGAAAAGCGTAGTAATAAGGATTTGGAAAAGTCAGAGGAGTCTTCTTGCCTTTTGCAATTTGTGAAGCGGCCTTCTTTGCGAATAGGACGTCTAAAGCATGCCCTGCCTTGTAAGCAATGATAAAACCCTTGATGTCGCAATTTAAAAGCGCCAGGGCTGAGATCATATCCAGGATTTTGTGGCGGACAGGCTCATTAGGATAGCGAGGTGTGTTCAAGGATCTATTTTCTTTTTTGCTGAAAACATGTACATTGTTAAAATCTACACCTTTGGATAGGCCGCTTTTTAAATGCGAATCTAAATCTTCAATGAAGCCAAAAGTCCTGGCTTTAGAAATCTCGCTTATGAAAATTTCTTTATTGAATTCAGTTTGAAAATTCTGTACGCCGATTGCTGAATGAGGGAAAGAAATAGTGTAGTGTATTTTAAAACCCTCATAAGGCAGAGCAATTATAAACTTATCTCCATCGGTTACCCAAATAGGTTTTTCGATTTTCAATTCCTCGCGTTCTTTTTCAAGGGAAATGGTTCCAGCCTTTAGAAGCTCAAGCGTAAAATCATGCGCGCTTCCATCCATAATCGGTATTTCCGGTGAACTGCATTCGATCACGCAATTGTCAATGTGGAGCGCATAAAGAGAAGAGACTAAATGTTCTACTGTCTTTACTAAAGCATCGCCGCTTCCAATAGAGATATTGTTTCTTGTGTCTTTCACATAATCTACATGGAAAGGAATAGGCTGGTCTTTTTGAACAAACAATATACCTGTGTTTTCAGGAGCTGGCTTGATCCGGATTTGAGATGATTTTCCGCTATGGATGCCCACTCCCCGAAAAGAAACAATTTTCTTTAAGGTATTTTGTTTTCTCACAACTCCTCCATTTCAATGCCAACGATAAAAGTATTGCAAATTTTATGCCAAAGCAATTATTTTTTATTTCATTGTCAAATAAAGAATTGTATAATCAAAGAAAAAGTTAGTGTAAAGAAAAATAGACAGATTATTGTGTTTTCGAATTTAAGTAATCCTGTAAAATTTTCTGAGCGGCGTATTTATCCAGTTGTTTTTTCAATTTCTTTTCAGGGATAGATAGCGATTTTAAAAAACTGTTTGCATAAACGCTAGAAAATTCCTCGTTTTGAAACACGATTTCTATATTTACATAAGGGGAGAGCCCTTCTGAAAAGTTTTTCACAGCAAATCCAGCTTCTTTATATTTCTCAGAATAGGGGTAACCGATCACAATTTTTTCTACACCATACGTTTGAACAATTTCCTTTATTTTTAAAAATATTTCAAAATTGTTTGGAAGAACGGAAAGCGGAGAAGAGAGCATCTGTAGATCATCCGTTACAGCCAGGCCTATTCTCTTTGAGCCGTAGTCAATGCCCAGTATTCTTCCCATTTATGCCTTACCCAAATTTATTTTTTCCAGAATAAACCGGGCGCTTCTTTCGGTAGAGTGTGGCTCACCCATTGTTTTTTTGATTTTCTCGTAGTGTTTTGAATATTTTTCTTTTGGCATATTCAGGAAAATCAAGGTTTCCTTGAGAATGTTTCCCACTGAGCAATCTTTCTGGAGCAGTTCTGGGAAAACCTTTTTGTCCAGAATAATATTCGAAAATCCTACCATTTTTTTCTTCACAAGCAATTTTCCAATAAAGAAAGAAAGTTTGGATATCTGATAGCAAATGACCGCTGGTTTTCCAAATAGCGCTGATTCAAGGGAAGCAGTCCCGGAAGAGAGAATGTTTACTTCCGATGCGGCCATAACCGAGTAAGAATCATTTTTGACAACACGGATAGAATTTTCTAAACCTTTTTCTTTCAGCAGCTTTCCTATTATTGGTAGAAAAATAGCATGAGAAACAGGCAGCAGAACCTGAATGGAATATTGCTGAATCAATATTTTAGCCGCGTCCAGCATAATTGGAAGCAACTTTTCAATTTCCTGGAAACGGCTTCCGGGAAGAATGGACACTATTTTTTTCTGAGGGTCTAATTTCTGATTTTTAAAAAATTTTGGATTTAATTTGAAATTTTGGATTTTATCTAGAAGAGGATTGCCGGAAAAAAAGGCCCTGGGGGCAAATTTTTTATAAACAAGATAATCAGCATAGTGTGGAACAATCAAATGGTCTACAATCCGTGCCAGTTTAGGGGCTTCCCATTCGCCCCATATTGAGACATGAGGAGGAAAGTAATAGAATGTAGGGATTTTCAATTTCTTCCCCACTTTCGCCAGGGGGATATTGAAGCCCTGGTTATCAACAAGAATTAAAGCTAGAGGCCTGTTTGCTAAGATGAAGGCAGAAGCTTTGTGAAAGAGGTTTAATTTTTCTTTGTAAAATCGAAGCGAATCTAAAAAGCCTATAGTGCTGAGATAGGAAACGTCCTGACTGATTGATTCTAAACCCGCTAATTTCATCTGGCTTCCGCCCAGGCCCAAAAAGCGTACTTTGGGGAATTGCTGGATCATAGCCTTCATCAAATCGGCGGCGTGGATATCGCCGGAAACTTCTCCGGCAGAGATAAAAATGTTTTTATTCCGCAAGTCTTCCGCCACTGACAATCCCTCTTTTTGAATTTCTGATAAAATTAATCATCCGTTCCACATTCGCGTTGTTTTTATATTTTTCTTCCAGCTGTTTTAAAGATTCTTTCAGCAGAAAGCCGCTGTAAATGGTTTTGTAGACATCTTTTATCACGCTTCTATCGGCCTGAGTGAACCCGTTTCTTCTCAGGCCCACTACATTAAGGCCATGGACAACAGCGGGAACACCATCAGCCATCATAAAGGGAGGGATATCCTGCACTACTTTTCCTAATCCGCCTACCATAGAATAAGCGCCAACTCTGCAGAGCTGATGGACAGCTACATTTCCTGACAGTATAGCGGATTCTTCAAGAATGGCATAGCCGCCCAGAAGCGAACCGTTAACCATGATGGCATTATTACCGACTATGCAATTGTGGGCTACATGAGAATTAACCATCATTAAGACATTGTTACCCACAATTGTTTTCTCGCCTTTGTCTCCGTGAACCGGAGTGTGAATTGTAGCTCCCTCTCTGACGCAGCAATTTTCACCTATTTCAATCAAGCCTTTTTGGCCGTCAAAAGAGTAATCCTGCGGCGGGTTTCCAATAGAGGCTCCAGAGTAGATTTTGGTATTTTTTCCGATTTTTGCCCACCCGCTAATGTGGACAAATGGGCCGATTTCAACCCCGTCTCCGATTTCTATTTGGCCTTCAATTAAAGAATAAGGATGAATTTTTATGTTTTCGCCTAATTGAACATGGCTGTCTATTAGGACTGTGGGGTGGATCTGATTCATTTACGCTGCCTTTCCAATTCTTTTTTCAACATTTCTTCTACAAGCATAAAGCGCTTCCGGTTGTCTTCATTAATAGACATAAGATTCTGATGCGATTCTAAAAGGATCTGGATGTCTTTATAATTCTTTTCCAATTTCAGATGAACTTCGTCTGTTAGTTCGATGTTTTTAAAGCTTGATTCTTCTTGAATAGGGATAAGCTCTAAAAGGCCCATTGTATTGAGTATTTCTTTGACTTTTTCAGAAGGGTTGAGCAGTATTACAGTCGGGCTACCCTGCTTAAGAAGTTTTTTCTGTATGGATAAAATAACCCCTACAAAAGAGCTGTCTAAATATAAAGCGGAAGATAACTCAAAGTAAATGTTCTCTATCTTTCCAGAATCTATGAATTTACTTAAATACATAAAAAGATCGGAACAAAACTCCATAGTGCCTTTGCCGATCACTTTTACAATGAGGCCAGCTTCTATATTGCCCACCAAAACCTTTGAAGGCTCTTTCATCTGTTCTCCTTAAAAATCCTCTGCAATGAAAGGTGTTGAATTCTTAACTTGTTTTTCAAAGATTGCATCTATTTCCTTTTTTGACGCGATAGTGCCTTTGCCGGTAAACACCATGCCTTCTTCCGCCAAACATTTTTTTGTACAAAGATCACCGATTAATTTTCCTGTGGATAATATATCAACCCTTTCGAGGGCATAGACATTGCCTTTAATTTTTCCGCCTATTCTCACAGAATTTGCGTATATATCGCCTATGATTCTCCCTTTTTCACCAACCAGGACTACACCGTAACCTTTTACTACACCTTTGAAATCACCATCAATCCGGAGGAGACCGTCTGAATAAAACTCCCCTGAGAATGCATTATCTCTTCCTATTACACTATTGGTAGTGATCCCTTTATTCATTAAATCAGTGCTGGTAATTTCCTCAGGCTTAATTTCTAATTCCATTGAAACTCCTATGACCCCCTAACCCCTTTAAAAGGGGAAAAAGACTTCGTTCCCCCCTTTAAGGGGGTTAGGGGGTCTATTTGCTTAAGGCAACATGCTGATAAAAGGCTCGGGATCCACGGTCTTGTCGCCAATCCTGACTTCATAATGCAAGTGATAGCCAGTGGATCTACCGGTTGTGCCGACATAACCCACGATTTGCCCTTGAATCACATGGGCCCCCGGGTAAATTCCTATAGCAAACTGCATCATGTGTCCATAACGAGTGGCAAAACCATATCTGTGTTTGATTTCAACCATGTTGCCATAGCCTCCCATCCAGCCGGCGATAGCGATCTCTCCATCCGCGGCAGCGAAAATAGGAGTTCCAGGAAGGGTGCACATATCCAACCCCGGGTGGGTTTCGGTTTTCCATTTATAAATCGGATCTATTCGAAGGCCATAGCCGGAAGAAATCCGGGCGCGTAATCGCAGGGGATAGATGGAAGGCATTGCCTTTAATAAATTTTTTTCCTCCGCAATAAAAAGGCCCATTCTACGGATGTTTTCTTTTGTGATTTCCAGGTCAAATTTCAGCTTTTCCATATCGCTTACTTCTTTTGGTACATTTTTATTCGAATATTCTTCTGAAATATCAATATCATTGTAATTGTAAATATTTTTATCTTTTCCGGCGTTTTTGATAATATTGTTGATATCGGTTTTAAACATAGTAAACCTTTTATTAACGCTATCAATACTTTTTTTGTATTCTTCTATCATAATCTTTTTGTATTCATCCTGTGACTTAAGAACGACAAACTGCTTGTAAGTCTGTTGATTGTTGGAAATGGCAAGAATAGAAGTGGTAATGGTGGCCGTTAAAATAATACTGGCAAAGAAAAGAATATAATTAGATATCTGAAGGTTCATGATCTTTTTTTCTGAATGGGGAACAACCATAATAGTGAGCCTTTGCGAGCCTTTTTCATTTATCTTGTAACTTGTTTTTGCCATCCACCTTTTGATATTACTGAAATATAAAGCAGTGGCTTCTTTGAATTTTGACCACCTGGATTTTTTGTAGATTTCAGTTTTAGATTTGAAAACAGGCCTGTTTCTACTATAGTTCGCCATCTGTACCTCCTTGGAAGGAAAAACATTTTTCATTTTTTAGAGCGTTCATTATACACCTTTCGTTCAAGATATTCAAGATTTAGTCATAAAAAAAACATTGACATCATTTTTAATTATGCTTATAATTCTAGCTCGAATCAAAATAATGTCAAGAAAATTTTAATTTAAGCGGGGGAAAATGTTTATTGATAGCCATTGTCACCTTCAGCACTGCTATAAAAAAGAGCATCTCCTGGAAGAAACTCTTCGGCTGGCTGGAAATATGACTTATTTCTTGAATGTATCGACAAATACGGAAGAAATCTTGAATATTGTTAGATTTTCGCTGCCTAAAAATGTTTTTCACGCTTTTGGGCTTTATCCGGAAGAGGCATTTCAGATAAATACGCGGAAATGGGAGGAATTTGCCCTGGCAGTAAAGAAATATAACCCATCTGTTATAGGGGAGATTGGATTGGATTTTCATCATTGGGGCCATGACACCTTATCCCTTCAGGAAGACCTTTTCAGAAAGCAGATAGAACTGGCGTTAAACGAAAACTTACCGGTGATGGTTCATTCCCGGGATGCTTTTTCGGATACGTTTCGGATACTTTCTGATTATTCTTTTTTGCGGCCCTTTGTTCTGCATTGTTTCAGTTATGGCCCAAAAGAGGCGGAGGAATTCTTAAAATTGGGTTGCGTATTTTCTTTCGCGGGGAATTTGACCTATCCGCAGGCAAAAGAGATTCAAAAAGTTGCTTCTATTGTGCCGCTGGATAGGATTTTATTGGAAACGGATTCACCTTACCTGTCGCCTTTTCCTGTAAGAGGAAGCCGGAATAATCCCGCCAATGTAAAATACACTTATGAATATTTGGCGAGTCTGAGGAAGATGGATTTAGAAGAATTGGCTGATAATGTGGAGAAGAATTTTAAAAGGATTTTTTTATAAATTCCCCCTTTTTAAAGGGGATTAGGGGGTTGTTTTCGTTGGTTTCTTGAAAAACGCTTTACAACCCCCGTCCGTCGACGTTGTCTTTCGCGCATGGATGCGCGAAAGACTGCCCCTTAGGCCGAGCCCTCAGGTCGTCCGTGGCCTGAGGAACGACTGCCAGGGATGTTCAGATATCCCCGAATTTTCAATCCCGCTTTTTTATTTAAAATCCCTCAATTCCATCTCTTCACTTCCTCCTGATTTTTTTCAATTATTTTATTCTGGCTGTATCCGCTTCGTTTTACAAGAAGATTTTTGTTGACATGTGGGAACGTTCCCACTATAATTTATTTGATAAAATACATTGCTCAATATATAATTGCATAACAGGTAAAACATAATTGGAGCAATGTCGATGGGAGACAC
Source organism: Brevinematales bacterium (assembly GCA_020052515.1). Lineage (GTDB taxonomy): Bacteria > Spirochaetota > Brevinematia > Brevinematales > JAOACQ01 > JAGVOW01. The sequence goes on along the minus strand of JAGVOW010000071.1, from coordinate 18,385 downwards.
AAAAAAATATGAGATTAGAATCGATATGAAAAAGGGAACATTTTCATCATCGAGAAGAATTGTAATACCTGCGGAGGCTGTCAAGATCATGGAAATAAGCCCGGATGATAAAATGCTGGAAGCGGAGCTGGATTTAAAAACGAAGAAATTGACTATTTGGAAGAAAAAAGAAAAAAGCGGGAGCTCAATTTGAAGTTTATACGACTAAAGATCATCTTAATTAACAACATTTGTGTAATAATAGGCGGAATCTGTTTTTATTACCTTTTACCCTTTCTTCTTAGTTATCCTCCTAATTTTGGACCAATCACAGAAGAACTCGGGTTTCCACCTTATTGGGTTCAGTTTACAATTATCGTCTTATTTATCTTATTAATTACAGATATATTTCTCTTTTTTTACCTTAGAAAAATTGGGAAAACTGTCATTGATAATGAAAATATAAATTTTTTTATATGGAAAAAATATTTAAATGCCCCGTATAAAATTTATTTGGGAGAAATATTTTTTGGAATTCTTCCAGTATTTATTCTTTTATTAATATTTTTCTCAAAAGCCGGTTTTTCATATTCAATCGTTTTTAAAATTAGTATATTAATTTTTTCTTATTTGTGTTTTACTGGAATTCTTTCCCTTCTATTTTCTAAAGGCTTATTTATGCGTAGCCTCCTGACAGCATACAAAGATGGGTATGAGAATAAAATAAAACATAAGTTTTTATTATCAAGAAAATTGTTTGTCCAAATTTTACCTATGATAATTGTCGCTATTTTTATAACCGGTTTAATTGGCTACGGAGGGCTATTAAAAGATCGTGGAGATCTTTTATTTCGGCTTTATAAAAACAGGCTTCAAAATTCTTTCGAAGAGGCAAAAATTAGTAACGTTCATAGTATTGAAAAAATAATGAATGGCTTTGAATTTGAAAATTCACAGGATAGTTATTATATTATAGATTCGAAGGGACATATTTATAATAACTATAATCTTAGTAAGATGTTTTTATATTATGTTTCTAATGATAAAGATTATAAAGGTCATGCATATAGTGAAGTAGTAGAGGAACAAGGTTCGTCTATTAGCATCAAGAGTAATAATAAAATTTGGACAATAGGAATTAGATACGTTGTGGTATCTCCTTCAATTATTTTATATATATTTATCTCTTTTCTTTTACTTTCACTTATTTTAATGTTAGTTTTATTTTTTGTATCAAAGTCATTATCCAATGATATTGCGGCAGTGGCGGAGAGTCTGGAAATAATAGCTGATAGAAACAATAACGATCTTGGAAATCTGGTGTCAGTAACCTCCAATGATGAAATCGGGAGATTAGTAGTAGCTTACAATTCAGTCCAGAAAAGATTTAAATCTCACATCGAGGAAATCGAGCGACAAGAAGAGATAAGTCGGGAAAAAGATAAGATGATCGCGATGCAGTCCCGGCACGCAAGTATGGGAGAGATGTTAGCGAATATCGCTCACCAGTGGAGACAGCCGCTAAATGCCGTCGGAGTTTTAGTCCAAAATGTCGAAATGAGATACGATCAAGACGTTCTGACCAAGAAAGAATTTAAGGAAAAAGTAACTCAGGTGATGGAACAGGTTCTTTATATGTCTCAAACTATAGATGATTTCCGGAATTTCTTCCGGCCGGACAAGGAAAAGTCAGAATTTTCTATAAAAAAAGCAATAGATGTAGTAATGAAAATAATCGGCGGGACATTGAAAAACAACGGTATTGAAATAAATATCAAAGGGGAAGATATCCGGATTACAGGTTTCCCAAATGAGTATAATCAGGTTTTATTAAATCTTTTAAGCAACGCTAAAGACGCGATGATTGAAAGAAAAATTAAAAGTCCCTCTATTAATATTACTCTGTTTCAAGAGAAAAAGAAGGCGGTTGTGACCGTTAGCGACAATGCCGGCGGGATAAAACCCAATCTACTCCACAAGATATTTGACCCCTATTTTTCCACGAAAGAATTTGGCACAGGTATCGGGCTTTATATGTCAAAAATGATAATAGAGAAAAACATGGGTGGAATTCTGAGCGTGAAGAATATTGAGAAAGGGGCCGAGTTTAGAATTGAGGTGGGGAAAAAAGCCTCTACATAAAGCCAACTTTCTTCCAGTGTTTTATAATTCTACTAATATAGGAAGCGTCAATATCCGGCCAATTAAACCCAATCTTTTTTAAAACACCCTCCGTTATTTTGCTCTGTACTTCAACCCTGTAGTCATCCGAAAGAATTTTCTCGAAGTTAAAATCCTCCTTGATCACATCCAGATCCGGTTCAGGAATCTTCTTCCCGATTAATTTTTGAACATAGTCCCGAAAAGAGGGTTCTTTCATAATCTCCAATTTCTTTCCCATAAAGCTCGCCATTTCTTTTAAAATATTTCCAAAATCTCGCCGTTTTGTATTGTAAACATGGTAAACGCCTCCCATTGCTCCTTTTCGACTAATTAATCCGATTAGAGCCTCCGCGCAGAAATCCACCGGAGTCAGATCAAAGGGAACTGAATAAGCCTGAGACGGAACTATGCCGCTATTTATAATCGATTTCATTACGCTATGAATCAGATTATCAGGAATATTCTGTTGAAAACAGCCGTCTGTGTGCCGTTCGCTCAAATTTCCAAGCCGGTAAATCGCCGCTTTTAGACCCTTTTCCCTCTCAAAAAAGAGGTAATTTTCCGCCAGAAATTTTGTTTTCATATAAACTTGCTCATGATAGTCCTGGCCAATGAAAAAATCGTTTTCCGTAAAAAGTGCCTTTTTTGTCTTGTGGCGGCTTATAAAATCGCCGGAGACGCTCAATGTCGAGATATAATGCAGATTCTTATTAAACTTCTTTGCTAATTCAACAACGTTTTTCACGCCGTCAATATTAATCGCCGCGATTTCCTGATAATTTCCCTTGTGTTTTACCGCCGCGGCGGTGTGAATAATAGAGTCAATATTGTTTCCCAATGCCGTGTATTCTTTCTCAGACAGGCCAAGCCTTTCCAGCGACACATCACCTACAATGACTTTAGTCCTTTGCAATATATCAATTTTGTAATTATCGGAAAAGTAATAATTAATCGTGGATATCAATCTATCTTCCGCTTCTTCTTTGTTTTTACCCCTCACAAGGCAATAAACAAAGGCTTTTGTTTTATTTAGAAATTTCTTCAGAACATGCGCGCCAAGATAACCCGTTACTCCGGTGATTAAAACCGCGGTATTATTCTCGTCTTCCAGATTAAAATTATCTGCAGTAAAATTGGCTTCGTTTTTTTTCTGATAAATATTGATTTCTTCATTTTGCCCTTCTCTTTTTATTTCGCCTCGAGCTAGAGCGGCAATTTCACGAACAGTCGGATAACGATAGTAGTCCTGTAGCGTGAGGCCTAAGTTTTTATCAAAAAGTTTTCCCTGAATTTTGATAAGCATTATGGAGTTCACTCCCAGATCAAAGAAATTATCGTCCAATCCCACTTTTTCGATTTTCAGCGTTTCCTGGAAGATTAACGCGATAGTTCTTTCAATTTCATCCCTTGGCGCGATATACTCTTTTCTAACAATAGAAGCTTCGTCGGGTTCCGGCAGGGCTTTCCGATCCAGCTTTCCGTTCGAAGTCAACGGAAATTTTTCGAGATAGACAAACCGGGAGGGTACCATATACTCCGGCATTCCTCTGGAAAGGGCCGCTTTCAAAACAGTAATATCCAATTCTTTTTCTCCGCTATAGTAGGCACACAAAAACTTCTCACCGTCGCTATCCTCACGTGCGAGAACAGCCGTTTCTTTCACTCCCGGGGTTTCGAGCATCCGGTTTTCGACTTCTCCCAGTTCAATTCTAAAACCTCGAATCTTGACTTGATGGTCAATCCGTCCTATATAGCCAATATTGCCATCCGGTAGCCAGCGTGCCATATCTCCTGTTCTATACATTAACTCCCCTGGTATAAATGGGTTAGGGACAAATTTCTGAGCGGTCAAATCCGGATTATTTAAATAGCCTCTGGCGAGGCCTGTTCCGCTTATACAAAGTTCTCCTTCAAACCCTATTGGCTGTAATCGATTATGTGGGTCTACAATATAAATTTTTGTATTTTTAATAGGTTGACCAATTGGAGGAGCCTCATCGTTTCCCGGTTTTTTTAAAAGGTAATAAGTAGCCCAAACTGTTGTTTCTGTGGGGCCATAAAGGTTATATACTTTAAAGGGCAAATCATTCATTTTATATTGGCTTAACCTTTCTCCTGCAACACACATATTCCTTAGATTTGTATTAGTCCAATCATAAGTGAAAAGTATTTTTCCAATTGCCGTTGGCTGATAAGTAAAAGTGATTTTCTTACTATTTATAAATTCTTTCAATAAATTTGGGTTATAGGTTATTTCTTTTTTTATTATAAAAAGGGTTGCGCCCGCCGTTAAACAGGGAAATATTTCAAATACAGACGCGTCAAAAGTAAAATTTGATACCTGACTTACCTTATCACTGGAAGTAATACTAAACATTTCTTTAAATGTATGAATAAGATTTACTAATCCGATTTGATTAACAAGAACTCCTTTCGGTTTTCCTGTAGATCCTGAAGTGTAAATTAAATAAATCAGATCGTTCGGCGTATTTACGTTAGGAATAGGGGAATTATCCTCCTGATAAATAGATGGGTCGTCAAAAAATAAAGCAAGGGCGCTGTTTCTTAAATTTTCAGGAATTTTATTTAAAAAATTCTTCCGACTTAAAAGAATTTGCGCTTTACTATCGGAGAGCATATACTCTATCCGTTCCTGGGGATAATCAGTATCAATTGGGAGATACGCTCCGCTGGCCTTAATAATTGAGATAATTCCTATTACCATTTCAATTGATGGCTCAACCATTATTCCGACAAGAGAATCGGGTTTTACTCCCTTATTTCTTAATGAGCGAGCTAACTGATTTGACCTCTCGTCTAATTCCCGGTAAGAAATATTCTGATTATTAAAAACCACGGCAATATTATCAGGCGTTTTCGCCGCTTGTTCCATAAAGAGCTGATGTACTGTTTTATCAAAAGGAAAATCCGCTTTTGTATTATTAAAATCGTTAAGAATTTGTACTTTTTCAGATTTGTTTAAAATTTCTATTTCTGAGATTTTTTTTAATGGGTTTTCGAGAACATCTTCTAAAAGATTAAAAATATGTTTCGCTATTTGTTCAATTTCATTTATTGTAAAAATATCTATTAGATAATCAAAATTTAATACATAGTTGCCGTCGCCTTCCCTGTCATTGAGAAAAATATTAAGGGAATTCGTTTGATGGCCATAACTATGCCATCTCCCCTGATATTCTCCAACAAATGAGTCTATATCTAACTTTGCGTTTTGATAAGTAAAAGTAACATCAAAAAGGTCATTAACACCTAATCTTTCGCGGGCATCTCTGAGTATACTAAGATAAGGATATTTTTGATACTTAAGAATTTGCTTCCATTGTCGTCCAAACGTATCTAAAAACTCTAAAAAAGGCATATTCATATCAATAGATAAATGAATGGGAAGCATATTAGTAAACATTCCTATAGTTTCTTTCTCTTTCGCGCTCAACCGGTTTAAAACACTGGTTCCTATCGAAATATCCTTTTTTGAAGTCGCGCGTGATATATAAATGCCTATTAGACAAAGGAAAAGTGAGAATATAGATATTTCTTTTTCATTACAAAAATTATTTACTTTCTTAGATAGGTTTGGAAACAATGAAATTCCTATTCTTGAGGAACGTGTTGAAAATCCTTTTTGTTTTTGATTTTTCCAATGGATAAATTCAGGAACAGTCTGGAATTGGTTATTCCAGAAATCCTGATACTGATAAAACCTATCAGAATGAAAGAAATCATTTTCTCTATCGAGATAGTCTAAATATGAAGAACTTTTCCCGCTTGGAATTGGCTTATTTTGTTTCAAAAACCAGTATATCTCAAAAATTTGATGAAAGGCTAATATTGTTGCCCAGGCATCTGAAATAGTATGGTGCATTTTAATATAAAAAGAGCTTTCCTTTTTTGGCAAAAGAATATTTGCGAAATAAAATAAATCAGAATCAATTAGATTAAAAACTTTTTCAGTTGTTTTTTTCTCCCAATCGTAAAATGGATTTAATTCGTTTAGATTGCTAAAATCAACAAAATTTAATTTATAAACACGATATTCAGCAATATATTGTTTTATTTCCCCTTCTTTTTCAATCATTCTTAATCTTATAGAGTCATTTTTTTGAATAAAGATATTTACTGCTTTTTCTAAAAGTGTAAAATCCAGTCCTCCCTTTACCCTTGCTGTCCCCGCATTATTTCCCAGACTCGTTCCCGGATATAGCTTTTCGCTATACCAGATTAATTTTTGAGGATAGGTCAGCGGATAATATTTATCTAAAGTCAAAATATCCGCGGATAAAATCTTTTTTAACTCATTTAAGCCTTCCCAGTTCATTATAACCTGCATAATTGACTGTTTTTTTATTATCCCGGGAATAGTTTGTTGAATTTCTGTCCTGACGAAAAGATTAAATGACTCTCGCGATATCCTTTTGTAAAACGTAGCGGCAAACGACAGAAAAGATTTCAGTAACCCATCGTGTTCTTCCGGGTTTCCTGTAAAATGAATCCGGCAATTGTCGGTAACGTTTCCGAGAGAAATCTCATCCGAATAACCATCGGCTACGGCAAAGGCGAGTATGACTCCACCTTTCGAAATTTTCCAGAGTTTCCTGTCAACCGATATCCCAATAACGTCAAAAAGCTGTCTTGCCTCCATCTCATTAAAGCGGTCTTTTCTGTAATCGTAACAATCTGTTTCCAGAGAGTTCAGATTTTCATTGCAGAAATTGATGAATTCATCATCAGGAGCGTACAATTCCTCTATAGAATAAATCGAATTTTCTATTAATCCCAACGCTTCATCTGTCCGCCATTGATAAAGAAAGTAATGGCCGGTTGATATACAATCTTTATTATTTATTAATAGGCCCGCGCCATTATAGAGAGATTGCCGCCATTCATCATCCGCGTTCACATATTCAATATAATCTGAAAAATACGGATTGTTTAATAACTGTTCAACCAGTCCAAGCAATAATTCATTCTTGATCTTATTTGGGAAATAATCTGACGACGCTACCGTCGCTGATTGTCCTAAAAAGGTTCTGTTGTAAACGCGGATCGCGGCGCATAGAGCAAGCGTTCCATTCCTGTCATAAACGAGATTTGCTGAAAGAAGAGGATTTCTTTTCATTCTTTCCAAAATTCCCAGAAGAGAAAGAAAGTCATTATCTTTTGTTTCGACTGAATATTTTGATTCATCATAAAGCTGGGCAAGGTCAGAATAATCCGCTAATTCCCGGCTGAAAGGGTAATTTTTTCTAAACAAATAGGAAAATAACTTCTTTCGAAGGTATAAGCTTATACTAACTATATAAACGCCAATTTTGTAAGAACCCTCATGGATTCGCGCAATATTTTTGATAATACCGTCAGATAGAAAATCCGGGCCATTTTCTATGGATACCTTTACATTTTTAACCGTTTGGCCTTCGAAAAAAATGGATTCTTTGGAAATAAAAGAAAATCCATTAAAGCTGATGTCGCTAATAGAATACTCATGATTTGACGTATTGAACCGAACAAACGCTTTCTCGCCTTCTTCCATTTTGTGTCGGAACGCCTGCCTGCGGCACGAAATATTAATCTCTGACGGTTTGTGAATCAGAAAAGATTTCTCCAGAATTTGAAGGACTTTTGATTCGATAAGACAGAGATTATCTCGATAGAATAAATGGATTTTAATTTCCGCTCCGGAAACAAGAGAGGGAATTTCTTCTTTCGTTTTTATTAAGGGCTGGTCTCCGGTTTTATAATGAAAGGCCAATTCAGCTTCTATTGGTTTATTGTCATTGTCAATATACAAAAGAATAGGAATATTTTTATGTTTCGAGAGATTTTGAAAAAAGCTCGCTAGATGTTCTGGTTTGTCAATTCTCGTTAAGCACATTTTTTTTCCTATAAAGAGAATTCTTTTTCTAAAGCATTTTTAAGAACTTTGTCAAACCATTCTAACTTCTTTTTTTATATTTTATTGTTGGATATAAATAAATTATAATCCTTTATTTAATAATTATCAAGAAGAATTTAATTGAAAAAAAATCGGAGGGAACCACAAAGAAAGGGAAGCGAAGGGATGGAATTGAGGGATCGGCGTAAGGGGCGGTCTTTCGCGCGTCCATGCGCGAAAGGGAACGTCGGCGGGCGAGGTAAAACGTTTTTCAAGAAACCAACGAAAACAACCCCCTAACCCCCTTTTTAAAGGGGATTACAATTCCACTTCATTCCCTTCTAAGGCTAAGAAGGAGGTGGGCAGTATCTTTCTGGCTGACTCCTGAATTGAGAAAGCTTCTTCATCGGTTCTTTCCGGGTCCATATGAAAAAGCGCCACGCGCTTTGCTTTTGCGGCCTGTGCTACCTGAATTGCCTGGTTCCATGTACTATGGCCCCAGCCCAATCGGCTTCCGATTTCCTTTTCCGTGTATTGAGCGTCATGGATGAGTAAATCGGTTCCTTCGCAGAGTTCAATGACTCTTTTGTCCAGGACATTTTGAAAATGTTCTGTGTCGGTGGAATAGGTGAGGGATTTGCCATTGCAATCCAATCGATAGCCAAATGCCATTCCAGGGTGTATATGTCTTTTTGTCCATATCTGGATAGAATCGTTAATCTTGTAAAACCCCTCGGAGAGTTCTTGAAAATTGATCTTTGCCGGCAGATGGCTGAATTTTACGGGCCAATAGTCGTACTCCATTTGCGCGGACAGAAGGTCTTCTAGCTTTCTATTTGCTTTTGCGGGGCCAAATATAGTTAGATTAATATTCATAAATAGAGGGGCAAAAAAAGGAAGTCCTTGAATATGGTCCCAGTGGGTATGGCTCAAAATGATAAAGATATTTTTGACCAGGCCTTGCGCCATCTCATTTGCGATAGAATGGCCTAAAGCCCGGACACCTGTTCCCATATCAAAAATAATGCGCTGGTTGTCTAATTTCACTTCCACGCAGGAAGTATTGCCGCCTACTTTCATCTTATTTAAGTCGGGTGTTGGAATGGAACCTCTTACGCCCCAGAATCTCACTTTCATAAGATACTCCGAATTGGTAGTTCAGTTTATAATTATTACTTTTCGACAGGCATTAGGAAGAAACTTTATTATAGTTAAAAAAAGCGCTTGCGAAAGAATAATTTTGTGATAAAATAAAATGTTGGAGGCATTTATGAGAATTTATTTTTTAGTATTTCCAGCCTTAATTTTTTCTTTATTTTCATGTAGTTCGGCCAATGCAAGCAATAATTCAAATTTGTCATCTTCTTCTTCAATTGGAATTTCTGCCTTACTGCGTGTGTCCAGCAACCGGATATTGGATGCTTCCGGCAGTCAGATAACCTTCAAAGGAATGACTACTATTGATATTGACGAACTTGTTGTTAAAAACCATTGGAACGCTGACTATTTTCAAAAAATGCATGAATGGGGCGCTCAATTAGTCCGTATCGTAGTGTGCCCGCTATCCTGGCGGACAAACGCAAAAAGCCTGGCTCTGTCGCGTATTTCAAACGGAGTAGCATGGGCCAAACAGTACAATATGTATTCTATAATAGACTGGCACGGCATAGGCAGCCTGAAAGACAATGTATATGAGCAAAATATGGATACTACTATAGATGAAACAATTCAATTCTGGACCAATGTATCAGAATATTTTAAAAATGAACCTTATGCGGCGTTTTATGAGATTTTCAATGAACCGGTAGGCCTGGGAAATTCAATTGGCGGAAATCCATGTTCTATGACCTGGGCGGAATGGAAAATAATCGCGGACAATATTGTCACGGAAATCTACAAATACAATTCTGCTGCCATCCCTATTGTCGGAGGCTTGAATTGGTGCTATGATTTAAGCGCCGCAGGAGCCAATCCTCTTACTAATAAAGGCATTGTATATTCATCGCATCCCTATCCGTCAAAAGCCGGAGAGGAAGGGGAAGCCGATTGGCAGGCAAAATTCGGCTATATGAGCGCCGCTTATCCGATGATCGCGACCGAATTAGGATTTGAGCCGGTTCAAGGTTTGTATTATGGGACTACTAATTATGGTACGCATATCATAAATTATCTCACCGGTAAAGGTATTAGCTGGACAGTATGGTGTTTCTCACCCTCCTGGGCGCCATCCCTTATAAATGGCTGGGATTATACACCGCTGGCTCCCGCGGGGCTCTTTTTTAAATCCTATCTATCCGGGCCGTCTTATATTGAACCCGCGAAGAATGTTTCACCCAGTAATTGGACTGTTCTTATTCAGGACTTTGAGACCTGTGCCTACCTCGGCTGCGGCAACGGCATGAATAGCTCGGTCGATATAACTATTGATAATACTGACAAAATGGATGGATATAGCTCATTAAAAATCTCGTTTACTAATAATGACTGGCTTTGGGCCGGCGGCTTCGGCAGCAGTCTTCCTCTCACGGATTGGAGTTCATACAACGGTATTGCCTTCTGGTTTAAGGGATGTAATTCCGGGAAAGCTGTTCAAATATTTATTATAGATAATGGCGGCGAGCAATTTGTTGTATCATTTGTTGATAATTTTACGGAATGGCGATGGGAAAAATTTGCCTTTACAGATTTTTCCAGAGGAAGCTGGCAGCCGGTTGGTGCTCCGAATGACGGTTTTACAAAAACTGCCATTGAAGGATTTGAGATCAGCCCCGGCGGCACTGGCAACGCTGTGTGGAAGATTGATTGTTTCGGGCTTTATTAACTGCTTATGATAAAGAGATTAGTTGTTTTCTTTCTTTTTTTTATTGCTGTAAAATCTTTTGGTTCTTCCCTGGCTTATAATGGAATGATGGACCTCAGAAATTGGGATTTCGAATCAAATGGATCTTTGCTGTTAAAAGGTAAATGGGAATTTTACTGGAACAAGTACTTGATTACAGACCATTTGCTATTTAAAACGAACGATTGTGATTTTATAACACTCCCTTCTGCTTGGAATAACTTTCACTTATCTTCCTCTAATATCATAAAAAGTGCAGGTTTTGCGACCTTCAGATTGAAAATTCTTTTGCCTCGAAACGAGGAAGAGTATTCGTTTAAGTTCTTCAGCGATGGATCGTCTTATCGAATTTATTGTCAGACGAATAACTCACTGCCTATGTTAATTGGCTCCTCCGGGATCATAGGCCACAACCAGAAGGAGACAGTCCCGCAAATAAATCCCTCGATCTGTCACTTCAAGGCGGCTGACTCGGTTGTGATTTTTATTGAATTCTGTAATTTTTATCGTTCTGTTGGGGGAATTCCGGTCGGCATCGAATTTAATAAAAATGCATTGATGCAGAAAAATGTAGAAACCCATATGCAATTAGATTTTTTTGTGTTCGGTTGTTTAGTTATGATAGCTTTGTATTTTTTTATATTTTTCCTGTTATACCCAAAAGAAAAAACTCCGCTATGGCTTGGTATTTTTTCTATTCTGATTACCATATATATGTATTTTCAATTACAGTATTTTCGAAGTTTTCCCATTTCTTATCTTGTTTATCAAATTATAATAAAACTAACTTATTTATCTGTTTATCTTACGGTTCCAATCTTCAATTTTTTTATCAATTCCCTGTTTCCAGACTATAGAAAAAAAATAGTTTCAAAAATCATTACCATAGTAGGATTGTTTTTATCAGCAATTGTCATTTTAACAGATCCAATGATTTTCGCGCGTACCTTTTTGGTTTTTCAATTGTATGTTTGTTTCTCCAGTCTGGTACTCATTATTTATTTGTTTTTAACTGGTTTTATCAAAAAAACATTGATCGCGAAAATAGCCTTTTTTGGCTTTTTTATGTTTTTCTTTTTTATTTTGAGCGATATGCTCTCCAGTTATAATATTATTCCAAGGGTATTTTATATTCACTATGGATTTTTATTGTTCATTTTTTCCCAGGGTATTATTGTATCTCTCCAGAATTACAATATTCGAAAAGACCTTACCCTATTAACCAATAGCCTGGAGTTAAAAGTGCAGCAGCGGACTAAAGAGTTGGAATTGGTCAATGAGCAAAAAACTGCCTTTTTTATCAACCTCGCGCACGAATCAAAAACCCCGCTGACAATTATTCGAAACAGTCTGGAGGAATATATCCGCAAAACTGAGGTGACTCAGGAACTCAAAGAGATAAAGTATAACATAGACTTATTGCTGAGAAATATGGTGAATTTTCTGGACTCTGAGAAATTGCAAAAAGGGCAGGTGTTTTATAATCATGATGAGGTTTTCTGTTTTTCGGAATTCTTGAGTAAAAAAATGCCTTTGTTTGAAGCTTCTGTGAAAAAAAGAAAGATTCATCTTACTTGCAGTATTTCTCCGGGCTTTTATATTCAGGCGGATTCATTGGCAATAGACCGGATTGTCAACAACCTGATGGACAATGCTATAAAGTACAATAAAGACGAAGGCTCTATCGAGGTGGTTTTAGAAGCGGAAGGCGATCAGTTAGTCTTTACAGTCCGGGATTCTGGCGAGGGTATTACTAAAGAGAATTTGCAGGCTATTTTTAATCCCTATTATCAGATATCACGCAAAAAAAGAAATATTCAGGGTATTGGTATGGGCCTTTTTATTGTTTCGGAGATTTTGAAATCATTGGATGGCGAAATCGTTGTAGATAGCCAGGAAGGAAAAGGAAGCGTGTTTCGTGTTTGTTTGAAGAGGTATAGGCCGAAAGACGCCGGCCGAATTCAAAACGATATCACTTGTTCTCTTCCTTTATTTGACTCCAGTCTGGATTTGTTTGATAATCCTGACCACCTGGATTTTGACAAAAATACGGTTTTAATAGTGGAGGATAATATTACTTTGTTGAGGCAAATCCGGAACTCAATTTGCAATAAATACAATGTGTTATGCGCCCGTAGCGGAAAAGAAGCCCTGGATATCCTGGAAAAATACCCGAAGCCGGATCTTGTTTTATCGGACATTATGATGGATGAGATGGATGGTTATGAACTCTTTTATCGCTTAAAAGAGCGCGAAGATTATCAAAGTACCCCCTTTATCTTTCTTACCGCGAAGACGAGTGTGGAGGAAAATATTGAGGGGCTTTCAGCAGGCGCCGTGGATTATATCTACAAGCCGTTTTCTATGGAAGTGCTCATCGCAAAAATGGAAGCTTTATTTAGATTCAATAAAACGAAAGAAAGTTTAATGTTGTCCGACAAATACGCCTCTGTCGGCAAATTGGCGGGCGGTATTACTCACCAGATTCTAAACCCTCTCGCGGGGGTTCTGGGCCCTCTGGAATTCATCAAAAATAGGATAGAAAATGCCGGAATGGCTGAGGATAAAGATGTAGCTCTTTCCCTGAAGTATATTTATCAGAATCTGGAGCGGATTGAAAAGATTGTCAAAAGCCTTCGTGTGCTGGTTTATAACAAGGAAGATTGTTCTGAATCATTTAAATTAAAATCTATGCTGGAAGCAATAGTCGAGGTTTATTCATTAAAGGTAAAAGATAGAATTGAGTTTATCAACAATATTCCAGAAGACTTTTTCATTCGAACGAATTTTGGGGCGCTGAATCATATCATTATGAATGTTGTTTCCAACGCTGTGGACTCTATTAAAGATAGGGGAACCATAACGTTATCCGGTTCCGGATCAGCCGAGCATTTCTGGATCGAAATCACAGACACCGGTGAAGGAATAGATGAAAAATATCTGAAAAAAATATTCGCGATTGACTACACTACAAAACCGGTTGGTGCCGGGACTGGCATCGGGTTATACCTGGCGAAGGAGCTTGCCGAACGTTATCACATAGGCCTGGATGTGTGTTCAGAATTACAGAAAGGAACAACTTTCACGATTTATAGGAAGTAAGCCTCAGTTTTTTTAGCTTCCTGAAGAAATTCGCGGGGTCGATTTTCAGAGCCTGAGCAGTCTCTGTTTTATTATCCTGGTGCTTTTTCAGCTGACTGGCAATATAGAGTCTTTCCACAAAATCTTTAAATTCACGCAAGGGCAGGTTTTTTTCAAACAGTGATTCTACGGGAGGAATTTTATTTTCTATGGGTTCCGTTTCCTGACTTCGAGAGTTGTTTACAAGCATCTTTATATCTTTCTCGGTTATTTGCTCTCTCTCGTGAAAGTGATAAGCCCGATGAATCAGATTTTTAAGTTCCCGGATGTTCCCAGGGAAAGCTAAATTTTTTAGGTATTCCAGCGCTTCTTCCGTCAGGTTTTTTTCTACCCCGCCTTCTTTGTTGGAAATTTCCATTAAAAAGTATCTGGATAACACAGGAATGTCTTCCACTCTTTCCCGCAAAGGCGGGACAAAAATTTGCAGGACATTTATCCGATAATACAGGTCCTTTCTAAACTTTCCTTCTTCCGCCATTTTCAATAAGTCGGTGTTTGTGGCACAGACTATCCTGACATTGATTTTTATAGGCTTAGTCCCACCAATTCTGCTTATTTCACCATCCTCCAGCGCGCAAAGTATTTTACTTTGCTGACTCAATGGCAGATCACCTATTTCATCGAGAAATAGCGTGCCGTTATCCGCCATTTCAAATTTTCCAATTTTCATTTTTGAAGCGCCTGTGTAAGCCCCTGCCTCATGCCCAAACATTTCAGATTCAAAAAGGCTTTCCGGTATAGCGGCGCAGTTTACTTTTACATAGCTTTTTCCGCTGCGGCCGCTTTTCTGATGCAATAAATACGCTATTTTTTCTTTTCCGGTTCCGGTTTCCCCCTGGATCAAACAACTTTCATTGGATTTTGCGAATTTATCAAGCTGCCCCACAATTTTTTTTATACTGGGCGCGCAGACGACCATCGTTTGGTCCTCACAGGTATAAATAAATTCCTTGAAAGACTTTATATCCCGGGTTAATTGCTCGTTTTCATTTTTAATTCTCTCAATTCTGGAATTTTCTTCCTGTTCTCTTTTAATTTTGCCCACACAGATGTTAATCTTGTCTTTCAGCAAGGCAAATTTAATAGGCTTATCCAGCATATAGTCAATCAAGTCTGAATTGATCGCTTTCTGGGATAATTCTTTGTCAATGTAAGCGGATAGCATAATAGCTATGAAAGGATGGCGGCAAGCTTCTCTGGTTTTCGAAAGAAGGCCAATCCCGCGCAATTTCGGCATAATCTCGTCAATAATAATAATTTGATAGGGGGTACGGATCAATTCTTCCAGAGCGGCTTCAGGATCATTAAAAACGACAATATTGTAATCAGAAAGATTGGTTTGAATGGCATGCGTTATTGCTTCTTCATCATCAATAGCGATGATCCTGATTTCTTCCAATTTAAACCTCGGTTAAATATATTTTTTAGTAACTGCTAAGCCGTTAAAACTCACCCCGCCCTCCGGCATCCTTCTCTTCTGCGGAAGAGAAGGGCTTAAATGGAACAGTTTTTTCCCCTCTATTTCGCAAGACGGGGGGTGAGTTCAAATTGTCCTGATTATGATAATGGAAGAGACAGAAATTTTCCACTTTTTTCTGAAATAAAGTAGTGTAAAAACGACATTCCAGTGTAAAAACAGTAGTGTAAAAACGACCATTTTTATTTTTATGAATCCTGATAGATATTAAATCAAGTTTGTAATTGTTTTCTTGATAAAGAGTTATAATTTTTATTGAAAAATGGCAGGGTCTTTGCATGGATGTCTGGATAAACAAGTAGGAAGATGGTGTGAGCAATATATTTTTTTATGGATTGTTTTTTTGCGCTTTAGCTTTGTTTTCTAGCTGTGCAAAGTCTGTAAAAGGATATAATATAAAATCCGCATCTGTTACCATTGAGCCGGTTATTCTTAATACCCTCAATCCTCTGTTCTTCGGACAGAATTACTGGTTGTGGATCAAAGAATGGGGAAACTTGATAAGCGGCACTGAAAAGCACGTTAAACCTTTGAACATTAAGTTTTTGCGGGCTGGTGGTGAAATGAATGATCAGGAGATACCTGAAAGCCTATCTCTTGATTTTATGAGCAGGTTTGCCTCTTACTGCTCTAATGTCGGCGCCCAGCCATTGCTTCAGATTCCTTTAGCCAGCAGGCCCAATGTTCAAGAAAGGATTACGCGGGCGACTAATTTGCTCAATGATTATGCTAAAAACAATCCTCTTCAGTATGTCTCCATCGGAAATGAGCCGGACATTTATTCTATAACTTTTCCGCGCACTGATTTAATCGACTGGAATAAATATATAAACAGTTTTACAAATACCGCGGCCGCTGTCAGAGAATCATTTCCTAATTTAAGAATACTCGGGCCAGATTTTTACAACTGGAACTTACTTGGTTTTGACAGGCTGACGCCTTTCTTAGAAAACTGCGCGGATTACATTGACGCGGTATCCCTGCATTACTATCCAGCCTGGTATAACAGCATGGCAACGCATGATTTAGCGGTTAACGATTTCAATAACATTGTTAATTTTTATACTTCTGTCCGGAAAATAATGGATAAATACAAGCCGGGCATGCCATTGATTATCACAGAATGCCAGATAACCGGAAGCGGTGATCCGTCAAAGCCCAAAGGCGACGCGTCGCTGGGTACTTTGAGCGCGGGATTGTGGATGGCCGATTTTATCGGTATTTCGAGCGCCCAGAAAGGGTTGCTGTCTGTTATGCCCTGGAGCATCTGTGAATATTGGTTAAATAGCTTCTTAAATCCGGATCATAGTCCAAAACCGGTATTTACAGTATACCGGATGTTTTCAAATTACGCTTTGCCTCATATGATCTTCTGTAAGAAGGTCGCGGAAGATATTCGTGTCTATGCCTATATGGATAATGCCGGCAACGTAAGTGTTTTCTGTCTGAACTGGAACAAGGAATCCTCGTATTCTGTAGACTTGAGTTTTAAAGGCAAACTCCTTCGAAATACTCATTTGACTTATGTTTTCAAGCCATGGGCACTGACCTGTTTAACCATTTCATCGGACCTCGCGCGAAAAAAGTCGTATACATACAGTATGGCTGAAGTTAATTCAGGGGAAGGCATGGTATCAAATGATTTTACTATTTGTTCAAATTGAGATTTTTATGCTGGTTAAGAGGTTTGAAAACAGCCGAAAAATTGCATTACGAATTTCTTTAAGGAGGATAAAATCATGAGGAAAACATTTCTTTTCGGGGCATTATTTTGTTTTTTAGCTCTGTTATCGAATTGTGCAATCAATCCGATCACCGATCCGGCGGGCGGAAACAGCAAAGGGAATGGCGTTACGCAATTGGCCATTACGCTTCCTGAGGCAAATAGCGGAAAGATGGAAGTGCAGTTTGCCAGTCTTTCCAATTCTCAGAACAGCAGAAGCTTTACGGTCAATTTTGCTAATAAAAGCATTATTGAAGCGGGATTTTCATTGCCGGCAGATAGCTATACCATTACAGTATCTGTACTGGATACAGGCAATGTTTTAAAGTACTACGGGGAAAGCGTTGAAGCGGTAATAGTCCGGCAGAATGGCACAAGCGTGGTCAATTTAGACCTGGTTTATGTAGAGAACGGCCGCGTGATTCTGCGGAACAAAATTTTGTATGTGCTTTATGGAGAAGTTTATCTTGAGGAAGGAACTCCGGCAGACTCGAATGTGGCAGTAACGGCAATGTTCAGCAACACAACTCTGGACACTTCCACGACTATGGAAGACGGGACTTTTTATTTGCTGATCGATTCAGCTTATTTGAATAAAAGCATCACAGTCAAAGCGATGACAGAATCTCTGTTTGGAGAGACAGATATTACGCTGGACAAGACAAACAACTACGCGTTGATTGTTTTGAGTACGGTTCTTATGGCTTATGTTTCCCCATTCGGATCGCATACTTATCCATACAATACCTGGACAAAAGCGGCTACAAATATCCAGGCCGCTATTGATGTTGTATCATCGGGCGGGGCAGTCATTGTGACGAATGGGGTTTACAATACGGGCGGAGTGGTAGCCGGAGGGATGCTTACCAACCGCATCGCGATACTGAAGCCTATCACGGTCAAAAGCGTCAATGGGCCTGAGGGGACGTTTATTGCCGGACAACCTGATACGAATGAACTATGGACAGACTTTGGGGACACGGCTGTTCGCTGCGCTTTTATTTCAAATGGAGGAGTATTGATCGGGTTTACACTGACCAATGGGTATACAAGAATGAGCAATGAAATCGATACGAGCGGCGGCGGTATCTGGTGCGCTTCATCCGGGACAATAGTATCAAATTGTATCGTCAGCGGTAATTATGCTTGCAATTATGGAGGGGGAATTTG